>NZ_CP019640.1:152500-512500 GCF_001999905.1 Planococcus lenghuensis
AGAAGGACGGCACTAACACCGATATGCTTCGGGGAGCTGTACGTAAGCGACGATCCGGAGATTTCCGAATGGGGAAACCCCCCGCCTGTAATGGGGCGGGATCCATGCGTGAATTCATAGCGCATGAGAAGGCAGACCCGGGGAACTGAAACATCTAAGTACCCGGAGGAAGAGAAAGCAAATGCGATTCCCCAAGTAGCGGCGAGCGAAACGGGAACAGCCCAAACCAAGAGGCTTGCCTCTTGGGGTTGTAGGACACTCAACAGTGGAGTGATAAAAGAAGCGCATAGCTGAAGCGGCCTGGAACGGCCCGCGATACGCGGTAACAGCCCCGTAGGCGAAATGCGCTTCTCTCCCGAGTGGATCCTGAGTACGGCGGAACACGTGGAATTCCGTCGGAATCCGGGAGGACCATCTCCCAAGGCTAAATACTCCCTAGTGACCGATAGTGTACCAGTACCGTGAGGGAAAGGTGAAAAGCACCCCGGAAGGGGAGTGAAACAGATCCTGAAACCGTGTGCCTACAAGTAGTCAGAGCCCGTTAATGGGTGATGGCGTGCCTTTTGTAGAATGAACCGGCGAGTTGCGATTCCTTGCAAGGTTAAGCCGAGAAGGCGGAGCCGCAGCGAAAGCGAGTCTGAATAGGGCGAATGAGTAAGGGGTCGCAGACCCGAAACCAGGTGATCTACCCATGTCCAGGGTGAAGGTGAGGTAACACTCACTGGAGGCCCGAACCCACGCACGTTGAAAAGTGCGGGGATGAGGTGTGGGTAGCGGAGAAATTCCAATCGAACCTGGAGATAGCTGGTTCTCTCCGAAATAGCTTTAGGGCTAGCCTCAAGCGAAAGAGTCCTGGAGGTAGAGCACTGTTTGGATGAGGGGCCCATCCCGGGTTACCGAGTTCAGACAAACTCCGAATGCCAGTGACTTGTGCTTGGGAGTCAGACGGCGAGTGATAAGATCCGTCGTCAAGAGGGAAACAGCCCAGACCGCCAGCTAAGGTCCCCAAATATCCGTTAAGTGGAAAAGGATGTGGCGTTGCTTAGACAACCAGGATGTTGGCTTAGAAGCAGCCATCATTTAAAGAGTGCGTAATAGCTCACTGGTCGAGTGACACTGCGCCGAAAATGTACCGGGGCTAAACGGATTACCGAAGCTGCGGACTGTTCGTATGAACAGTGGTAGGAGAGCGTTCTAAGCCGCGTTGAAGCCGGACCGGAAGGACCGGTGGAGTGCTTAGAAGTGAGAATGCCGGTATGAGTAGCGAAAGAAGGGTGAGAATCCCTTCCACCGAATGCCTAAGGTTTCCTGAGGAAGGCTCGTCCGCTCAGGGTTAGTCGGGACCTAAGTCGAGGCCGAACGGCGTAGACGATGGACAACAGGTTGATATTCCTGTACCACCTCCCCGCCATTTGAGCAATGGGGGGACGCAGGAGGATAGGGTGAGCGTGCCGTTGGTTGCGCACGTCCAAGCAGTGAGGTGGGGAACGAGGCAAATCCCGTTCCCACAACCACCAGGCTGTGATGGCGAGGGGAAGTATTCCCCGGAGTCCCTGATTTCACACTGCCAAGAAAAGCCTCTAGCGAGGCGGGAGGTGCCCGTACCGCAAACCGACACAGGTAGGCGAGGAGAGAATCCTAAGGTGTGCGAGAGAACTCTCGTTAAGGAACTCGGCAAAATGACCCCGTAACTTCGGGAGAAGGGGTGCTCTTTTGGGTGAACAGCCCGAGAGAGCCGCAGTGAATAGGCCCAGGCGACTGTTTAGCAAAAACACAGGTCTCTGCAAAACCGTAAGGTGACGTATAGGGGCTGACGCCTGCCCGGTGCTGGAAGGTTAAGGGGAGCGCTTAGCGCAAGCGAAGGTGCGAACCGAAGCCCCAGTAAACGGCGGCCGTAACTATAACGGTCCTAAGGTAGCGAAATTCCTTGTCGGGTAAGTTCCGACCCGCACGAAAGGCGTAACGATCTGGGCACTGTCTCAACGAGAGACTCGGTGAAATTATAGTACCTGTGAAGATGCAGGTTACCCGCGACAGGACGGAAAGACCCCGTGGAGCTTTACTGCAGCCTGCTATTGAAGTTGGATACAGCCTGTACAGGATAGGTAGGAGCCGAAGAAGCGTGAGCGCCAGCTTACGCAGAGGCAATGGTGGGATACTACCCTGGCTGTATTGGACTTCTAACCCGCCGGCCTTATCGGCCGGGGAGACAGTGGCAGGCAGGCAGTTTGACTGGGGCGGTCGCCTCCTAAAGAGTAACGGAGGCGCCCAACGGTTCCCTCAGAATGGTTGGAAATCATTCGTAGAGTGCAAAGGCAGAAGGGAGCTTGACTGCGAGACAGACACGTCGAGCAGGGTCGAAAGACGGGCTTAGTGATCCGGTGGTTCCGCATGGAAGGGCCATCGCTCAACGGATAAAAGCTACCCCGGGGATAACAGGCTTATCTCCCCCAAGAGTTCACATCGACGGGGAGGTTTGGCACCTCGATGTCGGCTCATCGCATCCTGGGGCTGTAGTCGGTCCCAAGGGTTGGGCTGTTCGCCCATTAAAGCGGTACGCGAGCTGGGTTCAGAACGTCGTGAGACAGTTCGGTCCCTATCCGTCGCGGGCGCAGGAAATTTGAGAGGCGCTGTCCTTAGTACGAGAGGACCGGGATGGACACACCGCTGGTGTACCAGTTGTCTTGCCAAAGGCATCGCTGGGTAGCTATGTGTGGCCGGGATAAGTGCTGAAAGCATCTAAGCATGAAGCCCCCCTCAAGATGAGATTTCCCATTACGTTTACGTAAGTAAGATCCCTCAAAGACGATGAGGTGGATAGGTTCGGGGTGGACGCATGGCGACATGTGGAGCTGACGAATACTAATCGATCGAGGACTTAACCAAAGAAAAGCGCAGGTGGCCACGCAAGGCCCGACCGGCGTAGAGACGGCCCATGGCGGAAATCCTGATTTCCAGAATGGGACGGCTTACGACCCGAGGGCCTGGCCACCGAGCTAGACACCACAGCATTTCAATGTCGGTTATCCAGTTTTGAGTGAACAAGCACTCAACCAAATAAGTCCAGTGATGATGGCAGAGAGGCCACACCCGTTCCCATCCCGAACACGGCAGTTAAGCTCTCTTGCGCCGATGGTAGTTGGGGGCTTCCCCCTGTGAGAGTAGGACGTCGCTGGGCAATTTTCTATTATTGTATTTGTTTTCACTTTTACCTTGCTTCCATAGCTCAGCAGGTAGAGCACTTCCATGGTAAGGAAGAGGTCATCGGTTCGAATCCGATTGGGAGCTCTGCTGTTTTTTGAGGAAATTTGCATGAAGTATGTTTTGTTTATAGAGATTGGCCCCTTGGTCAAGCGGTTAAGACACCGCCCTTTCACGGCGGTAACACGGGTTCGAATCCCGTAGGGGTCACCATTTTGGAGGATTAGCTCAGCTGGGAGAGCATCTGCCTTACAAGCAGAGGGTCGGCGGTTCGATCCCGTCATCCTCCACCATTTATATTCTATGCGGAGGGGTAGCGAAGTGGCTAAACGCGGCGGACTGTAAATCCGCTCCTTCGGGTTCGGCAGTTCGAATCTGCCCCCCTCCACCAGTTTTATAGAAGCGTTGGGGCATAGCCAAGCGGTAAGGCAACGGGTTTTGGTCTCGTGATGCCTAGGTTCGAATCCTAGTGCCCCAGCTTTTTTTAATTGGAGCCATTAGCTCAGTTGGTAGAGCATCTGACTTTTAATCAGAGGGTCGAAGGTTCGAATCCTTCATGGCTCACCATTTATGTTTGCGGATGTGGCGGAATTGGCAGACGCGCTAGAATCAGGCTCTAGTGTCCTTTACCGGACGTGGGGGTTCGACTCCCTTCATCCGCATCATTGTATCATTGCTATTTATCAAGGGGCCTTAGCTCAGCTGGGAGAGCGCGTCGCTGGCAGCGACGAGGTCAGGGGTTCGAGCCCCCTAGGCTCCATACAAATACGAAGATGCAAAACTAGAACGGCAGCGATGCCGTTTTTTTGTTTGTCCAAAAATTGTATCCGTGACTGCTCTGGAATTACCTGTTGAGAGCAGGAAAGATATGGTACATTAATGAAAAGAAAATTCTGCTGTCAAAAGGATGTCCTATGTATACTTATAGCTTGCTTGAAAAAATTTTGTTTTTGCCTGCAGCTTTAAATACAAACCGTCTTCAAAAATCTTTATGCAATAAGACCATATTGATCACCGGCGCCAGTTCAGGCATTGGAAAATCGATTGCTTACCGACTGAGTGAAACCGGTGCACATTTGATTTTAGTGGCGAGGAGGGAACACCTCCTCCAAGCTATCCGGAAAGATCTTGAAAAAAGCAATGTAGAGGTGAGCATCGTTCAGGCTGATTTGCGCAAACCGGACGAGCTGCAGCGTTTACTGACATTTATTCATCAGCTTCCGAATGGGCTGGACATCGTTGTCAGTAACGCCGGGCTTTCTATCAGGCGGCCTATCCGTCAGTCATTGGACCGGGTTCATGACTTCACCAGAACAATGGCCATCAATTATGAAGCACCTGTTCAACTGCTACTGTCTGTCATTCCGCTTCTTGCTAAAAAGCAAGGTCATATTGTTAATATTTCAACGATCAATGCGTTGTTACTGCCTGTCCCTTACTGGACGGCTTATCAGGCTTCCAAAACTGCATTCGATGTGTGGCTTCGTTCTGCAGAGGCAGAATTGCGGATGATGGGTATTACTGTGACTTCCGTATATTTGCCGTTAGTGCGCACACCGATGATTCTGCCGACGGCGGCTTACCGGAAGATGCCTGCAATGGACCCGGATCACACAGCAGTGATTGTCTGCCGGTCGATGTATACAAAAAAACGCGTATATCGGCCATGGTGGTTGATTTATGGTCAAGTGGCTTCTGTGTTATTCAGGAGAATAGGGGAGACGATTATGGCAGGTGCAGTCAAGCGAAAGGAAGACAAGTAATGAAACTGCTGAAACTTGTCATTGTACTATATCGAATGCAATTGCTTTCCTTCCGCGGATTGACGGCAGTTCTTTCTACTGTCCAAAAACACGGTGTTAACCTTATGACACTCCTCGAGATCAGAGAGAAGTATAATGGACAAGACACAGCACTAGTCGATGACAATGGAAGTGTCAGTTACAGCGAGCTTCTTGCACAATCTAGCTGCTGGGCAACAAGTCTTCGGGAGACATACGGCCTCAGAGCTGGACAAAAGGCAGGTGTTCTTTGCCGAAATCATATTCCACTGGTCGGTTCACTGATTGCTGTTTCCCGGCTGGGAGCAGATTGTTACTTACTGAATCCGGAAATTGGCCGCGAACAATTCAGCAGCCTGACAAGCATTCATGATTTTGATCTTCTGATATGCGATGCTGATTTAACAGGCTTGGTAGAAGGAAGTGAAAGTGGATTAAGAAAGGTATGCATACTCCACCCGGACAAGCCGGTCACCAGCCGGCAAAAAGCGACGTCGCTAGGGAAAGAATGGCAAGTGTCCCGGTCTTCTGCCGGCAGGCTTATCCTGCTGACAGGCGGGACTACCGGAGCGCCAAAAGAAGCCCCGCATAAACCTTCTCTTTTCAAATTTTTGAATCCTTTTCTTGCGGTGCTTATCCGTCTTAATTTCTTGAATCTGAAGACCATCCATATCGCGACACCGCTTTATCATGGCTACGGATTAGCGATTCTGCTCGTATGTCTGGCATTGGGGAAAAAGGCGGTTCTGAGCAGCAGATTCGATGCCCACCGGACCTGTTCTCTTATTCGGAAACACCACGTTGAGGCTGTAACGGTGGTCCCGCTCATGCTGCAAAAGATGCTGCGGGCAAACACGGATGATCTGCAATCTCTATGCTGCATCGCTTCCGGAGGTGCAGCACTCAGTCCGCAGCTGGTTCTTGAAACTGAACACGCATTGGGTCCGGTGCTTTATAATTTATACGGCACTTCTGAAGCAGGACTGAACCTGATTGCAACACCGGAAGATTTAAAGGCAGCACCTGCGACCAATGGCAGGCAGATAACCGGCATGCAGCTGAAAATTATTGATGCTAACAAGAAACCTGTGCCTGATGGAATGATCGGTCATATTTGTGTGAAGAGTGGCTGGTCGATGAATAACCGGAAGCGGGATTGGATTGAAACTGGAGATCTTGGCTACCGGAGTAAAGAAGGATACTATTTTCTGTGCGGCCGGATCGATGACATGATTGTTTCAGGCGGTGAAAACGTCTATCCTGTTGAAGTGGAAAGGGTATTGTCTCAGCATCCACTAATTGAAGACGTGGCTGTTATCGGTGTAGATGACGATAGATTCGGTCAGCGGCTGAGGGCTTTTGTGCAGACTGCTGAAGGAACTGAATTGACTGAAGAGGTGTTGGCCGATTGGCTGGGCGAGCGGATAGCCCGCTACCAGATGCCCCGGGAAATCCGGTTTGTGAAGAGATTGCCATATACATCTTTAGGCAAACTGAATAAAAAGCGCCTCCAATCTTAATATACAGCTCCTGGTCAATTCGACAGGAGCTTTTATTCTGCTGTTTTGTAACCCTTTAGCCGGGTATAACACACTATATGAATAAATAAACGAATCAGCAGGAGACAGAAAGGGGGATCGAATCATGTGGAATTGGTTCTTGTCATTGTCACCGGTATTGCAGGCGTTATTAGCAGGACTCTTTACTTGGGGACTGACGGCACTCGGAGCAGCTGCTGTGTTTGCAGTCAAGGAAGTAAAAGTGAAGCTGATGGATTTTATGCTGGGATTTGCAGGCGGGGTAATGATTGCTGCGAGTTTCTGGTCCTTGCTGTCACCGGCGATTGACATGGCGCAGGATAGCAGTTTTCTGCCGCCATGGGCAGTAGCGGCAATTGGCTTCCTTTTGGGCGGTTTATTCATCTTTCTTATCAATCGTTATGTTCCTCACCGACATGCCTCCGATAAATCACAACAAAAAGTAAGCAATCGAAACTTTTTGCTGCTTATGGCTATAACTCTCCATAATATTCCAGAAGGCTTGGCAGTAGGTGTAGCATTCGGTGCTGTCGCTGCCGGCTATGAATCTGCATCGCTTGCTGGCGCAGTGGCCCTTGCACTTGGAATCGGACTGCAGAATTTTCCTGAAGGCGTTGCTGTAGCGATGCCATTGAGAAGAGAAGGTGTAACGAGAACGAAAAGTTTTTTATACGGCCAAGGCTCTGCAATTGTAGAACCGATCGCAGCAGTTATTGGTGCATTGGCAGTCGGTCTTATTCAACCGATCCTTCCTTATGCATTGAGTTTTGCCGCGGGCGCGATGATTTTTGTGGTTGCAGAGGAAGTCATCCCTGAATCACAGGAAAATGGCAATAAATCACTGGCTGCCAATAGTTTGCTGGTCGGCTTTGCTGTTATGATGGTACTTGACGTGGCTCTCGGTTAAAAGCAAACCAGAGAATAGAATGGACAAAACACTGGCAGCACAATCTATAGGATATGCGTGTGGTATTTTACCACATCGTATATCCTTTTTTGTTCCTGTAATTAATATAGATAGCAGTATTTGCAGCAGGGAATACTGGATCTGTCCAAGCAATTTTAACGTAATTTATACTTCTATATTTAATAGCAGAACGAGGAGTCAGCTTTTGCATGCTTTCTACATAACTCTCTGACAGCAATTGATCAGTAGTTGAATACATAGTTGTAAATTGCAGGTCTTGTAACGCCGATAAAAGGATCGTGAGAATAGAGATCATGCAATAACAATGAAATCGATAGCCAAGTTATTAATATTATTGTGAAATCGCTTTTTTTTATTTTTTTAACTGTATAATAGTTAAAAGCATAATTAATAATAAATTGGATAAATTTTCTTGAAAAAATCAAGAAAAAGTGTAAATACCGCTTTTTATATTAGATTATTACTAATAATGAGTTTCTTTTGCATGGAATTAGTCTTGTTCCTCAAAAAAAGAGACAACTTTATTTTATTTTTAATTGACAGAAAAGTACAAAATATAAAAAACTCTTGTATTAAATTGACTTGCCTAGTATACTCGAAAAGAGATTTTTCTGAAACTTACTTTTTAAAATAATCACTCAATAAAATAAAAAGGGGATTGACATATGGTACAGCAAAGGGAGACTCTCCTGGAAGTCAAGAATCTCCATAGCGGTTTTACGATCGATGGGGACTTTTATAATGCAGTCCAAGATGTCTCGTTTGATATTAAAGAAAAAGAAGTGGTGTGTGTGGTCGGGGAGTCCGGATGCGGTAAAAGTGTCATGTCCCTTTCACTGATGCAGCTTCTACCGAAAGAAAATGCCAAAATCGCGTCTGGTGAAGTCCTGTTAAACGGCATGGATATTGTACCCAAAAGCCAGGCTGAAATGAATAAAATACGCGGGAAAGATATGGCGATGATTTTCCAAGAGCCAATGACTGCCCTGAATCCTGTACTGACAATTGGTTTTCAACTGAATGAAGTACTGTATAACCATACCGGTATCAAAAAGCGGGAAGCGACACAAAAGTCCGTCGAACTTCTGAAGCAGGTCGGTATTTCACGGCCTGAGAGTATCATGGACGAGTACCCGCACCAGCTGTCCGGCGGTATGCGCCAGCGAATCATGATTGCGATGGCGATTGCAATGGAACCGAAACTGCTCATTGCTGATGAGCCGACAACTGCGCTGGATGTTACCATCCAAGCACAGATCCTTGAACTGCTGAAGGACATCCAGGAACGGAAAAATATGTCGATTCTGTTGATTACCCACGACTTGGGGGTGGTCGCCGAACTGGCGGACCGAGTGGTTGTCATGTATGCCGGTGAAGTGATCGAGCAATCAGATGTAGATAGTCTGTTTTATGATCCGAAGCATCCTTACACGGAAGCGCTGTTATCCAGCATTCCGCGCCTTGAAGAAAAAGTCGAAACTCTGAATACGATTGGCGGCGTGGTGCCCTCACTTAAGAATATGCCGGAAGTCGGCTGCCGTTTTGCGGACAGGTGCCCGAAAGCGTCCGACCACTGTACAGAAATCACACCGAAACTCGCCGATGTGGGCGGCGGACATTATGCGAAATGTCTGCTCTATGAGGAATGCTACCCGACAGAGAGTGAGGGAGTGAGAAGATGACGGCGAAACACACAGAAGAACGGGAAATCCTATTGGAAGTCAAAAACTTAAAAAAATACTATCCGGTCCATGCCGGGTTCTTTAGACGGAAAATCGCAGATGTTAAAGCGGTGGACGATATTTCCTTTACATTGAGAAGAGGAGAGACATTCGGACTGGTCGGTGAATCGGGCTGCGGCAAGTCAACTGCTGGCCGGACGATTACCCGGCTGACCGATGCCACTGATGGTGTCGTCAATTTCAACGGCGAAAATCTGGCGAACGTCAACAGCAAAAAGCTATGGGAAATCCGGAAAGATTTGCAGATGGTGTTTCAGGATCCTTATGCTTCCCTTAACCCCAAGATGATGGTCGGACACTTGGTGGATGAACCGCTCCGCAATTACACTCGGAAATCCCATAAAAAACTGCAGGCTGAAGTGATGAATCTGCTGACGAAAGTCGGGCTCCGAGAAGAGGATTATTACAGATACCCACATGAATTTTCAGGCGGCCAGCGCCAACGGATCGGGATTGCCCGGGCATTGGCATTGCAGCCGAAGCTGATCATCGCCGATGAGCCGGTGAGTGCGCTTGATGTATCCATCCAGTCACAAGTGCTGAACCTATTAAAAGAATTGCAGGATGAGTTCCACTTAACTTATTTGTTCATCGCACATGATTTAAGTGTCGTCAAACATATGAGCGACCGGATTGGTGTCATGTATCTCGGCAATATGATGGAAATCGGCGGAAGCGATTCCTTATACGAAGAACCGCTGCATCCGTACACCCAATCGTTGATCTCTGCAATTCCTCAGCCGGATCCGAGAAGAAAACGCGAACGGATCGTGCTCCAGGGAGATGTGCCGAATCCTCAGAACCCGCCGAGCGGCTGTGTATTCCATACGCGCTGTCCATTTGCAATGGATGCCTGCAAAGTCATTGTCCCGGAACTTAAGGAGGTGAGGCCAGACCATCGAGTGGCTTGTTTGCTTTACGACGAAGAAGTAATGAAAGATAAAAAATAAGGGGGAAACATTTTGAAGCAAAACAAATCATGGCTGTTACTGATGCTGATGGTGCTGGCGGTAGGATTATTTTTGGCAGCCTGCAGTTCAGACGGCGAAGAAGCAGTAGAACCGGAAGAAGGCGGAGTCGAAGGTGAAACAGAAGAAGCAGTGGCAGTTGGAGACCCGGTAGCGGGCGGAACAGTCACTTACGGTTATACAGCGCCTTTCCAAGGTCTGCTGGAACGCGGGTTTTATGAAGGCGAAGATGATGACCTGATCCTGAACTTCATGATGGATCCACTTGTTGCAACAGGAGACGATCTCCTGCCGGTGCCGGAAATGGCCGAGTATGAAATTGATGAAGAAGCAAAAACAATCACATTCTCTATTAAAGATGGCATTGAATGGCATGATGGCGAGCCACTGACGGCTGAAGATATGGCGTTCGCTTACGAAGTTATCGCACATCCTGATTACACAGGTCCGCGCTACGCGAACGTGGAAATGATCGAAGGTGCCGCGGAAAAGCATGACGGCACAGCAGAAACAATTTCCGGTCTGGAAGTTGTCAGCGATCAGATTCTGAAAGTGAAACTGACTGAACTCCAGCCGAATACTATGTCCAACCTCTGGGTATACCCGATGCCGAAGCATTATTATGAAGGCATTCCGGTAGCTGAACTTGCAGAATCTGATGCGGTCCGTAAAGCACCGATCGGAACAGGTCCATTTAAAGTGGCAAATATCGTTCCTGGCGAACTCGTTGAGCTGGAGCGTTTTGAAGATTACTGGCAGGGAACTCCTTACCTTGAAGGCGTAAACTACCAAGTAGTGGATGCTTCACTTGCTACAGGATTGCTTGAAAATGGCGAAATCGATATCATGGCGATTCCTGCCAGCCAGTACGAAGAAATCAAAGAACTTGAAAATGTACAGCTGTTTGAAGAAGCTTCATTGGGCTACAGCTATATTGGCTTTAAATTGGGCCATTGGGACGCTGAAAACGAAGTGAACGTAATGGATAACCCGAAATTCCAGGATAAGCAGCTCCGCCAGGCAATGGCTTACGCACTTGACCGTCAAGGCATGCTCGATGCATTCTCAAGCGGTTTGGGTGAATTGATCGAAGCGCCAATGCCGCCAGTAAGCTGGGCAAAAGCAGACGACGCTGAACTGACACAGTATACGTATGACCCGGAAAAAGCGAAAGCACTTCTCGATGAAGCCGGTTATGTCGATGTAGATGGTGATGGTTTCCGTGAAGATCCGAATGGCGATCCGTTCACAATCAATTTTGATGCAATGTCTGGTTCTGAGATCGCTGAGCCACGTGCCCAGTACATCATCCAGAACTGGCAGGATGTCGGTCTGAACGTTTCTCTGAACGGCGGATCGCTGAAAGAATTCAATTTGTTCTATGACATGGTCGAATCTGATGATCCATCTGTTGAAGTATTCATGGGTGCATGGGGCTTGGCAAGTGACCCGGATCCGACTGGTCTCTGGAAATCAGATGACTTCTGGAACTTCCCGCGCTGGGTGAATGAAGAGTCGGATGCATTGATCGAAGAAGGCCTCAGTGCTGAAGCATTCGATCAGGAATACCGGAAAGAAGTTTATGTTGAATGGCAGAAACTTGTGAATGAAGAATTGCCGAACATCTTCCTAAACGCACCGGTTGATGTCTATGCAGCGAACGAACGTCTGCAGAACGTGCACACAAATTCCTTCACTTCACAGGTTGATCCACATCTCTGGTGGGTAACTGACGCTGCTGAAGCAGAATAAAACAGATATAAAAACGTAAGATGAGGGAGAATGACATGCTCGTATACACATTGCGAAGAATTGCTATGGCGATCCCGATTCTCTTCCTAGTTTCCGTAGTGGTATTCTTCCTGGCAACGCTTATGCCAGGAGATGCCCTCTCCGGAAAGATTGATCCGCTGAACTCAGATCCTGAATATATCGCAGAGATGAGAGCTGAGCTCGGGCTGGATGATCCGGTCCATGTGCAGTACCTCCGCTGGGCAGGTGGAATTCTCCAAGGAGACTTTGGTGATTCTTTCGTCCATAAAATGCCTGTATCAGAGCTGATTTTTTCTAAATTGCTCAATACGGTTGTACTTGCGCTCAGTGCGATGCTCATCACCTATTCTGTATCATTTCTTATGGGAAGATATGCGGGACGCCATCCATACACAATAGGGGATTACACGGTGCAGGTTTTCAACTACATTATGCTTGCAATGCCGAGCTTCGTTGCGGCGCTGCTCCTGATTTATCTTTTCGCATTCCAGCTTAATTGGCTGCCGGCAAGTGGCAGTATCAGCGCTGGAGTAGAGACAGGCACATTTGCGTACTACATCAGTAAAATCGAACATGCCATTTTACCGGCAGTTTGTCTGGGTCTGTTGCCGATTGCCAGCTATACGCAATTCTTGCGGAATGATTCCATTGAGAACGGACGGAAAGATTTTGTGCGTACAGCAAGAGCGAAAGGTACTGCAGAAAAAACGATTTACAACAAACATATTTTAAGAAATTCGATCATCCCGATTGTCACATTGTTGGGCTTTGATATTGCCGGAATTCTTGGCGGTTCGGTAATTATTGAAACGATTTTCACGTATCCGGGGATCGGCCAGCTGTTCATCGATTCGATTTCCAACCGTGACTTTTCAGTAGTGATGGGAATCGCATTACTGCTAGCTGCGTTCACGCTGATCGGCAACCTCATTGCTGACTTACTGTATGCCGCGGTAGATCCGCGCATCCGGCTACATTAAAAGGAGGGGAAAGAGTTGAGCGCCATTAATAACGAAACTGCCGTACCCTCCGCTCACTTGAAAAAAGTGAAGAAGAACAGCCTGTCACAATGGGGGATTGCACGCCGGCGATTTTTGAGAAACATTCCAGCAATGATCAGTATGGTCTTCCTGTTTATCATGGTGGTCCTATCGTTCCTGGCGCCAGTACTGACGGATATTGACCCATCCCGGGTTAATCCGATGCTGATCGAAGCAGAACCTTCTGCAGAACATTGGCTCGGAGCAGACTCTGCCGGTCGAGATGTGTTAACGATGCTGCTGTACGGCGGCCGGACATCCTTGCTGATCGGATTCTCGGCTACCGCTATCATCATTACAATCGCAACGGTCCTCGGGCTGATCGCAGGTTTCTATGGCGGGATTGTCGACAGCATCCTGATGCGCTTTGTTGATTTTATGATGAATTTTCCGTTCATCATCTTCGTTATCGTCTTATCAACCATTTTCCAGGATACCGGCGTCTTCGCCTTGATTCTGGCACTCGGCTTGCTTGGCTGGCAGGGAGCGACCCGTGTTGTTCGCAGTAAAGTCATGTCCGAGCGGGAAAATGAATATATCTTAAGTGCCATTTCAATCGGCACAAGACCGATTACCGTAATGCTGAAGCATTTGCTGCCAAATGTGCTGTCCACGGTTATTGTACAAGCCTCGTTGTTATTGGCTGTCATGATTGTGGCGGAAACCGGTCTAAGTTTCATCGGCTTTGGTGTGCCGCTCGGAACACCAAGCTGGGGGAATTTGCTCCAGGCAGCACGGGATCCGGGCATTTTGAGCGATAAACCATGGATTTGGGTGCCGGCCGGCCTGGCCATCACTTTTACTATCCTGGCGATTAATTTTATTGGTGAAGGATTGAAAGATGCATTTAATCCAAAATCACTGAGATAACAGAAAGTCTGTCATAATTTTATGACAGACTTTCCGTTTTTCAGTTTGAAAAGGAGTAGATCAAAATGAAATCGTATGAAAAAACGTGGGACTTAGATTCGATTTTCGAAGGTGGAAGCAAGTCAGCGGAATTGCGTACATATATTGCTCAATTTGAGCAAAACCTGACAGAGCTGGAAAAGCGGACGGATGAATATGAGCCGGCTGGTTCTAATGACGCTGAGGCATTATCCGCCGTGCTGGCACTGCTGGACAGGACATTCAAGCAAGTGCGGGAAATTGGCGCATTTGTAAGCTGTTTGACCGCCCAGGACGTCAGCGATCAGGAAGCGAAAGGGCTGGGAAGCAAACGGAACGAATTAGGTGCCCGGCATGCTTCCGTACTGGCAAAACTTGACCAGAAACTGGCCAGAATTGATGACGGCAGATGGAGCGGATTGCTGGAACAACCCGCTTTCGCCCAGCTCGCTTTTGTGCTGAGTGAGCGCCGCACCCAGGCGAAAGAAAAACTCTCCCTGGAACAGGAAGTGTTGATCAATGATTTGGCGATCGATGGTTATCAGGCGTGGGGAGAGATTTACAACACCATTGTTGGAAAGATAAGTATTGAAGTTACAGAAGACGGCGAACCGAAACAATTATCAGTAGGGCAAGCCGCGAACAGAATGAGCAAACCCGACCGCAGCATCCGTCAGGAAGTGTTCGGAAAACTGAGCGAAGCCTGGACAGAGCAGTCTGACCTGTTTGGAGAAACGCTTAACCATCTGGCTGGTTTCCGCCTGCAAACTTATAAGCACCGAGGGTGGAAGAGTCCGCTGAAAGAGCCGTTGGAATTGAACCGCATGAGCGAAGAAACTCTGAATGCCATGTGGGGCGCCATTACGAAGCATAAAGCGCCGTTCGTTTCGTTCCTGCAACGCAAAGCCCAGCTGCTTGGACTGGAAAAGCTCGACTGGTTTGATTTGTCTGCACCGATTGCGGATGCCGATCAGTCGGTCAGTTACGATGAGGGAGCGGCATTTATCCTGGAACAGTTCAGCCGCTTCAGCCCAAAAATGGCTGATTTCGCTCAGCATGCCTTTGAGAGCCGGTGGATTGAAGCGGAAGACCGGGCAGGCAAGCGGCCGGGTGGCTTCTGTACAAGCTTTCCGGACAGTGAACAGACCCGGATTTTTATGACGTATTCCGGCTCGGCCAGCAATGTTTCTACGTTGGCGCATGAATTGGGTCATGCTTACCACCAGCACGTGATGAATGATATCGAATCCCTGAACCAGCGCTATGCGATGAATGTGGCGGAAACAGCCTCTACCTTTGCAGAAATGATTGTTGCGGATGCGGCTGTCAAAAATGCGGCATCCGATGAAGAGAAAATTGCGCTTCTGGAAGATAAGATCAAGCGCAGTGTGGCATTCTTCATGAACATCCATGCCCGGTTCCTGTTCGAAACCCGATTCTACGAGGAACGGAAACAGGGAGTGGTTTCCGTTGAACGGCTGAACGAGCTAATGACAGATGCACAGAAAGAAGCATACGGCAATGAACTGGCCGGCTATAACCCCACCTTCTGGGCATCCACGCTGCATTTCCACATCACCGGCGTGCCGTTCTATAATTTTCCGTATACATTCGGTTACCTGTTCAGCCTCGGGATTTACGCAAAAGCGCTGGAATCAGGCGGGGATTTTGAAGAATCTTATAATGCGCTCCTTCGCGATACCGGCCGCATGACAGCCGAACAACTGGCAGAAAAGCACTTGAACGTGGATCTGACGCAAGAAAGTTTCTGGGAAAGTGCCATCGCCCTCTGTGAACAAGATGTTGAGGAATTCCTGTCTTTAACGGAATCAAAAGTGGCGGCCCGCTGATATGATTAACGGGACACTTCCTGTGTCAGCTGGAAATTATACAAAAAGCAGCTATGCAATCAAGATTGCGTAGCTGCTTTTTCAATTGTTCAGGAACCGATGTATTCGGACTGCGGCCGGAAGATGACGTTATCTTCCAGCTGCTCCAATGCATGAGCACACCAGCCGACCGACCGGGCAGCACTGAATACCGGCGTGAACAGTTCCGGCGGCAGCTGAATCGCCCGCATAACTGCAGCTGCATAGAACTCTACATTCGTGTGAAGCTGGCGTCCGGGCTTATGTTCAGCAAGTAATTCCGTTATTTCTTCCTCAGCCTGCACTGCTAAATCCAGCCAGGGATCATGCGCTTGGAGTTCCAGGCATTTTTCCCGAAGCAGAACCGAGCGGGGATCGGCAGTGCGGTAAATCCGGTGACCGAAGCCCATGATTTTTGCACCCTGCTGCAGTTTATTCAGTACAACGGACCGGATATGATCTGGTACTGCAATTTCCTCCAGTAGATCGATAACACCTGAAGGCGCCCCGCCATGGAGAGGCCCTTTCATCGTGCCCAATGCAGAAGTGACGGCAGCGGTAAGATCGGACTCGGTTGAAATGGTCACTCGGGCAGCGAACGTTGACGCATTCATGCCATGTTCCATGGTCAGCTTCAAATATGTTCCCAAAGCATCAATATGCACCTGTTTTGGCAGGATTCCCGTAAGGAGCCAGAGAAAATTCGCCGTGTGTCCGAGATCGGTATTGGAGGGAATAGGCCTCAGCCCATGCTTTTGCCGGTACAGCGAAGCGATTATGGCCGGCATGGCTGCTGTCAGTGCGATCGCTTGTTCACGGCCCGGCAATCGGTTAAATATGTCGGTCGAGTATGCGGAAATGGTTGTCCGCAACCCATCCATCAGGGGAAGTTCCGCCGGAAGCAAACGAATGAGCTGCTGAATATGTTCCGGCAATTCCCGGTGATAATTAAATTGACCGGTAAACTGCTCAAGTTCATCGCGTGCAAGAAATCGCCCTTCCCACATGAAAAACGCTAATTCTTCAAACGATCGGCTATGGATTGCCTGGGCAACAGGAACGCCGCGATACTGTAGGGTGCCACTGTCTCCATCCACTGAAGCGATATGAGTCTGTACAGCTACAATATTTTTCAAACCTTTCTGGAACATCTTGAATTCCTCCTTTTCTTTACTGTACCTCCATTCATTGATTATAAAAATTAATTATTTATAATAAAATTGATAAATAAAATTAATCGAAGAGGTGCAACCATGGAATTGAGTTGGCTCCGAACCTTTACTGATGCCGCTGAAACGCTGAATTTCCGTAAAACATCTGAACGGCTGCTGATGTCTCAGCCGAATGTAACCGTCCATATCCGGCTACTTGAAGAACATCTCGGTGTGAAGTTGTTCCGCCGGGAGAAAAACCGGGTACTGTTAACGGAAGAAGGCCGGCTCTTTCAACAGGAAGCGCAAGCCATTCTCGATCGATTCGATGCAGGGATCACACGTCTCCGGTCTTACGCACAAGGCTATCGTCGGAAATGGACCTTGGCCATTACACCGCTGATGGCGGAAACTGTTCTTCCTTATCTACTGCGTTCGTTCATGACTGACCATGCCGATGTGGAACTCGCCATTCGGGTGGAAGAATCCATTCGGATTGAAGAGTTAGTGGTGAAAGGGGAAGTGTCAGCCGGCATTTCCGCACGACCAGCGGTGTCCCGGCAAATCGAAACCCGTCTTCTTTATACCGATCCGCTCCTCTTCATCGTACCGAGAGATGCATACGATGACGAGAGCGGCCCGCCGATCCAAGCACACGAAATGTTCAATAAATATTCTCTGTTCACAGGTCACCATCCGACATTCTGGGAAGAATTGCTGCTGCAATTGCGGAACCGGCTGCCGAACGTCCGGACAATGGAAGTCACACAGGCACATATTGCCAAGCGATTCATCCAGGAAGGGCTGGGTGTATCGTTTCTGCCAAAATCCACTGTTCGGCGAGAGTTGATCGAGGGACGAATAATCGAAGGGGATTTTGAGTTGTTTCCATTGCCGACTGTTGGCACTTATTTACTGACAGGCAAGGTGGATACGTTGGAATTGGAGCTTGCAGAGCGGATTCAGGCGATTTATTTCGGGTGAAGGGGAAAGAAATGGAAATGGAAATGGAATTAGCGACAGTCCGAATCCGGCACTTGTGCGCAGCGGGATTTTTGCAAGCTTTGGCAGTTGGTGTCACCGGCTGTGTTCGAGCGAACGCAGCCGTTCCACCGGAAGCCGCGGAATGCGTTTTTGTTTTCCATCACCAGCCCGGAATGGCCAACGATCCAGTTCCGATCGCACTTGCTTTTGAATAATTATACTAATTTATGTTGAGTTGAGCCATCTGACAGCACGCGATACAATAAATTCAAATGGAAGGAGAGGTATAAAATTATGAATAAATTAAATATCTCGATTATTGGTGTACCAATGGATTTGGGGCAGAACCGACGGGGAGTCGATATGGGACCAAGCGCCATCCGGTATGCCGGCGTAACAGAGCGACTTGAAAGTATTGGGCACACGGTTACGGACGAAGGGGACATCCAGGTCAGCAAGCGTACAGGAGAAACCTCTGAAGGTACAAATCTCCGGAACTTGAAAGCGGTTACGGAAGCGAGCACTGCACTTGGTGATAAAGTAAGCAGTGTAGCGGAAGCCGGCAGTTTCCCGCTTGTACTGGGCGGCGACCACAGCATCGCAATCGGCACATTGGCAGGAATCGGGAATCGACATAAGAATCTTGGTGTTATTTGGTATGATGCACATGCAGACATGAACACAAGTGATACATCGCCATCCGGAAACATTCATGGAATGCCGCTTGCGGTCAGTATGGGAATCGGCCATGAAGAGCTGGTAAACCTGCGCGGCTATGCCCCGAAAATAGATCCGAAGAATGTCGTCATTATCGGTGCCCGGTCAATCGATCCAGGCGAACGCAAACTGATCAAAGAAAAAGGTGTCCGGGTGTACACGATGCATGAAATCGATAAGCTCGGCATGAATGCGGTAATGGAAGAAGCCATTCAGTACCTGACGGAGGAGCGGAAGACGGATGCCGTCCATCTGTCACTTGATCTGGATGGGATCGATCCGATTTATACACCAGGCGTCGGCACACCGGTTCCAGGTGGGATCAGCTACCGGGAAAGCCACCTGGCTATGGAAATGCTGTATGACGCCGGAGTCATCACCTCCGTGGAATTTGTGGAAGTGAATCCGATTCTAGATGAAAAGAGTCGGACTGCCGATGTGGCCGTAGCGCTGATCGGTTCACTATTTGGCGAAAAATTGTTATAAAGAAAAGCGGACATAAGAGTCCGCTTCTTTTTTTTTTTTTGCACCAATTTTTGCTAAATTATCAAGAATTGAATAGTTTCCCGACCCGCTCTTTTGTTACGATAAGAAAAGAAAAAGTGAAACTTCTGATCTTTTGGACCGTATATAAATGATAGCCGCATAGGCGGAGGGAAATGAGCGCATGGATGCATTAGTCAAAAAAAGGGTGGAGAAAGTCAGAAAAGGGGATCGGAATGCATTTGGCGATCTGGTCGAAATTTATCAGCACCAGCTGTATCAGATTTGTTTTCGCATGCTCGGCAATCGGCAGGAGGCGGAAGATGCAGCGCAAGAGGCATTTACACGGGCCTATGTGAACATCCACACGTTTGATGTGAACCGGAAATTCTCTACCTGGCTATTCCGCATTGCGACCAATCTGTGCATTGACCGGATCCGAAAGAAGAAACCGGATTACCATTTGGATGCAGAGGTCAAAGGGACGGAAGGATTGACGCTGTATTCACAGATTCCAAACAAGGACAAATTGCCGGAAGAGGAAGTCCTCACGATGGAAGTGCAGGACCGTGTACAATATGAAATCAGCCGCTTACCCGACAAGTACCGGGCAGCGATCGTATTAAAATACATGGAGGAGCTTTCTCTGGCGGAGATCAGTGAAATTCTGGATTTACCGATCGCCACTGTAAAAACCCGGATTCACCGGGGAAGAGAAGCACTTCGACAGCAATTGAGCAATTTGTAGGAGGCGAGCCGCATGGCTGTATGTCCCGATCGGATTATAGACCTGATGCACGATTATTTGGATGGCGATATTAATTCACGAGAGGAACAAACGTTAAAACAACATTTGCAGACATGCGAAAAGTGTCAGCAGCATTACCATGAGTTAACGAAGACAGCGGCGTTGATTCAAAGTACTTCTCATCTTCAAGCGCCTCCGGATTTTGTCGCCCGGACACTCAGCGGACTGCCGAAGGAAAAAACCCGGGTGAAATCAAGACGCTGGCTGCAGGCTCACCCATTTCTGGTTTCAGCTGCTGTGTTCCTGCTGCTGATGAGTACGCTCTTATTCTCGAATTTCAATAACGAGCAACATTTCTCGTTCACAAAACAGCCGAACGTAATCGTTGAAGGCGAGATGGTCATCGTGCCGGAAGGGGAAGTGGTCACTGGCAATCTGACTGTACGTAATGGTGATCTGCGGATTGAAGGGGAAGTGCAGGGGGATGTGACGGTGATAAACGGTTCTGCTTATATGGCTTCTACAGGCATAATCACCGGCAGCAGTGAAGAAATCGATCAGGCATTTGAGTGGCTCTGGTACACGATTAAGACCGAAATCCGGGGTATGATGTCAATTTTTGAAGAAGAAGGTATACCGGCGGGCGAATAAGCCGTTCCCATTGGGGGAATCGGCTTTTTTGCTGCCGCAATAACCCTGATAGTATGCTATACTGAAAAGCAAGTGAGGGAAAAAGCGAGGGTTGTCAGATGCCGCTTCTGGAAGACTTAGCAAATCAGACGCCACTCGAGCTTGTCATCAACGTAGCTGATGTGCTGCTTGTGTGGTTTGTCATATATAAATTAATTGCAATTGTAAAAGGAACGAAAGCCGTCCAATTATTAAAAGGTATTTTCGTCATCATTATTGCCCAGTTCATCACGCAGGCACTCGGCCTCGATACGCTGCAATGGCTCATTCAGCAAGTGCTTGAATGGGGTGTCCTGGCGATCATCATCATTTTCCAGCCGGAACTTCGCCGGGCACTTGAACAGATCGGCCGGGGCAAGCTGTTCGCGAGCAGCACACTGCAGGAAGAGTCAGAGCGCAACCGCCTGATTGAAGCGATGAATAAATCTGTCAGCTATATGGCGAAGCGGCGAATCGGGGCATTGATTTCCATAGAACGGGAAACGGGTTTAAGCGATTATATTGAAACCGGAATTCCGATGAATTCTGATTTGACGTCAGAGCTGATGATCAATATCTTTATTCCAAATACACCGCTGCATGATGGAGCCGTTGTAGTTCAGAAAAACCGGGTAGCCGCGGCAGCATGTTATTTGCCGCTGTCAGAAAGCCCATTCATTTCAAAAGAACTCGGAACGCGCCACCGTGCCGCTCTGGGAATCAGTGAAGTGACTGACGCCATTACGATTGTGGTTTCTGAAGAAACGGGTGCTATCAGCCTGACGGCAAATGGCGATCTCCATCGGAACCTGTCAATCGAGGACTTTGAAGTGAAACTGCGCCAGCTTTGGTTTGGTGAAGGCGAGGAGCAGCAAAATTCATCCTGGTGGTCCCGGGGAGGGAAGCGCAATGGATAAAATGATGGATAATCCTTGGTTTCTGCGCATTGTTGCACTTCTGCTGGCCATCCTCATGTTCTTCACGGTGAAGAATGCCGAGGAAGCGGCCGGGCTAAATGCGCGGGTGACGGAAGTGCTGACGGATGTGCCGATTGAAGTCTATTATGATAATGAAAGTGCGGTCGTTACAGGCGTGCCGCCTGTTGCAGACGTGCAGATCGCAGGACCGGCGAATCTTGTCCAGACGACAGAGAAATTAATGGATTTTACATTATTCGTTGATTTACGCGAGTTATCGTATGGCGAGCACCAAGTGATGATTCAGACCGAAAACCTGCCGGAAGAACTTCAGGTCCGGGTGAATCCGGTAGTACTGGATATAATAATTGAAGAGCGGGTCACAAAAGAATTCCCGATTGATCCCGAGATCAATGAACAGATTCTGGCTGAGGGCTACTACATCGAAAGCACAGCGACAGAGCCGGATACAGTGCTTGTAACAGGTGCGGAAAGTGCAGTGGAATCGATTGATGTCGTAAAAGCTATTTTAAGCACCGAAGCGGAAGATATTGATGAGTCGTTTACTGCAAAAGCGCAGATTCGGGTGTTGGATGCTGCGCTGAAACAGCCGGCAGTATCCATTGAGCCTGAGACCACTGAAGTGAGAGTGAATGTGGCGGAGTACAGCCGCGAAGTACCGGTCACCATCCGGGAGTCGGGTGAGGCACCTGAGGGACTTATCGTGCAGGAGCTCCTTCCTTCACAGGAAACAGTTCAGATTTTCGGACCCAAAAGTACAGTGGATGCCATCAAGGAATATATCGTCAGCGTGAATACCGGCGTGCTGACTGCTTCAGACCGGACGATAGAAGTAGCCCTGTCTCCGCCGCAGGGAACACGGTCGGTTGCTCCGACAGAATTGACTGTCAGTGCGAACATTGCAGCAGAATCCGGTACAGCTGCAGGTGATTTAGGACTCCAGGCTACTGAAGTGCTGATGACTGATACCGGCGAGAGCCGGCGGATTTTCGCGAATGTACCGGTTGAAGTAAAAGGGCTCGGCAAGGGATATACTGTTTCATTTCCCGAACCGGAGAATGGCCGCCTTTCACTGGCAGTCACCGGTGACCCGGCAGCACTGGCCGCGCTGACGGCGGCTGATTTTTCGATATACGTGGAAGCGGAAGAACGCAGCGGCAGGCAGCGGCTATCCGTGAAATTCAAAGGCCCGGGAGCGATTGCCTCATGGCTTGTAGCTCCGGGACATGTGACGGTTGAAATTGTGAAGAAAGTGTAGCTGGCATAGCGGATGACAAGGGTTGAAGGAGAGAAAAGTATGGGTAAATATTTTGGGACGGATGGCGTACGCGGAGTAGCGAATACCGAATTGACGCCGGAACTTGCATTCAGACTGGGCCGGATCGGCGGACATGTCCTGACAAAAGAAGCAAAAGACAAACCGAAAGTGCTGATCGGTCTGGATACACGAATTTCGGGGCAAATGCTCGAAAGTGCACTGATGGCAGGTCTGCTGTCAGTAGGAGCTGAAGTAATGCGGCTTGGTGTAATCAGCACCCCGGGCGTTGCTTACCTGACTCGTGCTGTCGGTGCGGATGCAGGTGTTATGATCTCTGCTTCGCATAATCCGGTGGCGGACAATGGTATTAAGTTCTTTGGACCAGACGGTTTTAAGTTATCAGATACACAGGAAGCGGAGATTGAAGAACTGCTGGATGCCGAAACGGATAATCTTCCGCGGCCGATTGCAGGCGATCTTGGAAATATCACACAATATTTTGAGGGCGGTCAGAAATATCTTCAGTATTTGAAACAGACGGTAGATGAAGAGTTTGATGGAATTCATGTGGCACTTGACTGTGCACATGGAGCAACTTCACAGCTCGCTACGCATGTGTTCGCTGATCTTGATGCGGATATCACTTCCATGGGCGCTTCACCGAATGGCCTGAATATTAATAATGGAGTCGGTTCGACACATCCTGAAGCATTGGCATCCCTTGTAACAGAAAAAGGCGCGGATATCGGCCTTGCATTTGATGGAGACGGGGATCGGCTGATTGCAGTGGACGAACAGGGCCGTATCATTGATGGGGACCGGATTCTGTACATATGCGGAAAATACCTGAACCTGGAAGGCCGGCTGAAAAACCGGACAGTTGTGACGACCGTCATGAGCAATATGGGGTTGTATAAAGCACTGGAAGACAATGGAATACAAAGTGTCCAGACAGCAGTAGGTGACCGCTACGTTGTGGAAGAAATGAGAACGAACGGTTATAGCCTTGGAGGCGAACAATCCGGTCATATTGTCTTTCTCGATTACAATACAACTGGCGATGGTCTCCTGACCGGTATGCAGCTTGTGAATATCATGAAAAGCACAGGTAAGAAACTGTCTGAACTGGCGAATGAAGTTGAAATCTTCCCGCAGCAACTTGTCAATATCCGAGTTACGAACAAGCATGCAGTGACCGATAATGCAAAAGTCGCTGCGGTCATAAAAGAAGTGGAAAAGGAAATGGCCGGAAATGGCCGTGTTCTCGTCCGTCCTTCCGGCACTGAGCCGCTCGTTCGGGTCATGGTGGAAGCGGCATCAGCTGACGACTGCGAACGGTATGTTGAACAAATCGCAGCAGTGGTCCGTGAAGAAATGGGATTAAAAGAATAGCAGACAGCTGGTTAATAAATATACGATATAGCTGCAGACAGCCCGTAGTATTCAAGGGATTGTCTGCAGCTTTTTTCATGATGTATGCCTGTTTCGAGCTTAATGATACTTCCTGCTCCATACTATAAGAATAAACACGTATACCAAAAATGGAAATGCTGGCATAAAACGTATCCTGGAGTTTTTTGGATATAAAACAGCCGCGGCAGCAACTCAGACAGCTCCGATTGATGGTTTGGTTCAAAAGTGATTTTGTTGTTGTTGAATTGACGGGATAAAAAGAAACAGGTTATGATGAACTGGTAGTTTGTACACCGTTAAAGGAGGGAAAAGTATACAGGTAAATCGGAAAACAATCACAAGCGCCTGTGCTGGGGAAATCGGACGGAATCAGCTTCCCAGCAGACGAGGAGGAGGAGTATCGAATTTTCGGCGGATACCTCCCGGCCGTGGCCCGGTCGTTATGGTCAGCTGTAAAACAGCAGAGCAATCTGCTGCACAAAACGGCGGATCAGGTCCATGAGTGATACGAAAGCGGCTGTATAACAACAGCGCTTCTTTCACATACCTATTTTATATATTGGAGGAACATCTACATGTGCGGAATTGTTGGCTACATTGGCGAAAGCGATGCAAAAGAAATTTTATTGAAGGGGCTTGAACGCCTTGAATACCGCGGTTATGATTCAGCGGGAATTGCTGTGCGCAACACTGACGGTGTGACAGTATTTAAAGAAAAAGGGCGGATAGCGGACCTGCGGGCAGAAGTGGATCTGAACGTGGAAGCGGTCACCGGAATCGGCCATACTCGCTGGGCCACACACGGTGTGCCGAATCACGTGAACGCTCACCCGCATCAGAGCACGACCGAACGTTTCACTCTCGTGCATAACGGCGTCATTGAAAATTATCATCATCTGCAACGCGACTACCTGGAAGGCGTGGAAATGCAGTCGGATACAGATACGGAAATCATTGTGCAGCTGATTGAGAGATTCTCGAAACAGGGGCTGTCGACGAGAGAAGCATTCACGAAAACACTGGAGCTGTTGAAGGGTTCTTATGCGCTGGCATTGCTTGACGCAGAAGAAGCACAGACGATCTATGTAGCAAAAAACAAAAGCCCGCTGCTTGTTGGTCTTGGCGAAGAGTTCAATGTCGTGGCATCGGATGCCATGGCTATGCTGCAAGTGACGGATCAGTTTGTTGAATTGATGGACAAGGAAATCGTCATTGTGAATAAAGAAAGTGTGGAGATCTATACACTGGAAGGTGAACGCATCCATCGTCAGCCATTTACTGCAGAAATTGATATGAATGATATTGAAAAAGGCACATACCCGCATTATATGCTGAAAGAGATCGATGAACAGCCGGCAGTTGTGCGCCGCATCATTCAGAACTACCAGGATGAAAACGATGAACTGACAATTGAGCAGGACGTTCTGGAGGCACTCAAGCAAGCTGACCGCCTGTATATCATTGCAGCCGGTACAAGCTACCATGCGGGATTGATCGGGAAAGAATACATTGAAAAAATGGCTCAGATTCCGGTTGAAGTTCATATTGCGAGCGAATTCGGTTATAATATGCCACTTCTGTCCGAGAAACCGTTGTTCATCTTCATTTCACAGTCAGGTGAAACTGCCGACAGCCGCCAAGTGCTCGTGAAAGTGAAAGAACTCGGCCATCCGGCTCTGACCATTACGAACGTTGCAGGATCTACACTGTCGCGTGAAGCGGATTATACGCTCCTGCTGCATGCCGGACCGGAAATCGCTGTTGCGTCTACAAAGGCCTATACAGCACAACTCGCTGTCATGGCGATCCTTTCGTCGGTTACTGCAAAAGCGAAGGGAATCGACATCGGATTCGATCTTGAGCAGGAGCTGAGCATCGCTGCAAACGCGATCCAGACACAGGTGGATGACAAAGAGAACATGGAAGACATTGCCCGCGAGTACTTGGCAGTGACCCGCAATTGCTTCTTCATCGGCCGCAATGTGGATTATTATGTAGGTCTTGAAGGCGCATTGAAACTGAAAGAGATCTCTTATATCCAGGCAGAAGGCTTTGCCGGCGGTGAATTAAAGCATGGTACGATTGCCCTCATCGAAGAAGGAACACCGGTGATAGCGCTGGCAACACAGGAAGCTGTTAACTTGAACATCCGCGGAAATGTGAAAGAAGTTGCCGCGCGAGGCGCCTATCCATGCATCATTTCCATGGAGGGCCTTGCAGAAGAAGGCGACCGCTTAGTGCTGCCGCGTGTCCATGAGCTGCTGACACCGATCGTGTCCGTTATCCCGCTTCAGCTGATCAGCTATTATGCGGCCTTGCATCGTGATTGTGATGTGGATAAGCCGCGTAACCTCGCGAAATCAGTAACAGTGGAATAAGTACGTCATTTTGAATCGTAAGCTTTTTACAGAAAAAATATAGTGAGAGATTCGCATTTTATCCGCTTGCTTAAGTACTTAGGCAGGCGGATTTTTCTGTGAAAAAAGAAGGGAGTTCTTCCAGTAAGTAGTGAAAAATCGGTGACTCGATTTTATATAATTAGGCTCTGTTAAAGAACAATGTTGTCTTTCACTGCACAGAATATGGAGCAAACAGCGGAAACTCCTGGAAAGTGGAGCTGGTTTGCGGAGTATCAACAGAGACATTTAACATGACTTATAACTAAAAGAAAAGCACCCGGACAGGGTGCTTTACTCTACTACATATTCTGTTTCGACTTCATACGCTGGTCCGTCTTCCGGTGTCAGCCATGCTTTGATCGTGTAGGTGTCCGGTTCAAGATCAAGCTGTGGCAGATCAAATTCATAGCTGAGTTCTTCACCTGGAGCAATCGTTTCTTCACTGAGTGCCTGGATGTATGTGCTGACTGAAGAAAGAAGATAGAGCTGTTCGCCGGCTTTGTTGAGGAGAGCGAAATCAAAACGCTGTCCACTTGTAAAGTTAAAGGTCACAGCTTCTTCTTTCTGATTTTTGAGGATATAGCGGTACGTGTCATCATCCACGGGTTCGATCATCGGTTCCACCTCACCTGCAACAATTCCACCAGTCGTCTCTCCATCGTTTTCTGTTTCCTCCTCTAAGACTTCTTCTTGAACTTCTTCTTCTGTTACTTCTTCTGTCACTTCAGGGGCAACTTCTTCTGTACCGCAAGCTGCTAAAACCAGTATAAACAACAGCGCCAGAAGAGGCCCGGCCCAATTTCTTTTCTCCATCATGAAGCCCTCCTTTTACCGATTAGACCGTTTCACCCGGCTCCTCGTTTCACTTATTTTTCAATTCTTCAGAAAGTGTTTGAAGAAGCGGATGAATTTACTTTAAATAGAGGTATAATATAAAAGGTCTGGGGAGGGATTTTTATCATGCGAAAAAATGCGTTACTGTACGGTGGAATTGTATTGATCATCGTGGCATTCGCCGGCCTGTACTTCGGGTATAGCCTGCAAGGCACGACGGCAAAAGGGGAAGGGCCGGACTTGAAATGGCTTTGGACGACATTTGCTCTTCAATTGCTGGCTGGAATCTGTTTCGTTTGGCAGCATGCCGTGCAAAATCGTGATAAAAAAAGTGGAAGTAAATGAATTACTCATCAAATAAAATAACAAGATAGAACGCCATGGTGACCAGTTGGTCACCATGGCGTTCTGTCTTTTAAAGTTCATAAAAAGCAGCGATTTGTTTAACGAACGGCTGAAACTCCGGAATGGAAGTGAAGTTTGATAGCATCCCCTGAATAACGGGCATGCGGGGGTTATCCCGTTCTGATTCTTCTTCAAGCACATCCAGGGAGATGGCCAGTTCCTCATGACGGTCAAGTCCTTCACTGACCCGCCGCATTTCCTTCAAGACTTTCTTTATATCCACTTCGTTCAGTAAATATTCCGATTTGGCAAGGACTTTCTCCAGCTGTTCCCTGTCCAGAAATGGTTCGTCTGCACGGAAGCCGGTGCCTTAACTTCCTTTCGGAACAGGGGGTACCGGTTTTTTTGTGTCGAAATTGGGAACCCGGGCAAGAATTTGAAGTCCTGTACTAAAGAAATCCGATTAACCCTTACTTTCTCAGGGAAAAGCGATTATGATGGAATTTGGGTGTTGGAAAATCTATATAGTATAGGAGTTATTTAATAAATGAGTATTTGGGAGTTTTTTGTTGCACTGATTTTGGGTGCTGTGGAAGGATTAACGGAGTTTGCACCTGTTTCCTCCACAGGCCATATGATTATCGTGGATGACCTATGGCTGCAATCTAAGGAGTTTTTAAATCCTTACGTAGCGAACACATTTAAAATTATGATTCAGCTCGGTTCGATTCTGGCGGTTGTTGTCGTATTCTGGAGACGGTTTGTGGACCTTCTTGGGCTTGATAAGCTGTTCGGTAAGGAAACGATCCGTACAGAGGGACAGTCACACCTCAAGCTATCACAGGTTATTGTCGGACTTCTGCCGGCCGGCGT
Source organism: Planococcus lenghuensis (assembly GCF_001999905.1). Lineage (NCBI taxonomy): Bacteria > Bacillati > Bacillota > Bacilli > Caryophanales > Caryophanaceae > Planococcus > Planococcus lenghuensis. The sequence goes on from NZ_CP019640.1 coordinate 181,040, forward strand.
ACTCGGCGTGCTGTTCGAAGATTACGTTGATGAATACTTATTTTCAGTAGAAACAGTGATGATCGGTCTGGCAGCGGGAGCCGTTCTTATGCTCATAGCTGACTGGGTCAGCAAAAAATATGGAGAGCCGACTGTGAAAACAGTGGACCAGATTACATACAAGCAGGCGCTGATTGTCGGCCTGTTCCAGTGTATTGCCCTCTGGCCGGGATTTTCCCGATCCGGTTCCACCATATCGGGCGGGGTCATTCTCGGCATGAGTCACCGGACAGCCGCTGATTTCACATTCATTATGGCTGTACCGATTATGTTTGGAGCAAGCGCCTTATCGCTCGTCAAGAACCTGGAGTTCTTCACGCTAGATGCAGTGCCGTTTTTCCTTGTCGGGTTCATCTTCGCATTTTTATTTGCCCTTGTTACCATCCGTTTCTTCCTGAAGCTGATTGATAAAATCAAACTCGTGCCATTCGCCATTTACCGGCTTGTGTTGGTAGCTATCATTTACGTTCTGTATTTCTGAATTAGTGGAGTGTGAATTGCCATGATACTGGAGACGGATAAAGCGACAATCAGTTATGAAGTGATCGGTGAGGGTATGCCTGTCCTGATTCTTCATGGTCTCGGGCTGGACCGAATGGTTATGAAGCAATTCATGGAACCGGTCTTTGAGCCGTTGGCAGGATTTAGACGCGTTTATGCGGATTTACCGGGAATGGGAGAGTCCATGGTCAAGTCCGGCTTAAAGGGGACGGACGAGATGCTTGAAGCCATACTTGCGTTGGTCAGTTTTGTAATACCAGGAGAGCAATTTCTCGTAGCCGGCCATTCCTATGGCGGTTATCTGGCGCGCGGGATTGCAGCCCGTCTTCCGGGCAGCGTGAATGGCCTGTTCCAGCTATGTCCGATGATTTTTCCGTATACACATGAGCGGCAATTGGAGGCACGGATGATCTGCGAACAGGATGAGCGCTTCATTGCCGATCTGTCGGAAGCTGATAAACAAGAATTCATGACAGATATGGTCATTCAGATACCAGCCATTTACGAGCGGTATACCCGGGAAGTGACACCTGGGCGTCTGGCTCGGGACCGGCACTTTCTGGAAGGACCGTTCAGGACGACTCACTACGGGTTCTCATTTGATCCCGACGAGCATGCAGCGCGTTTCGATGCACCTGTACTGATAATCACGGGCCGCCAGGATGCTGTTGTCGGTTATAGGGATGCCCAGCGGCTGGCCAATCGCTACTTACACGCGACATTCGCCGTACTGGATGAAGCCGGACATTATGCGCAGATTGAACAGGCGTCTGTAACAGAGATGCTGACAGCGGAATGGCTGCGTCGCTGCAAAAGTAATCGGCGTAATTAAGGGAAAGGCTGCAGGGAAATTAATCCTGCAGCCTTTTTTGTGTTTATTTTTCTCTATGATCGCCAGAAGAAGGCTGGTGAAAGAAATTCGGTGTTTTGATGGCGTTATCATAGCGCTTATGGAAAATGGAAGTGGCAGCAGGAGACACAGGCGGAATGAGCCATACCCAGTTACCGGTGACATCCCGGTGTGCTGCTGCTTCGTTTTGTTCAAAGGTCTGAAACTGTTTCGCTGCTGTATGATGATCGACGATCGTCACGCCGGCTTTTTTAAAGGAGTACAAAACAGCTGCATTCAGCTCGATGAGTGCTCGGTCTTTCCAAAGGGACGAGAGCCGGCGTGTATCGAGACCCATGTATTGAGCCACAGCAGGCAACAGATTATACCGATCTTCATCCGCTAAGTTCCGTGCACCGATTTCCGTGCCCATATACCAGCCATTGAACGGTGCAGCTTCGTACGCAATGCCGCCGATTTCGAGTTTCATATCTGAAATGACCGGAACAGCATACCACTTCAGATTCAAATCGTTGAACTCTGCATACTCCGGATGTTCAATGGTCACTTCAGGGCGGGCATGTTCAGGCACTTCCTGCCAGGCAGGCGGTTGATCACCGATCTGCACGACCCACGGCAGCAGATCGAAGTCTGTGCCGGCGCCTTTCCAGCCAAGGCGCTGACAGTAGGCGGTAAAACTTTTTGAATGCGCATCACCAGCTGTCTCGTACCCTGCATACCGGAGGAGCTGGTGATTCCGGATCCGGATGCCGGATGGTCGGAAGACGGTGATCAGCGGACGGATTTTGCCATTATTATAGGCGGAAACCACATGACGTTCCAGTGCTGCAAACACATCTTCGGCGGACTGCGCTTCCCGTTCATCGCTGACTTGCAGCGTTTGCCAAAAGAGCCGGCCGATGCACCGGTTACTGTTTCGCCAGGCGACTCGTGCTCCGTATGTCAGTTCTTCTGCTGTGTGCCGGTAGGTTCCGGTCCGCTGAATTTCTTCTTTCACTGTATCAAGCCGAACCGTCATTCGGTCTGCGGGCAAGTCATTTTCGTGGTAATAAAGTTCGATGAATGTCTGTGCATGCTGCCATAAATTCGTATCCATGATGACCTCCTCGATTGTACTGTCAGTATATCAGCCAATGAGGCATCGAATGTTGACGATTTCTTGTCAGAACCGAATGGTGCCTGATAATGCCATTGAATTCCCCGTCAAATTCGTACGTATGGTGTTCTGAGATATCAGCTGTCCCATCTTCATTCACGTTACTTCCGTGATTGAAAAATCTTCTGCAGATGCCATGGAAGGGACTGCAACTAACCCGGTCGGCAGTAATATGGAAATGATTTTTTTCCAATCCATCACGATCACCTCTTCCTTTACTTTGCGCAGCGGCAGTCAGAAAGTTCCGCCGGATCACTGAATAATTGATCTCCATCAAGTTTTTAGCAGCCGCCGAATGGTAGTATGGCATTAACAGCTGAAAGACATGGCTGATACCGGGAGAAGGCAGCAAGGGGAAGCTTTCACTCTGCTATGCGGTTCAGCCGGCCGTTCAGTGACGCACTGATGATTGTTCCGGTATGAGACTGCAGAAAAGAGCCGATGGACCACTATAACCGGAGAGGAGTCGATCGAAATGACAAAGCGGTTGGTTGAAGTATTTTCCGCCGGATGCTATGCCTGTGAAGATGCGGTGAAACAAGTGAAGGATTTGACTTGTGAATGTGAGGTGGCCATCTATGATTTATCCGACAAAGCCCGGAAAGGCGAATACGAAACGAAGGCGAAAGCGTATGGCATTCAGTCAGTCCCGTCAGTAGTGATAAATGGTAAACTGCTCGATTGCTGCAACAGCAAGGGATTTACGATCGGTATGCTACAGACCGAGGGGATCTGACGGCGGGAGGCCTCAATATATCTGATTTCGCATTAAAAAAGGGCCAATATCGGCTCTTTTTTACTGTTTTCTGCAGATCCGGCCCTACTTCCTTCTTCATGAAAATCGCAGTAGACTTAATGCCTATTACTGCTAAAATGAGAAAAAGGAAAAAGAAGCAGGAGTTGTAAGGGTGGATCCGGTGTTTATATTTTTCTGGGGGAATATGGCGCTTATTATCGCATTGATGTATTTAGCATTGAAGAGCAGGGAGTATTTGCTGGTTAAACGGGTTGTAATCGGTGAAGCCGATGCCGCATTGTATCTGTCCAAAAAACGGGGCAGGAACCAGGCATCTGTTCATGAAACGGAACCGGCTGCCGGACTCCAGGTAAAATGAACGGAAAATGGAAGATCAGAGGCAGCTTAACTGCCTCTGATCTTCTTTCATTATAAAGCGTGGAAAGGGCTGGCAGAAAGATAGTGAAAGGATTAAGGGACCGCCATGGCATGTGCGTGTTATCATGGTGAAATACTGGAACTTTCTGTATGACGCTCTATATGAAGAGGTTCGGTAAGGAGGGGACATTTGAAAGAAAAACTTCTGTTTGCGGTGCTCATCGTTACGACGACGAGTTTAATGGGCTCTTCATTTGCTGTTGGAAAAATCGGACTGCTGTATGTGTCACCGCTGCTGCTCGTCGGACTGCGCTTCACATTGGCTGGCGCAGTCATGGCAATCGCCGTAAAGCTGTTGAAAAAGCCGCATCCGGATCAGCCGGCCGGTTGGCTGCGCATCCTCGTAATCGGTTTTTTCCAGACGGCAGCAGTCATGGGATGTATCTTTTTAAGCCTGCGGACAATTTCAGCAGGGGAATCAGCTATTCTGACATTTACCAATCCGCTTTTGGTCGTCATTTTCGGTGCATTAACACTTAGCATGAAATTTCGGTTTATCCAGTGGATGGGCGTGATTGTAGGATTTACCGGCGTCGTCATCACGCTCGGTGGTCAGCTGCAGCTGGAGATCGGAACCGTTCTCGGCTTCGCCAGTGCTGTTGCGTGGGCTACTGCGACACTCCTGGTGAAACGTTGGGGTCAAGGGTTGGATACGTGGGTATTGACGGCTTATCAGATGCTTTTTGGCGGTTTGCTGCTCCTTGCAGGCAGTGCACTGCTGGAGAATCCGCATTTTTCGGTGACCGCTGTGTCTGTTGGGATTGTTCTCTGGTTGGCGATCATGGCTTCAATCGTTCAGTTTGCTGTATGGTTCTACCTGCTTCAGAAAGGAAACCCGGGCAAAGTCAGTGCGTTTTTGTTTCTGGCTCCATTCTTTGGTGTGCTGACGGGCTGGCTGTTGCTGGATGAGCAGCTTGGCTTTTCACTTCTTATTGGCGGCGCACTCATTTTTACGGGGATTTTTCTTGTGAACTGGCCAGGCAAGCCGGCTCCGCAATAAGCTGGCTGTGAAAGAAATTATACGTTGGACAGGTAGCCGGATCGGCTAGGAGAGAAGGTATGGGTGCCTATTAATCCACTTTGCCTTATGGTATGATGAACCAATTACACCAGACAGGCAGCAGCATTGCAGATGACTGAAACGGACATCCATGGATCGAACAACGCAATCCGCTGAGCGGAACACTGGATTACCGATAGAGAGGCTGATGAAATGATTGCAGTCGGAATGGAACAAACGACGCTGATGACAATTGATATTTTGGACGAGCGCGGAATCGCAGAAGCCCGCAGGATGGGAAGGGAGTTTTTAAAACAGCTCGCTTTCCGGCTGATCGACCAGTCGCGGATCATTACGGCGATTTCGGAGCTCGCACGCAATATCTTTAATTATGCATTACCCGGAAAAATTTTTCTGGAAGTGATCAGCAGAGGCCGGAAAACCGGTTTAAAACTGACCGCAGCCGATGAAGGACCGGGCATTGAAGATGTATCGAAGGCGCTGGAGTGCGGATTTACAACATCGGGCGGATTAGGGGCCGGTCTTCCGGGCGTCCGGAGCCTGATGGATGAATTCTCCTGTACTTCCCGAGCCGGCATCGGCACGACAATCACTGCAATAAAATGGCTGAAATAAGCTGATGATCTCCTGCCGGGTGCAGGAGATTTTTATTTGGGCAGCTGACTGCTGAAGCACGGATCCTGTTCTAAAATGTGGTAAAATAATTAAAGATGGGATTGTATATTTCAGGTGAAAGAGAGTGGAAATAGATGGGGCGCAAATGGAATAATATCAAAGAGAAAAAAGCGGCAAAAGATAAAAATACAAGTCGGATCTATGCGAAATTCGGCCGGGAGATTTATGTCGCTGCCAAGCAAGGAGAACCGGATCCGGAATCGAACCAGGCTTTGAAGATGGTGTTGGAGCGAGCCAAGACGTACAATGTGCCAAAAGCGATTGTAGACCGGGCCATTGAAAAAGCGAAGGGCGGCAGTGAAGAAAATTATGATGAACTCCGCTACGAAGGCTTCGGCCCGAACGGCTCCATGGTGATTGTGGATGCATTGACGAATAATGTGAACCGGACCGCTTCAGATGTCCGGGCGGCGTTCGGTAAAAATGGCGGCAATATGGGTGTCAGCGGTTCAGTTGCTTACATGTTCGATTCAACGGCTGTTTTCGGTGTGGAAGGCAAGACGGAAGAGGATGTACTTGAGCTGTTGCTGGAAGCTGACGTGGATGTCCGGGATATCCAAGGGGAAGAAGACGGCGTAATCGTCTATGCCGAGCCTGATCAATTCCATGCAGTACAGGAAGCGTTCCGGGCAGCAGGCGTGGAGGATTTCACTGTAGCTGAACTGACCATGCTCGCCCAGAATGATATCGAGCTTCCCGAGGATGCTCAGGAGCAGTTCGAAAAGATGATTGATGCCATTGAAGATCTCGAAGATGTCCAGCAGGTTTATCACAATGTGGAGTTTGGCTGAAAAATTATCCAATAAGGTAAGGCGCTGGCCCTGAAAAGGAGCCGGCGTTTTTACTGCAGTGAAGAAAATAGGGAAATCCTGTTTAAGAAGAGGACTATTTGAATCTTTTCCGGACTTTCAGCGTATAGATATAGCAGAGTGTACATTTTTCACTAACAGGAGGACTGAAAAAGTTGGAAGCACATTATTCAGCAGTAAAAAGTGCAGGGGCAGGCGGGAGCCTGCGGAAAGTGCTATCGTTTTTAACCATTCTATGGACAATTTCAGGCATCGGTGTCATTGTGGGGCAGTTCGTGCCTCCGGCTTTCATCCTGCCGCTGATCGTCGTTGAACTCGGTCTGATTGTGGCAATGCTTTTTGCCCGCAGAGCAGAAAAGATGGGACGCTTGCTGGCACTGTCATTTGCGCTCATTTCAGGCGTTACGCTGTATCCGGTTTTGTATAATTATGTGGGTCTTCTCGGCGGTGAAGTAGTGCTTGGCGTGTTCGTCTCCACTGCAGCGGTTTTCGCCATTTACGGCACGGTCGGATATAGCCTGACGAAAAATTTATCCGCGATGGGCAAATACTTATTCATTGCGCTGATTGCGATTGTGGTCGTTTCCCTGTTTGGCTTCTTTGTGCCATTCTCAAGCGGCCTGTCCCTGCTTATCTCGGCGGCGGGCGTACTGCTGTTTTCGCTGTATACCATTTATGACTTCAATCAGATCCGCCATCAGCACATTACGGATGCAATGATTCCGCTGATTGCAGTCAATCTCTATTTGGATTTCATCAACCTGTTCCTTCACCTGCTGCGGATCGTCGCTGCCTTTACACGGGACTGATTCAAAAAAGGGGCAATGACGGGGGCTGTATCCCTTGCCTGGTGTTTGTAAAATGACAGGCAGGAGGCTACCATAGATGTAATCGTATTTCTGTCAGGCTGAATGGCAGCCTGACAGAAGGAGAGAGCAGAAAGGAGCAGAAATGAATGGAACCATTTATCAGGAATGACCAGTATAATTTTATCCGGCGACAGGTTCAGCGGCTGGTCAATGGTCACTCGACAGTTGCGGATCAGTCAGTGCTCCAGGCACTTGAGTCACTTGTAGAGGAAAAAGTGCTGGGGCGGTTCGGGCAACTGACAGATGAACAGCGGTGGCTGCTTGACCCTCTCTCGCACATTCAGGATAAAGAAGAGGCCGAGCGCTTTCTGGCGCACTTGAAGCCTTACTTGATTCCGTTTAATGACGTCAATGAACAGACCGTGAAAAAACTGTTTCCGAAAGCGAAAAAACTGAAGGTGCCGGCGCTGGTGAAAACCGATTTACGGGAATTCTCCTATGTCGGCTGGGATGACATCGGGTCACAGCGGCGGTATTTGATCCTGCAGCAGGACGGCAAGCTTGTCGGTGTATCAGGCAGTTTCAACAGCAGCATGAAAAAAGGCATTTGCGCATTCTGCAATAATCACACGGAGACCGGTCTGTTCCTGTCTGAAACAAAGGGATCGACGCAGGATACCTTTGTGAAAAAAGGAAATTATATTTGCCGCGACAGCCGTACATGTAACCGGAATCTGACTTCACTGGAGCGCATCGAAGAATTCGTTGACCGGCTCCAGAGCTGAGGAGGCATCAGCACAATGGCGAAAATCACCACATTTTTTATGTTCAACGGACAGGCGGAGGAAGCCATCCGCTTCTATGTCTCGCTTTTTGATGACTCGGAAATTTTGGATATCATGTACAATGAAGACGGCTCTGTGCTGCAGGCCGTTTTTGCGATCCAGGGCCAGACATTCATGGCGATTGATAGTACAGTCGAACATGATTTTGCATTCACTCCATCAGTTTCACTGTACGTTACGTGCGAATCAGATGGAGAAATTGACCAGGCATATAATAAGCTGAAAAGCGGAGGAGCGATCCTCATGCCGCTGGATACCTATCCGTTCAGCAAGAAGTTCGGCTGGGTACAGGACCGGTTTGGCGTTTCCTGGCAGCTCAATCTGCCGGAACCTGAGCAGCCGCTTAATTGAACAATTACTAAAAACCCCCCTTGCCGTTTTAAAACGGCAAGGGGGGTTTTTGGTCAGCGCAGATATTGCTCATAGCGCCGCTCCAAGTGATTCTGCAACACTGTCATAATAGAACAAATGCCCCAGTAAATAAGTGAAGCAACGATCAACAGTGTCAGCAGATCATATTCACGTGCACCGACAATCCGGGCTTTGTTGAAGATTTCCGGCACGGTGATCATCGCAGCGAGTGATGAAGCCTTGATCAGATCGAGCAGGACATTCGACAGCGGCGGGATTGCAATGCGGATGGATTGCGGCAGGATAATGCGCCGCATGATCTGCCAGTACGACAGGCCAAGCGCCTGAGCGGATTCCCATTGGCCTTTATCGACCGACGCAAGCGCTGCCCGGAGGATTTCCGCCATATAGGCGGCGCTGTTGACGCTGAAGCCGATCAACGCAGCCTGCAATGCCGTAAATTCCACACCAATGACCGGAAATCCGAAATAGAGCAGAAACAGGATGACGAGAATCGGCACACCCCGCATAAAAGAAATATAGGACCGGGCAAACCATTGCAGCGGAGCGATCCGTGAAGTGCGCGCAAGCGCCAGGAAAAAACCGATGATCAGTCCGATGACCATACTCACGACTGAAATCAACAGCGTATACCAGATACCGCTCAGCACATAAGGAAAGGATTCAATTGCCAGCTGCGGATCAAACAGAAGGCCCCATTCAATATCGTTCATTTGAAGACCTCCCTAGCCTCATCTACTCGACATCAGGTTCTTGTGAAACATCTTCGCCACCAAAGAATGCTTTGGAGAGTTCCGTGATTGTTCCGTCTTCAAGCATTTCAGCCAGGACGCGATTTACATTTTCGACAAGCTCCGTATTCTCTTCATTCATAACCAATCCAACTGAAGAAGGATTGAATTTGATATCCGGATGGATAGTAATATTCAAATCCGGAAATGCAGAGACGCCAAAGAGCGACAGGTAGTAATCATTTAAGATAACATCTGTACGTCCAATGGAAACATCACGCAGATATACTTCGTTTGATGCATTATCGTAAGTGACCGGTTCTGCTCCCAATTCCCGGGCAATATCCATATAGATGGAAGTAGCCGCTCCAGCTGCTTTCTTTCCTTCCACATCTTCCAAGGTTTCAATGCCGGATAAATCATCCTCACGAACAACAGCGACGCCGTAAGAATATTTTATTGGAGTTGAAAAAGCGAACTCTTCCTGTCGTTCCTCTGTAATTTCGATGTCATTAGCTGCCATGTCAAGTTGGCCCGTATTAACACTCGTCAGCATTTCATCAAAACCAAGCTCTGTGAATTCAGCTTCTAATCCGAGCCGGTCAGCAACTTCACGTGCGACTTCAACTTCAAAGCCTGTTAGTTCATCTGTTTCTTCATCATGGAATGAAGTGGCAAGAAGAGTACCGGATGTTCCAATTTCCAATACGCCTTCCTCCTGGATTTCATCCCAAGCGGATGTGGTTTCTTCTGCAGCTTCCTCGGTATCACTGCAACCGGTTAAAAGCGAAAAGGATAAGACCCCTGTCAGCAGGGCCCAGCCTTGTTTTTTATCTAAAGCCATCATTATAAAACCCCCTATAACTTCTTTAGTACTTTAACAAGATAGCACTTCATAGCAGGCAGGGCAACAGCTTGCGCTTTACCTGTATTTTTACGAAAAATTCTATTAATTTAATATTGACCACATTGGTCAGGGAGCGTATATTGGAATTGACCAGGCTGGTCAAAAGGAGATGGGTAAAATTCTTGATAAATTTGAGAGTCTGGAACCGGATAAGCAACAACGAATATTGGCAGCGGCACTTGCGGAATTTGCAGAGAATGGATTTGCGCAGGCATCGACCAATCGGATTGTAAAAGCCGCGGAAGTTGGAAAGGGTATTCTCTTCTACTACTTCCAGAGCAAAAAAGGACTGTATGAGTACTTGGTGAACTACAGTCTGGATGTCATGCTCGAGCATTATTTAAAGCGGATTGATGAAACAGAACCTGACTTTATTGAACGGCTCAGGCAGGCGGCTCAGGCAAAAATGGAGACATACATTAAATATCGGCATGTATTCAGCTTTATGGCAACTGTCATGCTGCAGAAGGATTCAGCATTGCCGGCTCATCTTGAAACCCGGCTTGGGGAAATGACCGCGCTGGCATACGAGAAACTCTATAGCGGAATCGACCGGAACCGTTTCCGTGCCGGCATCGATGTTGAGAAAGCGTTTCAGCTGATCCGCTGGTCGATCGAGGGTTATCAAAATGATTTAACAAAGCAGCTGGAAGGAAAAAAACTGTCTGAGATTGATTTGAACCCGTACTGGGAAGAGTTCTATGGCTACCTGGATGTCCTGAAAGAAAGCTTTTATGAAAAAGGGGATAGAACGTAATGGAAGTTCTCCAGACACAAAACCTGACTAAAAAGTTCGGCAGTGTTACCGCATTGAACAACGTGAGCATTCAGATGAATGAAGGGGAAGTGTACGGATTTATCGGTCCAAACGGTGCAGGGAAATCGACGACCATCCGGATTCTGCTGGGCATGCTGAGAGCGACGGATGGAAACGCAAAAATTTTCGGCAAGGATGTCTGGAAAGACGCGGTGAATATTCATAAACGGATCGCTTATGTGCCGGGCGATGTGAATCTGTGGCCGAATCTGACGGGTGGAGAAGTCATTGACTTATTTCTGAAACTGCGTGGAGCGAGCGGTGCCGGTCGACAGGAAGAACTGATTCAGCGGTTTAACCTGGATCCGACGAAGAAATGCGGAACGTATTCAAAAGGGAACCGGCAAAAGATTGCACTGATCGCCGCTTTCTCATCCGATGCGGATTTGTTCATCCTGGATGAACCGACTTCCGGCTTGGATCCGCTCATGGAACGGATTTTCCAGGAGTATATAGTAGAAGCAAGGGACAGAGGCAAGAGTGTGCTGCTCTCCAGTCACATTCTATCTGAAGTCGAGAAATTATGTGACCGGATCGGCATCATCCGGCAAGGTGAAATCATCGAAACCGGTTCACTGAAAGAATTACGTCACTTGACCAGAACCAATTTGCTCATTGAGACGAAGAAAGCCATCCCTTCCTTGGGGAGTATCAAGGGAATCCATGCTTTGAAGCGGAACGGCCAATCGGTATCCTTCCAGGTGGATATGGAAGAACTGGATGAAGTGCTGCTATACGTGAGCCGATACGGGATTACGAAACTGGAGAGTGCACCTCCGACGCTTGAAGACTTGTTCATGCGGCATTATGACAACACGGGAGAACCGGTGCGGGTTGGAGGTGGCTTCTGATGAACCAGTTAACAGCGGGAACAGGCAGACTTACAGGCATGGCGCTCCGCCGGGTCCGGCTGCCGGTCTGGCTTATCGCCATCGCTGGTTTTACGTGGATGATTGTGTGGGCATTGACGGGACTCTATGGAGATGATGCGGAGCGGCAGGCAATAGCGGCGACGATGCATAACCCGGCCATGGTTGCGATGGTCGGACCGGGATATGGACTTGATAATTACACGCTTGGCGCATTAGTGGCCCATCAGCTTTTGTTATTTACCGCCATCGCTGTCGGTATTATGGCGATTCTGCTGACAGCAAGCCACACGCGGGCCGAAGAAGAGGATGGCCGTACTGAGCTGGTCCGTGCACTTCCCGTGGGTCGGCTGTCGAGTCTGGCAGCAACTGCAATAGTGCTGACAGCAGCCAATGTCCTTCTGGCCCTGCTGGTGGGGCTGAGTCTGTATGCGCTGGGAATTGTAAGCATCGATTTAGAAGGTTCATTGCTCTATGGTGCAGCTTTAGGTGTGACCGGACTTTTTTTTACCGCGCTCACTGCACTGTTCGCTCAGCTGGCCGAAAGTGCGCGCGGCACAGTCGGGCTGTCTCTTACTGTTCTGATTTTTGCATACCTGATTCGGGCAGTTGGTGACGTGAGCAACGAGACCTTGTCATACCTGTCGCCATTCGGTTGGGTGTTGCGGACGGAAGTATATGTGAACAATTACTGGTTGCCGGTTTTCATTGTAACGCTAGCAGCAGCGGCCCTGTTTTTACTGGCATTCTTTCTGGATGGCATCCGGGACTTAGAAGCCGGTTTTCTGCCATCGCGCAGAGGTAAAAAGAAAGCTTCCCTCTTTCTGCAGGGACCGTTCGGCTTAGCTGTCCGGCTGCAGCGCACGGCGCTCATCGCCTGGGCGGTCGGCATGTTCATTCTGGGGCTCTCCTATGGTTCCGTGCTTGGTGATCTGGAATCATATTTTGCGAACAATGAAATGCTGGAAACGCTCCTGCCACCGGACAGCGATTTTTCGCTTGCAGAGCAGTTCGTATCACTCCTGCTGGTCGTGATGGCAATGATCTGCACGACGCCTGTCCTGCTGGTGTTTCTAAAGTTAAAGGGAGAAGAAAAAAAGGGGCGGGTCAGTCATGTGTTCAGCCGGGCAGTTTCCCGTGGCCGGCAACTCGGCAGCTATTTGGGGTTGGCAGTTGCAGTCAGTGTTCTTGTTCAGCTGTTAACCGTGTTTGGTCTGTGGCTGGCCGGAAAAGCGGTACTCACCGGAACTTTCGAATTGGGATCTCTAGTGGAAGCGGCAGTGGTTTATTTGCCTGCCATGTGGGTGATGACAGCCGTGGGTGCATTGCTGTTAGGCATTGCACCAAAATGGACAGGGCTGGCTTACCTGTACTTGGCGTATTCGTTTTTTGTTGTTTACCTCGGTGATTTGCTGCAGCTGCCGGACTGGCTCGCCGGTCTCTCGCCGTTCGACTATGTATCCCGGCTGCCGATCGAGGAATTGGATATCACGAATTCATTTTTTCTGCTGCTGATAGCAACGGTCTTAACGGGTATTGGTTTTTACGGCTATAGCCGACGGGACCTTATGGAATGAAAATAACGCGGACGGATAACAAACGTTATCTGTCCGTGCTTTTTGTCTGCTGGCAGATTTCCGGTTTGTCCGGTAATCTGTTTAATGAAGAGAAAAGAACGGAGAGGGGTGAGCAGATGGCTGAATTCTTACAGCCGGCTGTCGATTTTCGGGATGTCCATTACTCGATTGGGGATACCCCCATCCTAAAAGGTGTTACGGGTTCATTTCCGGATGGGAAAATTACGACAGTGGTCGGGCCTTCGGGAGCGGGAAAATCCACGTTGCTGAAACTTTGCAATGGATTGATTTCACCAGACCGGGGAACAATTTTCATCCAGGAGACACCGATCGACCGGATCAGCCCAATCCGTTTACGCCAGATTGTCGGTATTGCCCTGCAGGATGCACCAATGATAGAAGGAACAGTGGCGGATAATCTTGCTGTACCCCGAAAACTCAAAGGAGAAGACCTGACAGCGGAAGAAGCAGAAACGGCACTTGCGGATGTTGGTCTTCTCCGCGACTTTCTGAATCGGAACAGTCAGGAACTGTCGGGCGGACAGCGGCAGAAAGTATCGATTGCCCGCACGTTGGTCAATCGTCCGGATATCCTGCTGCTGGATGAGATTACTTCCTCATTGGACCGGACCTCCCAGCGGGAAATCGAAGAATTGATCCGGGCCATCAACCGGAAATTTGGTGTGACGATCATCTGGATTACGCATAATCTGGATCAAGCGCTGCGAATTGGTGATTATACATGGGTCATGATGGATGGCGAAGTGGCGGAAAGCGGTGAACATGTACTGGAGTATCCGGCGGCACAGCGCGTACAGCAATTTTTGAAAGGGGGCAGAGCATGACATACGGAACACTTGCCCTCACCTTAATTTTTGTTCTGATTCCCATCGTTTTATCTAAAACGCTGAATCTCGGACTCGAGCGGGATGCAATCATTGCGACAGTCCGGTCCATCGTTCAGCTGCTGGCTGTCGGATACTTGCTGGAATTCGTTTTTGAGGCAGAAAACCCGATCTTTATTTTACTGATGATCACCTTAATGATTGCGGCAGCGACGCATAATGTCCAGCGTAAAGGAATGGTGATTCCGGGCATCACGGCCAAGGTGGCGTTGACTTTCATCGTCGTGGAAGTGTTGACGCAGGGGATTTTGCTCGGCTTTGATATTATTCCGGCCACTCCACAATACATCATTCCGATCAGCGGTATGGTGATCGGTAACTCGATGGTGCTGGCGATCCTGTTCCTCAACCGGTTTTCTTCGGAAGTCGAGGGCCGCCGGGACGAGATTGAATTGTTGTTGTCGCTGGGCGGCACGCCTCGTCAGGCGATTCACAGACGGCTGCTGCAAGCCATTAAAGCAAGCATGATTCCAACGCTGGAAAGTCAGAAAACGATGGGGCTCGTCCAGCTGCCGGGTATGATGAGTGGGCAGATCATTGCGGGCGCTGATCCGATTGAAGCCGTCCAGTTTCAGTTGCTGATCATTTTCCTGATCATGACGAATGCGGCAGTGACGAGTGCGATGCTCGGGTTTCTGTCTTATCCGGCGCTATTCAATTCGCGCATGCAGCTGACCAAAGAGCAGAGCAAATAGCCCGAATCGGCTGCAGGTTTTATCTGCGGCTGATTTTTTTATTTCCCTTACAGGAATTGGTCGGATGCAGTACGAATAATAGAGAAGTGAACGTGATTTTATAGTGAGAGGGATAATGAACGATGGATGGAATCAGGGATGTCTTATGGGCATTTCAGATGGGGGTTCTGCTGCTCGCCCCCCTTTTGCTGCCGTTGCTGTTCAAAAAGTGGGTGTGGGCACGAACAGTTGCCGCCGGCTATGCGTTATACGGGCTGTGGGGTGTGTATTTACATTTCACTGCGGATATCACCACGTATGGCACCGGATACGGGTTATTCATTGTGCCGTATCTGATTCTTATGACGATTGTGGGAGCTTTAGTGGAAAGAAAGCATCAGATGCAGAAGCGATAAGTGATCACATGCAATTGCAGAAGGAGCGGGGAAATGAAAAAATTATTCTTTTTCGGCTACCTCATCAGTGCCGGACTGACGGTTCTGCTTTTCTATTCCATCAACGGGTTGACCGAACCGCTTGGATCAGCCGATGGGACATGGGGCGGCGGAAACGGCAATCCAGGGATATTCCCGCTTGTCTTTCTTTGGCCGTTTCTGTGTCTGTTCCTGTATGGGACGACAGCCTACAGTATGCGCCTCATGAAAAGAGCATGGCCGGCAGCAAAGATCAGGGTAAGTGCAGCCGTGTTTGCGCTGCTGGCAATCGGAATTGCCGTCTATCAAGTGGCGGCTGCCCAAGCGGTGCGGAAAGAACTGATCCGGCTTCATCCGTCTTTTAACGAAGATCATCTCCCTTCATTGCTGAACACGTATACGAATTCAATCTTTTTTAATCTGCTGACGTTTATCATGATCGTGCTGTTCTGTCTGCTGGCCGGTTGCTTATGGGCACTTGTAAGGATGCAGGAACCCGGAGGCCGGCAGATCAGTCCGCGTTATAAGCGGCAATGAAAGGAAATGGCTGCCCGCGTGTATACCGCAAATATGGTCATGGCGTATTTTCAAGTATCACTTTTAGTTTTAGGACCGCTTTTAGTACCGGTGTTTCTTAAAAAATGGCTGTGGTTCGGCATCGTCGGAATGGGCTATCTGTTCTATGCAGGAATCGGGCTGCTGCTGTTTATGTATGAAGACGTCGAGAGTTTCGGAACATTGTATGGAATTGCCATTCCGCTGTTCATCGGGTTCATAAGCATCGTAGGTCTGATCAGTCAGCTGATTGCGGACCGCCTGAAGAGACAGGCATAATAGGGGGGATTAATCTATCTTTTCCGGGTTATTGCCCCCCTGTCCATAGGGGTGTTTTATCAGTTCCCTCAGACCGATTCGGGAAGATGCGAGCTGTCTGGAACTGCGGAGAGCGGGGACGGGAAGGATGCGATATGGCTGTAAGCCGCCAGTGTGCCCTGCTGGACGAGCCGAAGACCGGGCGCACCGGCCAATTCTTCAGGTTTCAGAAGGCAGGAAGGCTTTGCTGTCGGGGAGAGCCCGCCTGCCTTCAGCACTTTCGCTACGAATTGCACACAAAAGAACCGGTTTTGCCGGTGGAACTGTTTTTGAAATAGAACACCGAATAAACCGAGGAAATTATAGCCGTATAAATGCTGGGCTGATTCAATTGCCTGAATCAGCTGCCGCATTTTCCGGGACTGCTCATTGGAAACAGGACAGCTGTAGATTTCGCATTCCGCCTGCTGAAAGAATGGATCAGTGAAATCCTCTTTGACAAATCCGCCGATGAATGGATTCGCCGGGCGTTTTCGCCCAAAGCTGTAGACTTCCTGCAATCCGGCGTCAAAAGCGAGAGACGTATGGCGGTAGGGGTAATCGATAAACCGCTGAATGCTCCGGGACAGCAATATGTTGGTGTTTAAAAATACAATAAAGATGTCCATTTGTGCCGCCTCCTTTTCTTTTTGCTATCTGACACTTTAAAGGTACATTGGATTTCAAATAAGGGATTCAGGCACAGGACCAGTTTTACCCTCAGACTTTTGGCGTAGCCTGCGAAACTTACCGGCGGGTCTGTACGTATGAATAAGGGCAGGCAAGGAACCAAATCAGGATATTGAAAGGGGACGAACAAGATGGGCAAATATACAATCGAAGAATTTGTAAAGCAGACAAAGCAGGATGAGCGGGAAAATGAGTTTTTTGAACTTGAAACACCACGGGTGCTTGAAGTGAATCTGACTGATCAGGTATGGGCAAAGACAGGATCGATGATTTCCTATACCGGACAGATTAAATTCGAACGGGAACGGCTGCTGGATCACGGCGTGGGTCAGATGTTCAAAAAAGCGCTCACCGGTGAAGGGGCATCGCTCATGAAAGCACGTGGGCAGGGCCGCCTCTATTTAGCGGACCAAGGAAAGAAAATCACGATTTTCGAATTGAATGGTGAATCCATTACCGTCAATGGGAACGATTTACTGGCATTCGAGCCAGGCATTGAATGGGATATCCGGCTGATGAAACGGGTTGCGGGCATGATGGCGGGCGGTCTGTTCAACGTGAAACTGAGCGGAACAGGGCGCGTGGCGATCACAAGTCATTACGAACCGCTGACACTCCTGGTGAAACCCGGCGAACCGGTCATCACAGATCCGAATGCAACCGTAGCCTGGTCAGAGAACCTGACACCGGATTTCCGGACAGATGTCAGCTTCCGGACATTCATCGGACGGGGAAGCGGCGAATCGATTCAGATGGAATTTAAAGGGGAGGGTTTTGTTATCGTGCAGCCATTCGAAGAAGTGGTGATGACCGGAAACAGCAGTTCCTAATACACACTTTCCTGTTGACCTTGACGCTGCATAAAGGGGTACAGTTTGCGTGACAGGAGGTGACAGGGATGGAATACACCATTCAAAAGCTCAGCAGTATCGCGGGAATCAGCACCCGGACACTCTGCTATTATGATGCAATCAGACTTTTGAAGCCGGCCAGGAAAAATTCGCCAGGTTACCGGATCTATGGCCTGGCCGAAGTGGACAGCCTTCAACAGATTCTCTTTTACCGGGAGTTAGGGATGGATCTGGAGACCATCGGCCGCTTGGCCCGTTTTTGACCGGCTCACAGCATTGAAAACCCATCATCTATCCGCCACTATACAAAGCAGTAAAAAACAAGGCTGATCCCATAAAAGGGATCAGCCTTGTTTCTATTGTTTATTGATCGCTTCAAGCGCCTGCCGGACGGTTGAAAAGCTCCGCCGGCTGGACATGCTGATGCCTTCATTGACCATTGCCTGTGCAATTTCAGGGCGGATGCCGCTGGTGACGACGCGGATTCCGAGCAAACCGAGTACGCGATAAATGTTGGTTAAATGCCGGGCGACCAGTTCATCGATGACCAGTATGCCGGAAAAATCGGCAATCAGGCATTCGATATGCAAGTCAGCAATCTTCGGCACAACATTCCGGAATAAATGTTCTACCCGGTCTTCATCGATCAGTCCGATCAACGGAATGACAGCAACGCCTTCCTGAATGGCAACGACAGGCGCGGACAATTCCATGATCCGGCTCTGGGAATTTCGGATGATGCGTTCGGACAGCCGTTCATAAGCCAAAATCGTTTCATTAATACTGATATCAAACATGTAATTCAGACGCCTGTTTACGAGAATAATGGCTTCCCGGGATAGCCCGAACTTGATTGCCAGTTCGTTCAATTCGTCAATGAATGCAAGGCGGGTATCAGGATAGCGGTCAATGACCACGGAAATCGGCTCTTGCTGGGCTGCCTGTGCTTCGCCGTTCCGTTTGCTCCATTCCAGCAATTCATCATGAATGCTTTCCTCCCCGCTTATGAGAGACGTCCCTAAAAAGCGGAGGAAGTCAGCGAATACTTCTTTTCCCTGCTGAACTTCTTCCTGTGAGACTTGGGCTTTGAACTTTAGCACAATGTCATTCACCATGTTTTCTGCTAATACGTTCGCTTTCTTATGTAAATAATCGGCGACTGCAGGAATGGACTCCATAATACTTCACGCTCCAGTTTCGAATAATTACAGTTGTTTTTATAAATACATTTGCATGCCTGGCGCATCGGCAGGGCGTGCTTCAAATCCATATTTGTGGTAAAACGCCATTTTTCCTTTTGCACAGGTGAGCTGAATCCATTTTATGCCATCCAGCCGGCACTGGTCCACGAGAGAGCCGAGAATGGATTTGCCAATGCCCTGTTGCTGATAATCCGGGTGCACAATCATATCACCGATGAAGGTTTGATAGATGCCATCGGAAATCACCCGGCCGAATCCGACCAATTGTTCCCCGTCATAGGCGCATGTCATAAAATAGCTATTGGAAATAGCGGTATGTAATTGTTCCTGTGAAAATCCGTATTTACTATTCCAGCCGGTTGTTTCATATAATTTGTAAAACGCTTCTTTACGAGGAAGATCGTGCTGATACGACAAGTGCATTATCGATTCTCCTTCCCTTTTCATTAGTAAGTATACCTGCTGCAGGCAAAATCGCCAATTCTTCCTATGCGTTTTCAACGAAATGAAAAAGGGGATGGTACTGGTAATAAGTGCCGGTCATTGCCGGCTCTCAGGAGGTGGCTGATGAAGAAACTGAAAGTGGGGATCGCGGGTCCTGGCGGTATCGCCAAAAATGCACATATACCGGGATACCAGCAGCACAGAGAGGCGGAAGTAACAGCTGTATTCAGCCGTTCTGTCGAGCGGGCTGCCGCAGCAGCCCGGAAATTCAGCATCCCACAGGCTTATAATGATTACAGCGATATGTTGAATCGGGCGGAACTTGATGCTGTCAGTATATGCGTACCGAATAAATTCCATGCAGAAATGACAATTCAAGCCTTGGAAGCAGGCTGTCATGTGTTTTGTGAAAAACCGCCGGCCATGTCGGCGGATGAAGTGCGCAAAATGCAGCAGGTTGCAGAACGAACAGGAAAAGTACTGACGTTCAATCTGCATAACCGGCACAGTCGGGAAGTTCAGGCTATTCGTTCATGTGGCGCGGCCGGTGAGCTCGGACATATCTATGCTGCTCGTGTTCATGCGTTGAGGCGGCGGGGAATCCCCGGCTGGGGCGTCTTTACCGATAAGGAGTTGCAGGGAGGCGGACCGCTGATCGATATCGGCGTACATATGCTGGACACTGCGCTCTATTTGATGGATTATCCGGAGCCTGATACAGTACTGGCCGTCTCGCATCAGCAAATCGGCCCCCGGACCGACGCCGGATTGATGGGACAATGGAATCCGGCGACTTTTTCTGTGGAAGATGCGCTGATGGGACTGATCCGGTTCAAGGACGGTCAGTCGCTCGTGATTGAAACTTCTTTCGCGCTCAATATGGAACAGGCAGAACAGACGCAAGTGGAATTATTCGGTGACCGGGGAGGAGCGGCGGTGTTCCCCCCGCGGCTGTTCCAGGATAAAGCCGGTCAGCCTTCAAATACGGAATTTCCGTTTCTGAAAAATGGCAATATGTCCGAGCGATCGGTTGCTGATTTTGTAGAAAGCTGTTTTGGCAGAAAGGAGCCGCTCGTTAAAGTGGAGGAAGCTGTCCGGCTGCAGCAGTTGATTGATGCGCTTTATCAATCAGCAGACTGTGGAAAGGCGATCAGTATTTGACGGAAGGCCGGAAAAATGAAGAAGAGGAGAGATGAATCTATGAATAATATTCATTTAATCCCGTACCGGGTGGAGGCGGTTACGGAAGAAATCGTCCGGATACCTGAGGGCGTGAAAATGATTCAGGCTCCTGAGGCATGGGATGAAGCAGATATGGGAGCAGGGAATGTAATCGCTATATTGGATACAGGCTGTCAGCGGGATCATCCTGATTTGGCAGACCGGATCATCGGCGGCCGGAACTTTACTGCTGATTTTGATGAGGATGAAACGAATTTTGAGGACAATAACGGTCACGGAACCCATGTTGCAGGCACAGCGGCTGCTTCTTATCTGGAAAGCGGAATTGCAGGTGTTGCTCCGCGAGCCAGCCTGCTGATTGTCAAAGTGCTGAACGGAGAAGGCAGCGGCGACTATGCCGGCATCATTGGCGGTATCCATTATGCCATTGACTGGGAGGGGCCAAACGGCGAGAAGACGAGTGTCATCTCCATGTCACTTGGTGGCCCGGAAGATGTGCCGGAACTTTATGCAGCTGTAAAACGGGCAGTCGATGCCGGGATTCCGGTGGTCTGTGCTGCAGGCAATGAAGGGGATGCCAGTCCTGCGACCGATGAATTCGCCTATCCAGGTGCTTACAATGAAGTGATTCAAGTGGGTGCGGTCGATTATAAACGCAGTATTGCTGAATTCAGCAATACGAACGATGCCATCGATCTTGTAGCACCTGGTGTCAAAATTTACTCCACTTACCCGGGTAGCCAATATGCCAGCCTATCTGGGACATCCATGGCGACTCCGCATATTTCGGGCGCACTTGCGCTGATTAAAAATATTGCAGAGTATGAATTTGGCCGACAGCTTTCAGAAGATGAGCTGTATGCGCAGCTTGTGCGCCGTACAGTGCCGCTTGGCTATCCGAAGTCAGCGGAAGGAAACGGACTGTTGGCGCTCGATATCCTCCGTAAATTCGAGCAATTATTCAAGTTGTTTAATTCATCATTCGGACCCGACACGGAAAGGGCGGGACGATAAGCCACATGACAATCGGCCCGAAAAATAACATTGATATTGCTGAAATTGGCATCGAAAAGTATTTAAAGAGCAAAGGATGCGAGTTGGAACAGATTGCAGTCGGAAAATCAATGGCAGCCCTGCGTGATTGATCTATTCTATAAGAGGAGTGATTGTATGTATCCGAATCTTGAAGGGAAAACCGCAATTGTGACAGGCTCATCAAAAGGAATCGGAAAAGGTATTGCCGAGCGCTTCGGCAACGAGAAGATGAATGTTGTTGTCGATTATCTGACAGATCCTGATGGAGCAAGCGATACGGCAGAAACGATCAGACAAAACGGCGGGCAGGCAGTGACAGTCCAGGCGGATGTCTCGAAAGAGGCGGATATCCGGAAACTGATCGATACGGCAGTCAGTGAATTTGGTTCACTCGATGTTCTTGTCAATAACGCTGGCTTCAGTGAAAGTGAACCATCCAAAGAACTGGACCTGGAAACATGGCAGCGGGTGCTGGATGTCAATTTGACCGGTGCATTTATCGCAAGCCGGGAAGCGCTGAAATACATGACGGAGCACGAGGTGAAAGGATCGATCATCAATATATCAAGTGTTCACCAAGTGATGCCGATGATTGAGAATGTCCATTACGGCGTGACGAAAGCAGGCATCAAAATGCTGACGGAAACACTTGCTATTGAGTATGCGGCACAAGGAATCCGGGTCAATGCTATTGCGCCGGGTGCCATCAATACACCCGGAAATCCGATTTTTGAAAAAAGTGAAGAACAGCAGCAAAAAATGCTTGATAAAATCCCCATGCGGGAGATCGGCCGGCCGGAACAAATGGCAGCGGTCGCAGCTTGGCTCGCTTCCTCAGAAGCGGATTATGTGACCGGTGCCACCTTATTCGCTGATGGCGGCATGACGCTGTATCCATCCCAATTAAAATGATGACTGAAGCGTTTCAGCTTAAAAGCTGAACGCTTTTTTAATTTTTCGGAGGATACGAACGATCATGCGGAAAAATGACAAAGCATGATACTCAGTAATGCGGTATAATCGAACCGAATATTTAGTTTTCAGAAAGGTCGGGTAATTCACTCCTGGCATGTATAACTGCATCTCCGCTCATTGCAGGTCCGGTTTATCCGATTATGTTTGCCGGCGGAATGACGGTCATCGGAATGCTGATGGATAGCTTAGAACAACGTTATGGATAGAAAGGAGGTTGTGCAATGTTCATTCAGCAGCCATTTGATGAGTTTCTGGGGTTTCAGTATGAACGGACCGAAACGGGGGAGGTGACGGTGACGCTTCCAGTAAAACCGCTGCACGTCAACAGTGCGGGGGTCGTGCATGGCGGTATCATTTCAACACTTGCAGATGTGGCGTTAAGCAATACGATGAAGCCGGACATGAACGGGAAGCAGACGTCCGTCACGCTCGATTTGAATGTCACTTTTTTAAAAGGGGCAAAAAGTGATCAGTTGATTGCCTATGCTGAAATTATTAAAGCCGGAAAAACGCTGACACACGCGGAATGCCGGATTACAGACGCGGCCGGTGTACTCGTAGCAAAAGCGAAAGGAA
This sequence comes from Planococcus lenghuensis, assembly GCF_001999905.1. Taxonomy (NCBI): domain Bacteria; kingdom Bacillati; phylum Bacillota; class Bacilli; order Caryophanales; family Caryophanaceae; genus Planococcus; species Planococcus lenghuensis. Next base: position 204,012 of record NZ_CP019640.1, read on the forward strand.
TCTTTTTCAATACATAATGATCGAAGGGGAAACATAGCCAATGACGACAATACCAACAATTCCGAAAGAACTGGAGACAGAGCGACTTGTTCTTCGCATGCCGAAACCGGGTGACGGAGCCGTGGTAAATGCGGCGATCCGGGCATCGATCAATGAATTAAAATCATGGATGCCGTTTGCGCAAACAGTCCCGACCGTGGAAGAAACAGAAATCAATACGGTTGAAGCGCATCTGAATTTCCTGAAGAAAACTGTTCTCCGTTATCTGATTTTTGATAAAGAAACCGGCCAGTTCATCGGCTCTACCGGGTTCCATAATATCGATTGGGAAGTGCCGAAACTCGAAATCGGCTATTGGTTGGATACGCGTGCAAGTGGTCGGGGATATGTAACAGAAGCAGTGCAGCGGCTGACGCAATTGGCGCTTGACGGGTTTTGCTGTAAACGTGTGGAAATCCAGTGCGAAGTGGAGAACACTGCAAGCCGGAAAGTAGCGGAGAAAGCCGGTTTTCAGCTGGAGGGCATATTGCGGAACGATGAATTATCAGCGGATGGAGAACGAATTACAGATACATGCATCTATGCGGTCGTTGCAGACAGGAACTCATACTAGAGTTCCTGTTTTTACGTTGCTGCAAACCTGATAATATCTTGTCCTACGTTTGCTTGTGGCATTTTTAGGGAAAATCAGAAAAATAACAAAAATCGAAGGAGCTGAGCCGGATGACGCAAATGATCCCAAAATACAAGATGAGAGGCAGCACAACGGAAATTCTGCAGGAAGGCTATCGCTACATTCCTGATCATATGGAAAAGCTGGGGACCGATATTTTCCAGACACGGATCCTGGGTCAGAAATCGATTGTCATTACCGGGCCGGAAGCGACGGAACTTTTTTATAATGAACGCTATTTTGAGCGGAAGACAGCTATACCGCTGCGCATTAGAGACACGATATTCGGCAGGGGCGGCGTGCAGGTACTTGATGATGAAGAACACAGAAACCGGAAAGCAATGTTCATGTCCTTCATGACAATGCCAAGACTGAAGCTGATTTCGGATATTGCATCCGAACAATGGCGCCGGGCAGCACGCGAGTGGGAAAAGCAGGATGAGGTCGTGCTATTTAAAGAAGCGCAGAAAGTGATGCTGCGTACTGCATGCCGCTGGGCTGGCGTGCCGCTGAAAGAAAAAGACACTGAAAAACGGGCAAAACAATTAATCGCGCTGGTCGATTCGATCGGCGGTGTAGGACCGCGCCACTGGAAAGGCAATATGGCGCGTCATGCAACAAACGAATGGATGGAAGAAGTGATTGAACAGGAACGGAGCGGTGCATTGCAGGCGCCGTCAGACAGTCCGCTCCATGTCATTGCACGTCATCAGCAGCTTGATGGCAGCCTGCTGGATAAGCGCGTGGCAGCCGTAGAAATGGTCAATATCATCCGGCCGATTACGGCGATTACCTGGTATGTCACATTTGGTGCAATGGCCATGCATGCCAATCCGGAAACACGGGAACGGCTTGCGACAGGGGAAGCGACATACGCACATATGTTTACGCAGGAAGTGCGCCGTTTTTATCCGTTCGCCCCATTTCTGGGCGCGCGCGTCCGGCGGAGCTTCCTATGGCATGATATCCGGTTTTCAAAAGGAGAGCTGGTATTCCTTGATATCCACGGACTCAACCGTGATCCGCGCATTTGGCAGGATCCGGATCTCTTTATTCCGGAGCGGTTCCGCGAATGGACCGGGACGCCATTCGATTTCATTCCGCAGGGCGGCGGCGATCATTATCTTGGCCATCGCTGTGCGGGGGAATGGGTCACTATTGAAGTTATGCAGAAGAGCATGCAATTTCTCGCAGGTGAAATTGACTATGAGGTGCCACCACAGGATCTTCATATCGATGTAAACCGCATTCCAACGATGCCGGCCAGCGAATTTATCATGTCGGATATCCGGCTCAATCGCTGACGGCTTTGGTATACTTGGAGTAAAAACAGAAAAGTGTGGGGATTGGCATGATAGATTTTTTTAACCGTCCGGAACTGAAGGGGCTGTATGTCGGGAAGCCGAAACGGCTCCGGAATGCTGAAGGGCGGGAGTTGCACTCCGGTATATTCAAGCTGCCGACGGAAGAAGCGACACTGCGGCGGGAAGGCTTCGAAGGTGATGGGGTGGCGAATATGAAGAACCACGGTGGACTTGACAGAGCTGTCTGCATATATGGACTTGAGCATTACCGGCAGTGGAACCGTGAATACCGGACACAGCTCAGCGAAGCGAGTTTCGGAGAAAATTTGCTCGCGGAGAACATGGAAGAAGAAAACGTGCATATCGGAGACGTTTTCCAAGTCGGGGAAGCTGTCATTCAAATTACGATGGGCCGGATTCCCTGCGATACCATTAATAAACGCACCGGAATCCCGACGCTCATGAAGCGGTTCATGGAGACCAGCCATACCGGATTTCTTTGCCGGGTGCTGGAGGAAGGCGTGGTCAGACAAGATTCGGCCATCAAGAAAGTGGAGGAAGACCCACAGCGGATTTCAGTCTTTTATGCAAATTCCATTTACTTTAACAATCCTGAATTCATCGAAGGGATGGAAAATGTGGTTGCCGTCCCTGCACTCGCGGAAGACTGGCGCAGGCGGTTTGAAAAACGCATTGCAAAAGCCCGGCTGGCGGATTGAAGGCAAAAAACACAAGAAAACCGGAAGCGGCCGCTTCCGGTTTTGGTTTAGGTTGACTGCACAGCGGCGACTTGCTTATCGTGCTGTCCGCGCCGGCAAAGCCGAACGAGCAGGTAAACGATCGGTGTATCAACAGCGGCAGCGAACCACTTAAACACATATTGCGTCACGATCATGAGCAACAAGGCACTCAGCGGCATCGTGCCGTAGAAAGCGATCGTGATGAACAGCGTGGTATCGACCAGCTGGCTTACCATGGTTGATGCATTATTCCGGACCCATAACTTTGAATCGCCATGCCGGGCTTTCAGCTTGTGGAAAATGGTGATATCCAAGTTCTGACTGACGAAATACGACACAAGACTGGCGAGTGTTACCCGGAAGCCGGCAGAAAATACGGTTTCAAATGACTCTTGACTGCTGAAAAATGCAGCAGACGGCAGCTGGATAGCTGTGTAAATGAAAATAAGTGCACAAATTTGTGTAACAAATCCGGCAACGACCGTCTGCCGGGCTGCTTCCTTGCCGTATACTTCGGCAATGGTATCCGTAATCGGAAACGTAAAGACATAGACGATAACGGCAGCAGGCAAAACGAGCCATTCATTTAACGCAAACAGTTTGACCGCCAGTATGTTGGCCAGCACCAGAAAACCGACGAACGCGCCATTCAAGTAGAGCAGCATAAGTAATTTCCTCCTCAGCGGTTATCGACTTTTTCCGGATACATGTCATGATTCATCATCCGGTGCGACGCCATTTCTTCGTATTTTGTTCCAGGTTTGCCGTAATTCGTGTATGGATCAATGGACAGGCCGCCACGTGGCGTAAATTTCCCCCATACTTCGATGTAGCGGGGGTCTAACAGTTCAATCAGGTCATTCATGATGATGTTGACGCAGTCTTCGTGAAAATCCCCGTGATTTCGGAAGCTGAACAAGTACAATTTCAGCGACTTGCTTTCTACAAGTTTTTTGTCAGGGATAAATGAAATGTACATCGTCGCGAAATCCGGCTGTCCCGTCATCGGACAAAGTGATGTGAATTCCGGGCAATTGAACTTCACAAAGAAGTCGCGATTCACATGCAGATTGTCGACCGCCTCCAAAATCGATGGATCGTATTCAAATGTGTATTTTGTATGTTGATTGCCGAGCAATGATAAATGCCCGAGTGATTGATCTTGTCTTCCAGCCATTAAAAAAGCCTCCCTGAGTGTCAGCATTCAGGAGAGGCCATAAAAAAATGGAATAAGAAAAGCCGAATCGCATCTGGATTCGGCTGAGTTTCACTAATCCATAGTTTTTTATAGAGGGTGTGCGCTATGAACCTCTCCCGCTGCCGGATTATTTAATTTCCGTTCTTTATAGTATAGACAGAAACGCGGCATGTCAATAGAATGTTTGAATTCCCCTGTAACGGAAATATTAAGAGGAAGGAGTAAGTTAAGGAGGAGTAACCATGACAGATGCACAGCTGAAAGAATTCAAGGAGCGTTTGGAAAACAACTTGAAAGATCTTGAAGAACGGATTCAACATAGAGAAGAATTCAATACGAATGAGCTTTCTCAGTATGATAATCACCCAGGGGATAATGCTACTCAATTATTCGATAAGGAACGCGGCCTGGCGATTACTGAATTTAAACAAGAGGAAATTGACGATACACGTGCAGCACTTCAGGCGATTGAGGATGGGACATACGGAAAATGTGCTGTGTGTGGACGAGAAATTCAATATGACCGCTTGGATATCCTCCCGACCGCGTTAACTTGCATCGATCATGCGGATCAGCAGCCGGATATGAATACACGGCCAGGCGAGGAAGATATTATGGAGCCGATGACAGATCAGCCAGTTGAAAAAGAAGATGATCGGCTTCGTGACTTCAATAACAGTTTTGAAGAAGTGGAAGATTTCGGTTCGTCGGATACACCGCAGGATCAGCCGAATGAAGATCAAGAGAACTTCTATGATGATAATGACACAAATCGCGATCAGTAATGCAGGAACAACAAGCAATTGACAAGGGTGGATAATATGGAATTGGAACAAGAGCTGTATGAATTGGAATGCAGTCATATTCATCCGGATATCCGGATCTCTTCTCAAAAACTGAACGAAGTGTTGGATGAAGCATTCTTTGAATTCGGCAGTTCAGGAAAGGTTTGGAAACGGGCGGATTACGAAGGCGATCATGCCTTGGAACCGGATGACATGGAAATCTCCGAATTTCAAGTGCATGCGTTAGGACCGGATGGCGCATTGACCACCTATCGCCTGTTCAATAAAACCAGCAGCCGTCACTCCCTGCGAAGTTCCATATGGCGCAGACGGGGAAACGGGTGGAAACTGTATTTCCACCAGGGAACCCCTGCGGAGTGAAAAGGTTTTGCCGGACGTGAAAACGGTTATTTATAAGGATAGGATCCTTTGGGAAAAGGAGGGGTAAGATTGAAAAATGCAGTTGTATTATTCGATGGGGATTGCAATTTCTGTGATTCCAGTGTTCAATTCATCATAAATCATGACCCGGTCGGTTATTTTAACTTCGCCTCACTGCAGAGCGAAATCGGGGAAGAGCTGTCAGAGAAATATAATATACCGGATGACGTGGATAGCCTCGTACTGATACAGGATGACCAAGCCTATGTGAAAACAGATGGGGCGCTGCGGATTGCGAATCACCTGACGGGACTGTGGAAGCTTGCTTACTACTTGAAGTCGTTTCCGCGTCCGCTGCGCGATGCCGCATACGATACATTTGCCAGAAACCGGTACAAGATTTTTGGTCAATTGCAGGCTTGTATGCTGCCACCGCCGCATGTGCGAAAGCGATTCCTGGATAAGTAATCGAGAAAAACCGCCTCTTGCAGGCGGTTTTTTATGTTGCATTGAAATCCTGGCGCAGATACAGCTTTATTGATTTTTACTTTATGAAGCGGGAGCTGCCCAACCGGCAGGCTCCCGCTGATTACTCTTATTCAAAATTCGAATACCGCCAGTATTGATTGGCAATTGTACCGGCCATGTATGCGAGCCCTTTGCTTTCAGCCCGGTGCAGCGGCATCCATTCTTCTTGCCCGCTGCGATTTAAGTAGACTTCGTGATTCGGTGCCTGATCATGTACACCCACAATGTCAAAATGTCCATTGCGGTAAAAGGTTGCCGATATATCGTAATCGATGGCAGGGGAAGCGGTGAGCGGATTGCCGACACTGTGTGTAATCGCCACCACCGCTTTCTGATCGTCTTCATCCACTTGCTCGACACCGACTTTTTCGGCTGAACCGACGCCTGCTTTCCGGAATTTCTTCCGCCAATTATAGGCAATGGATGTGCCGACGTCTTTTTTGAAGTTGTCGACCGTTGCTTCTTTGTCCAATCGGATTGTAAACTCAACCAATGTCCGGTAACGTTTACTGTGCGGATCAAATCCGCGGCCATCTCCTTTGAAAAAACGATTGGGGGAAGTCAGATTCGGATTAGCCAGTATTTCTTCCGATAGAAAAGTCTTATACCGGAAATTCCAGATCGGATATTGAATTTCCCCTTTTGGTTTTTCAGGCATATTCAGGAGCGTATCAAGCTTACCGAGCCGCTTGGTCAGCCAAAATGATTCTTCTGATGCTTCCTGCTCGGTGGAATTAGGATTTAACATACCAAACACCGATGCAACCAGCGATTTTTCCGAGCTGAACAACTCTTCTGCTGACCGTTCAAGCGGTCGTTTTGCATGGATCGTATATACATATTCGCTATGCATATCCACCGATGTATCGGTGAACTGACTTTCCTGTACAGCGTCCAGTAGCTCATTATTCCGGAAAATTTCATATGCATTAATTCCTTGGATATCACCCCAAGCAAGTGTCACTTCTCCATCTGCTATGATTGCTGTAAGTACAATTTGCCGGAGCTGGTTTTCTGTCTCTGATCCTCTTTCTTCTGTGCCAGTCTGCATTTTCAGCCGTTCAACCGGTTCTCCAGCCTCGTTAAGCCGCTCAATCGTATAAATATAGAGTTCACCTTTGCGCAGCTGGTCGTCTCTAAAAACTGTTTCTCTGCCTTCATAGAGTACGCGCTCCTCCCGGGTTATCCGGCATACGCTCCCGGTATCCGTCCATGAAAATTCAATGACGCTGTCTGACTGCTCCAATGATTCAACCTTCAACTTTTTCACTGTGAGTACCTCCGCCTTTTTTATTCTAATACCCTTTCCTTACAAGAAAATTCCGTAATATTTGTAATGAACTTAATATAAATTTCACGGGAAGCGACGAATCCTTTCTGTATAATTAAAGAGACAACTGGAGGTGTTGAAGATGGCTCATCCGTCTCAATTACTGGATCAATTAAAAAAAGAGAAACCGGAACTGGAAGTCCAACATTGGGTGTACGGCATTTTTAACACGAACTACGCCGAACCTGCAAGCGGGATTAAGGGCATCCTTACCGCGACGGGTTCTGAACTGGTCTTTTTGGGTCATGACGCATCAGGGGAAGGAAAGACAGCAATCATTCCGTTTACCGACATCCGTCGTGTAACTGCTGTGTTAAGCGGAGCTGCACAAATCACGTGTCAGACCGATGCCGGCAATCTGGAGATTTCCTACATTTCACGCGGGGATGCTGCTGCCCTGGTTGCACATTTGGAGACGCATTGCGGATAAGGGAGCAGTGAACACATGCTGAAAAAAGGGCTGTCCCGACAGGTCATGGATATGACTTATCGGACAGCCCTTCTTTGGTTTTACAGCTCGCCTTCTGTTCAGTCCGCCGGAAGCTTTACGGAAACATGCCAAGGCGCACATCAAATCCGGGCGTATTGCCCGGACCGGTTTTCTCCGGATATTTTCAAGGGAAATCCACGTTCGAAAAAGCAGGGAGAGAACACCGAATGGTGATTCTCTCCCTGCCTTTGATTCAAAGAGGAGCTTTTTGAACAGCTCCTGTTGACTAGAGTTTAATCTTTTTCATCGAAGTAGACATGCTTCAATTCCCATGTATCACCAATCTCGAGTACGCCGAATGAATAATGAGGCTGCCGCCGTTTATCAGTCGGTGAGCCAGGATTGAAGAGAAGCACATCCTTCTCTTTTCGCATAAGCGGAATGTGGGAATGACCGAACACGATGATATCCACTTCATCATCTGCGAACGCATCCAGTGCCCGCTGTTCTGTCGTCTTCTGAGTGCCATCGCCGTGAATGACGCCGACTCTCACTTGAGCGAATGTGAGTACTTTTTTTCGGCCGAATTTATCAGCTATTTCCCATGGATCCACATTGCCGGCGACGCCGTCTGTTTCAGCATAGGCCGCCAGTTCGTGATAGACATCCAGCTGTTGCCAGTCACCGGCATGAACGATGAAGTCAGCATCCTGGAGCATGACAGTCAGCGCATGGGGCAGTTTTTTTGCCCGCATCGGAATATGCGTATCCGATAGAATAACTACTTTCATGTGATCGCCTCCTAATTTGCCGTCTGTTCGAGTACATCCGTCACCAGTCCGGCCGGATAGACGCTGCCATCATTATCTTCCACTTCCTCGATCATCATGCCGATGATCGGGGAAGGCTGGTCTGCGTTATAACCGATGAAAAAACCGTTTTGCTGGCCTTCCGTCTGCAATTGGACTGTGCCGGTTTTACCTGCCACAGGCACAGCCGCCGCTTTAACGGCATCCAAAGGGCCTTCTTCCACCACATTGCGGAGACTCGTGCGGATCCGTTCTGCATTCTCTGCACTCACCAAGTTCTCTTTCCACACTTCCGGTTCTTCTTCCGCGAATAACATCGGTTCATAAATCGTTCCGTCATTGATGAACGCTTCATAAAGCGACGTCAAGTGGACAATATTCGCGAGCATTTCACCTTGCCCATAGGAGGTGTCTGCCAGCTGAATCTCTGAATCGATGGTTCCGTCATTGGTAATCTGAGAAGCCGCCAGATTCATCGGAAATGGAATCTCTTCCCCGAAACCGAAACTCGTTAAGCCTTCTGTCAACTTCTCTTCTCCCAATGCAAGTCCTTGCTGAGCAAAATAGATGTTATCAGAATAAACGAGTGCTTTATTCAAATCGATCGGATTCGGCACTTCCGGATGCACACGGGCGACTTCGTAATTGCCCCAGGAGCGATCGCGTTGCCATGTCTTGCTGTTGATCTCCACCCCTGCAGCAGGGTCGAGTGTACCGGCTTCCAGACCAATGGCTGCTGTAATCGGTTTTATAGTGGAGCCGGGAGCGTACCGGGCGGTAAACCGGTTAAACAGCGGATTCTTCGGGTTATCCTGCAATTCCTGAAAGCGGGATGATTTCATGCCGAGCACAAATTCATTCGGATCAAAGCCGGGTGAGCTGACAAGGGCCAGCGTTTCCCCGGTGGCAGGATCGATCGCTGTGCTTGCGCCTGCTTCACCGTTCATGGTGTCGTAAATGGTTTTCTGCAATTCTGCATCAATGGTCAGCTTAACTGTTTCACCATCAGCAGCGGGCTGTTCAGCGACAACAATAGTTTCTGTTTCTGCGCCAAACGTTTTTTCAATGGTGATCCGGGCTCCGGCTTCACCGCTCAGCTGTTCTTCTAGCTGAAGCTCCAGTCCTTTACGCCCGACAATATCGCTTTCGATATAACCTTCATCCGCCATTTCTGCCAGCTGCTCGGCTGTGATGCGTCCGACGTAGCCTGTCACATGGGAAAGGGCTTCACCGTAAGGATAATAACGCACGGCCGTTTCATCGAGCCCGACTCCTGGAATGGCATCAGCATCTTGAGCCTGCTGAGCCTGGGCTGCAGGCAGGGTGGTGAGCGGCACAAAAAAGTTCGGCTGAACCCAGCTTTGGTTCAGCTGTTTATCAATGTAGCTGACCGTCACGTCAAGCAATTCAGCGAGTTCTGATTTCCGGGAAGGATCCGTAAATTTCTCGGGAACGATGCCGACTTCATAGCCTGTTGAATTGGTTGCGAGCGGCTGTCCGTTCCGGTCGATGATCTCACCCCGGGCTGCTGCTTCAAGTATATCGATTTCCACGTTATCGCCTGTTTCAAGGTTCGGCAGAACAAGAGAAGGGCCCCAATCCGTGAACCAGTTTTCTTCCCCGTTCTGCTCTTCATAAAGAAGTGTGAGGGTTTCTTCAAATTCTATCGGACCGGCAAGCGTTTCCATGCTGATTTGTACCGGGAAATCCGCCAGTTCATTCTCATCCCATTCCGTACCTTCAGGCGGTTCCGTGTAAGTGATATTTATATCATGAATACCTAGATCCTCGACTAACTGCTGCTGATATTCAATGAACGTTTCTTCCCCGAATGCCTCTTTCGCATCTGCAGATAAAAATTCCTCATATAAATGCGTAAAGTCCGCTTCATTCCAATAAGTAATATATTCTGCCAGTCTTTCTTCCGGTGTCTGTCCGGCATCTGCCACGGGTTCTTCCGGTGCCGGCTGCTCTTCCGGTACAGGTTCTTCAGTCTGCTCCTGGCAACCCGCAAGAAGGAAGAGGAGCGGCGCAATGCCTGCTACACTTTTTTTCATATATACAATTCCCCCGTTCTTTTCTTTATATTGTACCCGTTCACTGGCAGTCGTAAAAATGAAATGGTTATTTTTGAGGAAAAAAGGGAAAAGAAAACTATCGAAACGATTAGCCAGAAGTTTTATCTACAGACAGGAGGAGTTATCATGAACGAAAAGTCAAATCAGGACGTTTCCAAGAACAAAAAAAAGGTGATAAAAGATGGAAAGGAAATCTGGGTGTACGAAGATCACGACATGCATAATAGCGTGAAAGCAGATCAAAAAGAAGCGCCGGATGCTGATAAAGTGGAAGGCAAAGAAGGCCTGACCGAGCTGGATGCTACGTATTACGATGAGTGGCAGTCGATGGAATACCCCCGGACGAACAAAGAAATCGACGGGCTGGACGAACTCGCAGACGATGATGAGGATATGAAAGATAAAAAGAAATAAGTGAACGGAAAAGGAGAAGCCCGCGAGCTTCTCCTTTTTTATATTACTTTGTATAAAGTGTATTCGAAATGAGACGGAACAGGTAATCTGTGTGATCGCGGAATGCCGGCTCCAGGCCGATTAATGTTACATCTTTATCGCTTTCGCGCACGATGACGGGCTGTCCGGCAGCTGTTTCATTGCCTTTCCAATGACCAGCGACGAAGAAGTCACCATCGTCGAATGACGCAAGCACTTCCGTCTCTTCTGCGCCATCATACCAAGTCGGGCGGTAGACGAATCCGATATCGTCTTGGCCGAAGCTTGCAGTTGTGCCGGAGGCTTCATAATCGACCGTCACGATGCCGTTGCTGTTCCAACCGCCAGTATTCACTGTGACATCCGTCAGGCCAAGCGCCTTCGCTGCTTGAGAACCGCCGGCGCCCGCTGCGAGGAACTTGCCGCCATTCGCGACAAAATCAGTGACGTTCTGTTTGAAGGCATCAAACTGGCCTGTATTCTGGAATCCGAATTCCTTGTTTGCAGTACTTAGGCGTGTTGAAATTAAGTTGGCTGTGCCGTTATAGATAAACGCATCATAGCCATTCAGACCAGCTTCCGCCACTTCAACTGGAGACAATTCTGTCACATCGAATCCGAGGCGCTCAAGCGCGAGTTTCATGCCGGCGTGCGACTGGACTTTACCCATACCGCCGTCTTCCAGCAATGCCACTTTAAGTGCGTTCAATGGCGTTGTGTCTGCCGGTACTTTGCCGCTTGCGATCTGGAGGCCGGATGCCTTCACAGCAGCAGAGACGGCGTTAGCCGGTGCATCCGTGTAAAACGTACCATCTGTACCGCGTGTGACTTTCACGCCTTGTGCGAGAAGGGTATTCACCAATTCCACCGCTTTTACAGAAGAATTCGGGATAACGAATGGCCCTTTTCCGGAAATGGCTCCCTGGCTGCCCGCTTCATTCACTTTCGCGGAAGGAACGGTCACTTTGCTGTTGACTGCATTGGCTTCAAAGCCCCACAATTCCGGCAGGCTCCAGGCAGAGATATCATACATAGAAGACGTATCATCAGTAATATCTTCACCATCCCATAGCATGGTGTTTGCAAGTCCCGCTTTCGCCTGATCCATATTCACGACATAAGAGCCTTTTGCATAACTGACGCCATCCACTTTGAAGGATTTGGATGCACGCACGACTTCAATGTCATTGGCCAGCAAGTGATTGACCGCTTTTTCCGTCACGGTCGGATCTTCTTCATTCACCGGCAGTACGTACGCTTCCGGGAAGAAGCCGGCTTCATGGTACGGGTGATCAAAATTGATACCGCGCTTGAAGATCTCGATCTGGTCAGCGATCATTTCTTCTTTGTTTTCCGTCGCATACTCCAATGCACCCATGATGGCGTTGTACATCCACGCTACGCCGCTTTCGTCATTCGTCGGCGCTTCAAGTGTGTGGCCGTATGCACCGTGGTACATGGCATACATTGGCGTGAAGATCGGCGGGTAATCATCCCAGCCAGCAGCGTCGTCGCGCGCCGGAATGTAAGTGCCTGTCATGCCTTCATATATCGTACCTTCATAAGCTGCTGCGTTTTCCATGATTTCGTTTTCCATTGCCTGAGCCTGTCCAAGCGCCCATTTATTATACAAATCATACTCATAGTTTGGATTATGCGGTGGGGTACAAGGCTCAATGAGGCCTTGTTTATTTGGTGCATAGTTCTTCACGTAGCCATGTGTGTCAAGGAACACCATCGGATTCCATTCCGTGATCAGGTCGACCGTCTGCTGCGTTTCCGGCTGGGATTGCGTGATGAAATCGCGGTTCAAGTCGATGCCTTCACCATTGAAGCGGGTGGCGGCAATGCGTCCGTCCGGATTCGCGTTCACATTGAAAATCAGGATATTGTTTTCAAGAATGGAAGTGGTGGTTTCGTCCGTTTGTGTTGCAAAGCGCTCGATCAATTGAAGAAGCGCATCACTTCCGATGAATTCCGTCCCGTGAATCGAACCGTTGATCATAATCGGCACTTTAAAGTCAGGGTTGTTCTGCACCCAGTCCTGAGCTTTTCCCGGGTTTTTGAACATTTGTTTTCGCAGCGCCTGAATCTTGCCGAATTTGCCGCCAGTTTCAGGGTCAGCAATCGTGACGACATAAAGTGGATGGCCGTCTGCCGAATAGCCGGTCACTTCCACTTTCACCCGGTTCGAGGACTTCGCGATTTCCTCAAGTTTCGGACCGATTGCCGAGAACTTTGCAAAATCGTAGTTTTCACTGTTAAATAAGCTGCCGTCCTGTTCCTCGAGCGCATTTATGTAATTGACTTTCGGGGACTCCGCGAGTACAGATGACCAAGGGGTAGAAGCCAGCATGCTGACTGCCAATAAACCACTTACCGTTTTCTTCATTCAGCGTTCCTCCAAAATTGTATTTTTGCATAAATATCAAGCCTATTAAATATTAATGTATATGTATGCAGGTTTCTATCATCCCATATAGCTATTTTTGTCTATTGAAGAGTAGGCTAAAAGGAATGAAAATGATTGAGCTATTATCAATTTTTGCAGAAATCGTCATATTTCTGTACCGGAGAAGGCGTGAAACTGAAGTATAATGGAGGAAAAATAGGAAAGGTTTTGCCTATTATGAACTTTCTCTACACGTTGCTGTTGTTTTTACATATTTTAAGTGCTGTATTGTCCATCGGCCCCTTTTTTGTCCTTTTTCCGGTAATCCGGCAGATGAAGACAGCGGAAAGGGAGGTGCTTGCTGGCCATCTCACTACTTTTAGGGGAGCAGTTCGTCTTGTAAAGCACGCGGGTCACATACTGGTGACGACTGGTATGCTGCTTGTATGGCTCAGTGCATGGCCATGGTACACTTCCTGGGTGGTGCTGACGCTTGCTGTGATGGTCGGTTCTGTGTTTTTCCTGGCTAATGCGTTTAAGCCGGTCCTGAAAAAATTTGAAGTGCCGGATGCAGATCAACCGGCATTGACAGCAAAGCTGACCCGGTCGGTCTGGCTGTATATCAGCCTCCTGCTGGTGATGCTGTGGCTCATGGTGGATAAACCGATGCTGTGGTAACACATAGGAAAACCGCAAGCTCTCAGTGCGCGAGAGGCTTGCGGTTTTTGTTATCCACGGATAATCGGCATTGTGCAACAGCGGAAGGACCCGCCGGATTTAATAATCTCAGAAAAATCCACTTCGATCACCTGGTAACCGTGCTGCCGTAGCCGCGCGTTGACCTCTTGGTTCTGCGGCAGGCTGAAGACACGTTTACTGCCGATTGACAGCACGTTCGTTCCGAGGGAAAACTGCTCTTTTGGGTTCACTCGGATCAGGCGGTAGCGAGCTGCCAGGAGCTGAACCATCTCCTTCGATAAGGCTTCCGGAAAAATCAGCGCCTCTTCCTCGGACAGAATGTTAAAGACACAGTCGAGATGCAAGTACTTTTCATCGAATGGGACAGGAATAATTTCATAATTTGGCAATTCATTCTGCAGCTTCCGGATCGCTTCTTTGCCTGTCCGGCTGCTGACGCCAATAAAAACAGTTCCCCGATCGACGATGACATCTCCGCCCTCTACAGGTTTTCCTGCCATGTTATGATAAATCATATTTTCTTCCTGCAGTTTTTTCTGCAATTCCTGTTCTTCGCCTTTTCGGACCATGCAAGCCATCTCACTGACAAAGACTTCACTGCCGATGGTAAACCCGATATCACGGGTAAAAACTTGTTCAGGCATGTCCGGCTGCGGCTCGAGCAGTATGGTTTCCGTACCTTGTTCCTGCAGAGCCTTAACGAAAGCCGCATGCTGCTTCATGGCCCGCTGTGTATTGATATTCTCTGCTGCGTATTTTTTTTGAACATCATTGATCACATCTGTAATTTTCATATAGCGGGGCGGACATAAAATAACGCGTTTTAAGGGGTCGTACTCGCTCCTGCAACCTGCACTTCCCGATTCTTTCATTGTTGAAGTCATAGTAACTCCTCCGGGTGTTAAGTTATTTTCTGGTACTATTCCCTTTTTGATGCTTTACTGAAACATGCCGAACAAGTAAATCGTCACAAAAGAAACAAAGATGAGTGGGGGAGATTCTATGGAAATCAGCAAGCAAGAAAATCGGCAGGATCGGGAATTTATCCGGAGTAAGGTGATCGACTATAATGCTGCAAAGTTGCCGGAGAGCATAAAGGGACCGGTTGAGGAAGTCAGTTTCATAACAAGAAATGAAGAAGGGGAAATTATAGGCGGCATCACGGGAACTGCTTTCTGGCAGCATTTGCATATCGATTTTTTATGGGTCAACCCTGAAATGCGCGGCAGGCAGATCGGTGAGAAACTGATCAGTCGAATGGAAGAGCATGCGCTGGAAAAAGGGTACCGCCTGATGGTCGTGGATACATTCAGTTTTCAGGCCCCCGGGTTCTACCGGAAGCAGGGGTTCCGGGAATTCGGCGTAATTGAGGACCATCCCGCAGGGCACAGCCAGCATTTTTTTGAAAAACGGCTGACCGAGGAGCGATTATGAAGCAGATTATCACGTTAGGAGGTGGCGGCTTTTCGATGGAGCCGGATAACCTGCTGCTCGATCGGTATATCTTAAGCCAGTCGGCTAAAATAACTCCCGAAATCTGTTTCGTGCCGACGGCGAGCGGTGATTCAGATACCTATATTTCCCGGTTTTACGAATCATTCGGGAACCTGTCTTGCAAACCTTCTCATTTGTCGCTGTTTAAGCCGCCTGTACGGGATGTGGCTTCATTCGTTCTGGAAAAAGACATTATTTATGTAGGCGGAGCAATACCAAGAACTTACTGGCCTTATGGCGGGAATGGAAACTGGACAAAGTAATGTGGCAAGCATGGGAAAAAGGGATTGTGCTGGCTGGAATCAGTGCCGGCTCGCTTTGCTGGTACGAAGCGGGAGTGACAGATTCCTATGGTGATGAACTTGATCCGCTTCAGGCACTAGGCTTTCTCCCTGGCAGTAATTGTCCGCATTATGACGGGGAGGAGTTGCGCCGGCCTCGTTACCATGAACTGATCCGGACCGGAGTGATTCAAGGAGGCATCGCAGCGGATGGCGGGGTGGCGGTCCATTATATCGGCACGGATATCCACCGGATTGTCAGTTCCCGCCCCGGCGCGAGTGCCTATGCCGTCCAGCTGGTCGATGGGCGTGTTGAAGAAGAGGCAGTGAAAACAGAGTACTTGGGCAAATAAAAAAAGACACGGGACATTCCCGCGCCTTACTGCTGCTTGTAATAGACCTTGTCGATGTTGTACTTTGCCTGTTTAGTGTTGATCAGGTAGGTTTCATAAATGTCCCGTTCCATAGCGTCATCTACGAATGAAACAGCAATGCGGTGAATTTCCTCCCGGTGATTCCGAAGCGGAGAGACATTGTCCTGTAAATGTTTTTTCACGCGCTGGCGAAGTTTTCGGGCTTTGCCGACAAACAGTAACTCGCCGCTGTGGTTGAAAAATTGAATAATGCCGCCCTTATCCCGTGGGATTTCATGAAGATCGATGAATCCTTCAATCGGCTTAATGGCAACTTCACCTTCCTGCAGGTCCTGCTTGCGCCGCATGATGGTCACATCTGCTTTTGGTGGCTGAATAGTAATCATTAATATCACGTCCTTCTAATCGTAAAGAATATGGTACCATATACAAATAATATATGCAATTTCAGGACAAATGAGAATGGAGGCGGTAATGATGGAAATTATAAATCATGAGATGACAGAATTGCGGGACCCGACAGGGATTATCGGAGACAGGTATGAATTTCTGCTGGACATTGAAGTGGATGAAGAAGATGAGCTGTATACAGATCAGGGACTGATGTTGCGGGTCATCATAGCATCGGACGGGCAAGGAGTGCGGATAATCCAGTATTTCTTTGTCGAAAAGCAAAGCGGCACAGTGCTGGGTTTTGCGCTTGAAGACGAGGAAGAACAGCAAGTGCTCACATACTGCAATCAGCAGCTGGGCTGACTGAACCATCCTTCATAAGAAATTTGAACCGTTCTATATTTTACCGTTTGAAGCATGGAAAGAATACATTACCATGGTTATCACCTAACCCGTCTTGAAGCACTATCTACTAATGGTCTGTGCCAATGAAAGGAAGAAGTGGAATGGCAGATAAAAAATGGGAAGAAAAAATGTATGAAAGCCGGGAAGAACGGGAGCAGATTGGCCGTCAGACGAATGCCCGTTCCGCGCAGGGAGAGAAGTCGGAATCAGCAGGCGGATCGGAACGCGTTCTGACTGCTTCGATAGAGCTGGAGTTATCAGATGAAGAAATCCGTAAGCGGGTCGGTTCAGGAAATTTCGACTCTGCTAAGGATGACCGGCAGTCAAACTCCATTAATAGCTGAATGCAAATGCCGGCACCGGGTAATGAAGGGGCTGGCATTTGCATTCATTTAAGATTCAGCAGCTCTCACAAGCGACATATTCGGGAGTCATGTGGAAAAGCTCCTCGGGAGACGAGGCAGCCAGCCGGACAAGTTCTGAAAACACGGCTTCTGATACGCTGAATTTAACCATATGTTCAGGCAACATTACAACTGATTCTGCTGCCTCCCGGGCTGTAACCTCCCGGATATCCACCCAGACGGATTCGGATCGCTCATAGGAACGATCGCGGCCCGAATAGCTGTATTCTTTCGTGAGCCGTACAAATGATGTAATTCGTACGGTCCCTTCTTCTTCATGTGTGCGTTTAGCGCGAGTGAAACAGTAATTGGTGTGTTCCGATACGAAAAATTCGTTTATCAGCATTCGTTCATCTCCTTGTCAATTGATAGTTACTAATGACAGATCACTGATGTGATACTAAAGAAGTGCGACTAAAAAACTATACCCGCTCTTTGGATCGTGAAACATCAATTTGGAGAAGAATGGCGAGGGGAAACAAACCGTTCAACGCGTATACAGATTTCTTGCCGCAGGAATGTCTGAGGACACACAGCCAGTGGGGAGATGTCGTATTGCCCGGCAGAAGAGCTGATACGCCGGGAGGAGGCCCGGGGAGACAGGCGGGCAGGTCTGGCTCTCACGCAGCTGGCGTTTATCTACCAGCAGCAAGAGCTTTACCATATAGCAGTAGATACTTTTTACAGCGTGTGCCCGACAAATCGTTAAAGCGCTCAGGCAAGATGAAACGCATCTGCAAGTAACCTGATGGCGGTTTTCCGATTTTCAAAGCCGGCAATGTGCGGCATGATCAATACTTCATCCGCGTTATACTGATTGATCAGCTTATCCAGCTGCGTCTTTACTGATAATGCATCACCGATCAGCACCCGGCTGCGGTTCCGGATCATTTTTTCCCGTTCCCGTTCGCTTGTCCCGCGCTGGCTGGCTGTTTCAGCTGATGGGTAATAGGGCGGAGAACTGAGTGATTCGACAAAATAGAGCCAGAGGTCGAACGCTTTTGCCAATTCTTCAGCCCGTTCATTCGTCTCTGCCACTACAACAAATACCGCGATCATGACCCGGGGTTTTGAACAGAAAGCGGAAGGGATGAAGGATTCCCGGTACTGTCCGGCAGTCTCGGGACCGATGCCCGGCCGGGCGAAATGAGCAAACGTCAATGCGGTCCCAAACTCTGCGGCCATTTCCGTGCTTGTTCCGCCAGCTCCAAGGAGCCAGATGTCAGGCACAGCGTCGATATTGGGAGAAACAATCAAGTTGCTGTATGGATGTTCTGGAGGCAATGTGCCTGATAAATAGCCGATTAAATCTGCTGTTTGCTCTCTGTGATCCGTCCGTGGCTTGCCTGCCTGCAATGCTTTGGTGGCAATCCGGTTAGCCCCGGTTCCGCTGCCGATGCCAAGATCAATCCGTCCGGGGTAGAGAGCTTGCAGCACCCGGATATTTTCAGCCACTTTGTACGGACTGTAATTCGGGAGTAAGATACCGCCGGAACCAATTCGGATCTTTGTGGTGTTTGCAGCAAGGTGCATCATAAGCATCTGCGGTGAGCTCCCGGCAACGGAGGGAATATGGTGGTGTTCCGAGACCCAAAAACGCTTATAACCGAGCGTGTCAGCAAGCTTGGCAAGCTGTGTGGTCTCGCGCAGCGCCTGATCAGGGGTGCTTTCTTCATCAATAGGCGAGTAATCCAAAATGCTGAGTGATGTCATGCTGATTCCTCCTTGCAGTTCGTTAATGGGAAGCTTATCATGATTTGCGTAAAAGTTCACCGCTGAGGTGGTTGGAGTGGAAAGACAGAAAGAGGACATACCGTTTATCCGGCAGGCTTCTGATATCAAAGAGAGCTTGAAAGGTTTTTCAGATGACAAGAAATACGAGCAGACGGCAAGTACTTGGTGCAGGTATTCAATGGACAGGAAGTGCAGAGGAGAAAAGTGGAATTTGAAACACTGAAGCAGCTTTCCTGCCTTTCTCAGTATGTCCCGCAGCCACTGGAATTCGGGGACACGTTCATGGTTTTCAGCTATTTGCCGGACAAGGACGCGGAAGAGGCGTTAAATCAGCTATCAATGGATGTACTTCAGGATCATAAGCACTTTACGGAAATCGTTCCGTCCTGGTATCCGAAAAATTACACAATCGATGCGATCAACTGATGGATCACGCCAATTGAATTTTTATTCAGCTGCGGCACTGGCGGAGCTAGAAGAAAAGGGATTTCCTGCGTTTACCAGAGACAGGCAGGCGGGAATAGCACATACATGTCGATAAAAAAGGAATGATTTTATGATATATGATTGTGCAATTATCGGCGGAGGACCTGCCGGCCTGAATGCAGCGTTAGTGCTGGGGCGATCCCGCCGGAATGTCGTGCTGTTCGATGGAGATAACGGCCGGAACCTGGTGACGCGGGAAGCCCATGGGTTTTTGACCCGGGATGGGATAAAACCGGAGGAATTGAAGCGGATTGCATCGGAGGAAATCGATAAATACGACTCAGTCAACCAAGTGAAGAAGCGGGTTGCTGCTATCAAGCGGATTTCCGATACGGATTATGAATTGATAACAGAAGATGGAGAGGTCTTTCACAGCATTAAACTGCTGTTGGCAACCGGGCTTCAGGAAGAACTGCCGGATGTGCCGAAGATTTGGGATTTCTACGGCAAGAGCCTGTACAGCTGCCCTTATTGTGATGGCTGGGAAGTGCGCGATCAGCCGCTGGCAGTCATTGCAGATAAAAGTGTATTCACAGTGGCGAAAAAATTATATACGTGGAGTCGCGATATTGTGATTTGCACCAACGGAGAAGGCGATATATCCGAAGAGGACCGGACAAGGCTGGCTGAAAAAGAGATTCGCATTATTGAACAGCCGATTGCGGATTTACAGGGCGCAGATGGCCAGCTGGAGAAAATCGTATTTGCGGATGGCACTTCGATTGATCGGCGATACGGCTTCATTACGCCATACATGAAACCGGCTTCCAATTTCGGCGAGCAGCTTGGCTGCGAAGTAAATGCGCATGGTGGAATTGTAACGGACAAGTACCGGCGGACAAGTGTATGGAATATCTATGCCGCGGGGGATGCATCTCATATTGTGCCGTCGCAGCTCATTATCGCAGCAGGTGAAGGCAGTGCTGCTGCCCTTGGAATCGACGGCGATTTGACAAACGAATACTTTGACAACGAATAACCATGAGGACAATTCCTCATGGTTATTTTTAATGATTTTCCACCTTTTGCTGGTATCCTGTGTCAGTGATAATTTTTCAGTCCGCTTTTTTAATAAACAGCCGCCAGACGCCATACTGCCCGAGAAATAAGACCAACGCTGCGGCGCTTAAATTGATATAATACCAGATTCCTGAACCGAAAAAACGTAAGGGCGTAGCAGCGGTCGGAAGCTGGGATAAATATAAATAATTGGCCTCGAACCGCGGATTGATAAAAAAGCCGATGATTGCCGCATACACCAGCAGAAATGCAAAGACGGCGAATACAGAGCGGAACGTAATGAATGAAGGTTTGCTTAATGCCAGGAAAAGACAGGCCCATGGGATGGCTGTGTGGTGTACAAAAAACTTCCAGAACCGGTAATGTTCATAGCCGTATGGGAGTTCCGGAGTGATCAGTGCCAGAAATGCCGGGATGACGCCAAAGTAAAAAGCGGCCTGCACCAGCGGCCGGCTCCAAGTGAGCAGGGCCAAAATGGCGATAACGGATGCAATTCCGCATAAGTGAAGAGGCACATGCCCGGAAAAACTCCAGATACCCACTGCTGCTGTCCAGCTCTGATAAGAGATTTCAGACACGACCAGAAGGATGAGAAGTGTCCAGCGCAGCCACTGGAATTTATGCGGTTCATTTTTAAGCCGGTTCTTCAGCAGAAAAAGGAAAACAATGCCTGCTCCTGCCACAGCCAGCACGGTTAGATGACTGGCGGAAAATGGGATGAATTCATGATCGGATGTAGCTGCCAGCCACGCTTGCATACTGTCTCCCCCGTTTTTATTTTAATGTACCATAATCATCGCGAAACAACAGAGTGGATTTGGTGGTCAGGAGACAAGAACCCGACGAAAAAAGACAGGCAGTGTTAAGCCTGTCTTTTTTGGTATTTGAGTAATGAACTTCCAGCAGCAGTACTGGCCGAGGAACATGGCCATCACGGCAATGGCGAGATTGATGGTGTACGTCCGGCCGCTGCCAAGAAAATCGAGCGGCGTGGCGGCGTTCGGCGTCTGAGACAGATACAGGTAATTCGCGCCGGTCGCCGGATTAAAACCCTTTCCAATAAAGAGCGCATAGATCGCGAGCAGGCCATATACCTTAAAGGCTGCCCGCAATGTAATGGTATGCGGCTTTGCAGTTGCCAGGAACAGCGCAGACCAAGGGATGCTCATATGATGCAGGAAGAACTTCCAGAACCGGTAATGCCGGTACCCGTATGGCACTTCGGGTGTGATAACGGCAATCAGCGGCGGAATGACTCCTGTAAAGAATGCGAATTGGATCAGTGTTTCGTTCCAAGTGACGAGCGCAACAACAGCCGCTAGAGAAGCGACGGCGCATAAATGCAGCGGTAAATGTCCGGCGACGCTCCAGACACCTGCTGAGACTGTCCACGCCTGGTATGAAACTTCTGAAGCCAGCAGAAGGGCAAGTAAAGCCACCCGGAGCCATTTGAATTTCTCCAGCTGCCGGACCAGTTTATCTTTCAGGGAAGTTATAAACGCTACACCGGCCGCTGCAACCCCCATCATTCCGATGTGGCTCGGTGAAAATTGTTCAAATAAATGTTCAGATGTTTTTGCCCACCATTCTTTCATGCTGTTTCCTCCATTCAGTCAATTGCAACAATAAATCCAGCATAGCATAAGCAGCCGGGCGCGTAAGTAGTAAATAATTGCGCTGCGGAATCGGCATTGCTTGCGCTGTTCCTGCTCTTTCTATAGCATGAGAAAGAACCAGCTATTAAACATTCCAGTACCAGGAGGGTTGTTATGAAGAATCCGCAGCCTGTCGCTTCCGTGACGTATATTAAAGTGGAACGCGAAGTCGGATATGAGGAAATGGAGATCACCCGTCACCAGCATACCTTGCAGTTATTTGAAGATGCACTTACCACCCCGGACACCAGCTATCCGCTGGCGGATGTTTGGGATGTTTCCTGGAAGTCGTTTTCTGACCACTCCGGTCTGCTGTATATTCACACAAATCAAGGTGTGTCTGCCTATAAAATCGAAGCCGCTCCCCAATCATTCATTAATGCCTTCCGCCAGTTAAAAGGAAAAGTATAGTCTGCACAGCCGCTTGGATGCAGCCGCGTTTCCATTTTTTGTACTCTACCCTTTCGTCAAGCTCTTAAACGCTGCCCAATCCAGCAGTCGGGGCAAATCCAAATGCCGGTTGTATGTCTGATCTTTCAGAAGCACGTGGATCGGATCTTCTTTCAGTGTATTAACAACGGCGGGCTTATCGTCCACATAGCAGTCCAGCTGTAATTCCCTGATGATTTCCACCTTTTCTTCATCTTTCACGCCACAGAAAAATCGGTCATCCCGTATCGGAAAACCCTGAGCCGCCATCCATTTTTTTGTGCGTTCGCCATGTTCACCTGGACGGGCGGTAATGTAATAAATCTCATGGCCATTTTCTTCAAGTTCCAGCAGCGTATCGACTGCATTTGGATAGGGAGGACAGGACGTATAGTAAATTTCTTCAAGAGACGCGCTCCACATCTCTTTCCCTTGTGTATCTGTCAAACCGAACGGCTCATGAATCTCAACCCGGTCCAGTGCATGAAAAACACTGATCGGTACATCCTGCTGCAGTTTCTCCCGGTAAATATGAAAAGCATGCTCACGCAAGTTGATGAGTGTGTCATCAATATCAAAACCGAACTTCATAAACGTTCCCTCTTTTATTCGTGATTTTCATCATTGCCTCGCTCATCCTGCAGATGGCCGGAACGATTGATTTTCGTCTGCAGATAGCGTTCGTTATGCTCGGAAATGTCCCCCCAAAGGGAAACCCGCCGGATATTTTCAAGACCGGCCTGCTCGAGTGCCTGCAGTTTTCTTGGGTTATTGGTCAGCAATGTGATCGGTTTTGTGCGCAACGTTTTCAATACCCGGATGGCATCATCGTAATTCCTGGCATCATCTGCGAAACCGAGTTCTTCATTGGCCTCAACCGTGTCATAACCCTCTTCCTGCAGCACATAAGCCATCGCTTTGCTGAATAGTCCGATGCCCCTGCCTTCATGATTCGCCAAATAGAACAAGGCACCTGCCCCGTAGTCAGCAATCTGCTGCATGGACTCTTTCAGCTGATAACCGCAATCACAGCGTTTGCTGCCGAAGATGTCACCGGTGTGGCAGATCGAGTGCATGCGGATCAGCGCATCTTCCGCTTCTTTAAAATCTCCATATACCAATACACTCGATTGCTGATACTCAGCCAGATTCGCTGAAGACAGCTGACTGATAATGCTTTCATAATCCTCTGTCACTTCACAGCGGTTCAGCCAACAATACCATTGGAATTCCACCGTATTGCCATATAAATTAACAGGCAGCCGAACAGGGCCCACCAAATAAGTAGCGCCTTCGTCAGTCGGAATTAACCGGATTTTTTCTTTTAGAACAGCCAATGCTTCCGGCTGGAGTGAAATCTGTTTCATCGTCTTCCCCCTTTTCTTTTAACATATGCTTTTTTTATCAGCGGAATCAACTGAAACGTCTCAGTCCAAAGAGAACGGAAGGTGGTTGTTCATGTTTATGTCCAGAAAACCTGAAATGAGCCGGAGCCGGGTAATTGCTCGATAAATGATGAGCCGAACAGCAGGGCGGGTGTATAACTGCCGCCAGTGAATTCGTGCTGCCGAAGCCGGGCTGTCATTTCCAGTGCACCGAATACCGTGACATCGTAGACATTCGCCGTCCGGATGCGGACAATCAGTGCCGTACCGGCGCTGTTGACTGCTTCTCCCCAGATGAAAGCCGGATTTTGCATTCGGGAAGTCTCGCTTGGACCTGTCACTTTACGCTCGATCAGTTTCTGCAACCGGTGTTTTACAAACGAGGAATTTAAAAGCGGCCGTGCGACAGATGCCAGCCGGGCTCCTCTTACTCGGTTTTTGGGCATCGGAATCCATGTGGAAATGTTCGGGATGCCGGTTGTGAAAAAAGCGGTGGAGACATCTCCCCATGGAATGCCCATCGCTGACTTGAAGCCGCGCCCAAAATCGATGGTGCGCGCCTGACTGCCGAGCGGCACAGGGATGAGCTGGCCGTCCCGCCGTTCAGCGCTTCCGCTGCCTAGCCCGGAAATCATGGTTTTCAGCGTGCCGCGGGAAGCGCCGGAATCTGAATCGAACCCCAACGCCAATTGCGTCGCTTCCGGCAGCAGCTCTTTCAGGCGAAGTGCAGTACAGTCAGTGGGAATCACATCAAAACCGGCCCCTGAACATAGGACAATTCCTGCCGCTGCTGCCCGTTCATGCTGAGCATGGGTATGCTCAAAGACGGAAATTTCTCCTGTGATATCCAGGTAATGAGCACTTGCTGCAAGGCAACCTTCAATCATTGGCGCGCTCGTCTTCTGAAACGGACCGGCGCAATGCAGAACGAGGCGGATGCCGGCAAGGTGGCTGCTGACATTCTGGTCCAAGGAAAACACCCGTGATTCGAGGTTTAACTCACGGGCCAATGCCTGAACTTTTTCTTCGCTTCTGCCGGCGAGAATCGGCGTCATTCCCTGTTTTACCGCTTCCCGGGCAATCAATTCGCCTGTATAGCCATTCGCGCCGTAAATCATCCATGAGCCAGTCATATGCATCACTCCTCTTCTATATTTATTCATACCCTAAAAGCGGAAGTGTGAAAAGAACAGATTGCACAGCGGATCAGGAAGCAGTAAAGTGAAATTATTAGAGAATAGCAGGAGGCAAAGAGCATGATTAGCCAATACAGCAAGGGATTTTTGACAGGTGAATCGGTGCTGCTTCGCAGTATTACTGAAGCGGACCATGCAGCTATATTTGCAGTGGAAAATGTGATGGAAAGCCGGCTGCTGATGGATGACAGCATCCCGTTTCCAGCAACAGATGCAGATCATGCGGCTTTTCTGGCTAGAGCCAATGATAGCGAAAAAGGGAATCATTTATTCGCAATTGAGCTGGTGGGTGACAAGACTGTAATTGGAACGACCGGCGTCTATGGCGTGGATTGGAAAAAAGGGACAGGTCAAGTCGGAATTTCCATCGGCCCCGATTTTCAAGGGAAAGGGCATGGCACGGATGCAATGCGTGTGCTCATCGATTTCGTCTTTACATACATGCGGCTGAATAAGATTAAATTGGAAGTTTACAGCTTTAATCCACAAGCTGTGGCTTCATATGAAAAATGCGGATTTAAAGTGGAAGGAACGCTCCGGGAAGAGTTATTCCGCTTTGGGGCGTATCATGATTCCCACCTAATGGGGCTGTTGCGCCGGGAATGGGAAACGCAAAAGACAGGCCAATGAGCCTGTCTTTTATCATGAGGAGGAAAAGGAAAATGAGAGAAATTATGCTTGAAGCGGAACTTCCGGCTATTCAGGAACTGCTGGCGCTAGCTGCATCAGCTGACCGAGTGGCGGGGGGAATTGCAGGATTATCTCCACAAACCTGAGCGAAATCTTTATGTGATGGAACAAGAAGGCGTTATAGCGGGCTGCATCGGCATTGAACTCACGGAGAACATGCGGGGGCAAATCCGGCATATCGCTGTTTCTCCGAAAATGCGCGGCCGGCAGATGGGCCGGAACATGATTACTGAAATTCATCGTTTACATGGATTACTGCAGCTCCACGCCGAAACAGATTGTGATGCAGCCGGCTTTTACCGGCGCTGCGGTTTCAACATCAGCAGCCTGGGCGAGAAGTATCCGGGTGTAGAGCGGTTTTTATGTGTGAAACGCTGGGAGGTGAGAATAGCTCCAAGTTCTCCTGTTACCTAAGTGACTGGTATTCATAAGAGATCGAGCCATCTAGATGCAATTTATATGGAATATCTTCCGATTCGAAAATATGAGCCAGCACTTCCTGCTTCCGGGAAGTGTTTTTCTCGATTTCTATGAAAACGTACTGCAGTTCAATCGGTATATAAGAAGCATCAGATAATTGCAGTGCATCCGTCACCTGATAGGCGAGCGAAAACTGGTCATCATAATAAGACTGGAGAGCTGCCAGGCGGATATCGGAAGTTTGGGTGACTTCCTGTAGAATCGGCAGTCCTTTCTGGACGTCTGTTACAGTCTTATTCGTCAATGTGCCTTGCTCAAACTGCTGCATCAGTTCATTAAGCTGGCGGCTTAGAGAACTCTCGGCTTCACCGCTTTCTTGTATGTATGCATGGATATTCTGCTGCTTGATGACCTGACTGGTTTCAACGGTGTCCGGCTGTGCAGTATGCCAGGGAGGCAGATACGTGGAGAGCGCATAAATATTCCAAGTGAGTATGACAATTCCCGCTGCACTACCAATCTGGAAAGCTGGGCGTTTGTAAAAGACTCTTTTTTTCTCGCTGTCATACTTTTTATGACTATAGCTGTAAGTATCAGCCCGATTAAGCTGAGGCTGTTGCTTTTGAATATCCGCCATTTGTTTTCGAAAGTGACGCTGTCGTTTGTTGAGCATCTGGCCCTCCTGTAATATCTTTTTTATTGATATTATAGCAATTAGTGGATAAGCAAGGAATGCTGAGGCGGAAAATGTTTAGAATAATAAATTCAGCAAGATGGTTAGCAGAATCGAAATAATAATGGAAATGATGATACTGCCTAAGCACGAAAAACGCATAGTCCACCCACCTTTCTCTTAATTAATAGGTAAGTTGTAGACTTATACCCTGTTCTCTCTTTTAACATTCCTAAAACAGATAATAATAAGGATTCCTAAATTGTTATCAAAATATTTGCGAAAATGATTGTGTAAGGCTTCTTTGTTTTATATGCTTATACTATTCATCTTAGGGAGGCGAAAGATTTTGGAGAAAAAAAGGCATGGACTATTTTATTTGTTACTTTCACTGGTGCTTTTTCTGGCGGCGTGTTCAGGAGGAAATGAAGCAAGCAATACAGAAGGTGAGGACAATGTAACACAAGAAACAAAAGAAGGAGGTACACTTGTATATGGTCGGGGAGCAGACTCTGTTAGCCTGGACCCTATAAATGTGACAGACGGGGAATCAATCCGAATAACGCATAATGTTTTTGAAACATTATTGGAGTACGATCATAACTTGGAGCTGCAGCCGAAACTTGCGACTGAGTGGGAATCAAGCGAAGATGGCTTAACTTGGACATTTCAACTTCGGGAAGGCGTGAAATTCCATGATGGCACGGATTTTAACGCAGAAGCTGTCGTGTTCAACTGGGAGCGGTGGATGGATCCCGAAAACCCTTACCATGTTGGAGAGTTCCCTTATTACCCGTTCTTGTATGGCGGGTTTAAAGGCGATGAAAATCATTTGATCGAATCAGTCACAGCAACAGGCGAACATGAACTTGAAATCGTATTGAAACGAAAAACTGCACCATTTTTAAGCTACCTGGCCATTTCGATGTTCGGTATCGCCAGTCCTGCTGCAATTGAAGAATATGGTACTGCATTGAACGAAAACCCGGTTGGTACAGGTCCATTCATGTTCGAGGAATGGAGCCGTAATAACTCCATCATGCTGACAAAGAACCCGGATTATTGGATGGAAGGAAAGCCGTATCTCGATCAAGTCATTTACCGGGTAATTCCGGATAACTCTGCCCGTCTAACAGCCTTGCAGGCAGGGGAAATCGATATCATAGATGGCATGAATACGAGTGATTTGCCAATCGTTGAAGAATCGGAGCAGCTAGAACTGATCAAGCGGCCGAGCTTTAATATTAGCTATCTTGCTTTTAACATGGAAAAAGAACCGTTTGATGACGTTCGTGTTAGAAAAGCGATCAATATGGCGATCAATAAAGAAGAAATCGTTGGTGCATTCTATAACGGATTAGCAGACGTTGCGACCAATCCGATTCCTCCGTCGCTATGGGGGTTTGATGAATCCATAGAAGGCTATGAGTACGATGTGGAAGCAGCGAAAGAGCTACTGACAGAAGCAGGGTATGAGGATGGATTTAAGACGACGATTTACGCAATGAGCAATCCGCGTCCGTATTTGCCGGAACCAATGAAAATTGCAGAAGCGGTTCAGGCAGATTTAGCCGAAGTGGGAATTGAAGCGGAGATCATCACGATGGAATGGGCAACATACCTGGACGATACAAGCAACGGCGCACACGATATGGCCTTTTACGGTTGGACGGGTGTTATGGCTGATCCAGATAACTTCCTATATCCGAATTTAAGTCAGACTAATATCACAAAACCGGCCCAGAATATTGCTTTTTATGATAGTGACGAATTCACAGCGTTAATCACAGAAGCCAGGGAAACAATCGATCAGGAAAAACGGATTGAACTTTACCAGCAGGCACAGCAATTGTTCCATGAAGATGCACCTTGGGTGATGCTTGCTTACACGACGCCTCCACTTGCGCAGGCCGATTATGTGGAAGGCTATGAAGCACATCCGATGAGCAATGATTTACTGACAGATGTTTATTTGACAAATTAAAGGCATGAGGTGGAAGTGTGTATCAATTACTGAAGGAATTATGTGATTTAGTAGGTCCAAGTGGATTTGAGCAGGATGTTCAGCGGTTCATTTTCAACAAGGTGAAAGATGTAGGGGATGAAGTTAAGGTAGATGGATTGGGTAACCTTATTGTAAAGGTGGATGCAACAGACCCTAATATGCCTTCCATCCTGCTGGCTGCCCATTCGGATGAAATTGGATTCATCGTGAAGAAAATAGAAAAGAACGGAACACTTCGATTTGAACAACTGGGTGGTTTTGATAACCGGGTGTTATTAGCACAATCAGTTACGATTAAAGGTGCAAATGGGTACGTTAATGGCGTAATCGGTACGCTGTCTGCTCACTATGTGAAGTGGGATGATCCGAAACGGACTGCGTCGCACCGGGAGATGTATATCGATATCGGCGCGGCTTCAGCAGAAGAAGTCGCGGAAATGGGGGTAAAAGTCGGTCAGCCGATCAGCTATGGAAGCGAGCTAAAGCTGGTGGGAGATCAGAAACGCAACCGAGTTGTCGGAAAAGGGCTCGATGACCGAGCGGGTTCAGCACTCCTTGTTCAACTTCTCACTAAGTTGAAGTCACAGCTCGACCGCAGGCATGGCGATGTTTACTTGGCCTTCACAGTTCAGGAAGAAGTGGGGTTACGAGGTGCTTCCGTACTTTCTGACGGCATCCGGCCGGATTTTGCGTTAGCTATTGATACGACACCAACAAGTGATACGTATGATGTGCTGATGACTGGAACTCGTTCTCTTGGATTAGGCCCTTGTATTAAAATTGCAGATAAGTCACTCGTTGCTCATCCACTTGTCATACAACTTCTGGAAAAAGTTGCTCTGGAAAAAAATATTCCCTATCAGAACGAAGTGTTTATGGGCATCGGAACAGATGCAGGAGCGATTCATATGACTGCTTCAGGTGTGTCGTCCGGCGTAATTTCGATTCCTTCGCGCTACACGCATTCACCGACTGAAATTGTGGATTTGAGCGATTTGGAAAACAGCTTGAGATTGGCTGAAGAATTTATTTATCATGCCGCAGAGTTAAAAGATAAAACATTTTTGGACACGTAATTAAGGAAAAGGCAAGAATTAGACGGATTGCTTTCCGGATTGCCAGCATCGTTTCAACTTAAGAATAAGTTCCGCAGGCCTGACTGTAGGTCTGTATGTAGTAAAATTGCTGCCCAGCTGACACTTGTTAGCCGGTGAACTTTGGATGTAACACCTTTTGACTTCACCCGGCAAAATAGCCCGGAGAGTATCAGAACACAAAAAGAAGCAAGCGCATGCGCCTGCTTCTTTTCTGTGTTTTGCTTTACCGGACGTTCATGTCGCTTGGTTTCGGGCCTTTACGCTCGTTGCGGTCGAGTGCATCAATCGCTGCCATTTCATCAGCCGACAGACCGAAATCGAAGACATTGAAGTTTTCTTCGATGCGTGAAGGTGTGACGGACTTTGGAATGACGATGCTGCCGCGCTGCAGGTGCCAGCGGATGACGACCTGTGCCGGTGTTTTGCCATGCGCTTCTGCGATTTTGACAACCGCTTCATTCTTCAGCACTTCACCGCCTTGCTGCAGCGGGCTCCAGGCCTCTAGATAAATGTTGTGTTTAGTGCAGAACTCTTTCAAGTCGCGCTGTGCCAGGTACGGATGGTTTTCAACCTGGTTCAGGACGGGGACCACTTCTGTTTCTGCAAGCAGTTTTTCAAGATGCTCAATTTCGAAGTTGCAGACGCCGATCGCTTTGACGCGGCCGTCTTTGTATAATTTCTCAAGCGCTTTGTATGTATCGACATACTCATCGAACTCAGGCGTCGGCCAGTGGATCAAATACAGGTCTACATAGTCGAGGCCAAGGCGTTCCAGGCTTTCATCGAATGCGCGCAGTGTATTCTCATACCCCTGATCGCTGTTCCACACTTTTGTCGTGATAAACAATTCTTCCCGCGGCACACCAGATTCTTTAATTGCGCGGCCTACGCCTTCTTCGTTCTTGTAGATCATGGCTGTATCAATCGAACGGTATCCTGTCTCGATTGCTTTTTTCACAGCAACTGCCGCTTCATCGTTTCCAACCTGCCATACCCCAAAGCCAAGCTGTGGCATTTCTAAACCATTATTCAGTGTGACGAATTCCATCAGACAACTCTCCTTTTTCTCCAAGTAATTGGTATTTTACCGGACCCGCATTAAGCTGTCCATTTGCGTGCACCTGCAGTAAAATAAAGACAGAAGATTGGAGTGAGTCAAATTGACGGAAGTTGCAGTAATAGGCGGAGGGATTACAGGCCTTTCCGCATTGCATTATTTACAGAAACTGAACGATGCACAGCAGCTGGATCTAAAGTTGACATTGCTTGAACAAGACGAACAATTAGGTGGGAAAATCCACACGGTCAGAGACAGCGGCTTTATTATGGAAAGCGGCGCAGATTCGATTGTCGCCCGCCATCAGAGTGTCTCGACTCTTATTGAAGAATTGAATTTGCAGAATAAAGCGGTTGATAATGCGACGGGCGTCTCGTATTTGTATACGAATGACGAACTGCATGCCATTCCGGAAGATACGATCTTTGGCATCCCGATGACTGAAGAAGCGCTGTTCCGTTCAACGCTCGTCTCGGAAGAAGGAAAGCGGGAAGCGCTGAACGATTTAACATCAGTGAATGAAACGTTCACTCATAGCAGTTCGGTCGGTGAGTTCCTGGAAGCGTTCCTCGGCAAGGAATTGACAGAAAATCAGATCGCGCCGATGCTATCAGGGGTCTATTCCGGAAAGCTGAATGAGCTGACCCTTGCTTCAACGTTGCCGTATCTGCTGGACTATAAAAATGAATACGGAAGCATTATTAAAGGGTTGGCAGCGAATAAGGAGAAGTTCCAGGCGGCGGCCAATAAAAAGTTCCTGTCATTCGATGGCGGTCTTTCTGTCCTCATTGATCGGCTCGAAGAGGTGCTGACGGATGTACGAATCTTGAAAAGCTGCAATCCGGAGAACGTTGCAAAAAAAGAAAATGGTTATTCCATCAGGCTCTCGGACGGCACGGAAATAGCAGCGGATGCTGTGGTGCTTGCCATTCCGCATGAGGCAGCGCAAAGGCTGCTTGCTGACTCAGAGTTGGATGAAGAGTTCGGAAAACTGGAAAATTCTTCTTTGACCAGTATTTATCTTGGCTTTTCCATTCCGGATGCAGCACTGCCGGCAGACGGTACGGGGTTCATTGTGTCGGATAATAGCGATATTCGCTGCAATGCCTGCACGTGGACGAGCAGGAAATGGCCGCATACCTCTAAAG
Source organism: Planococcus lenghuensis (assembly GCF_001999905.1). Classification (NCBI taxonomy): domain Bacteria; kingdom Bacillati; phylum Bacillota; class Bacilli; order Caryophanales; family Caryophanaceae; genus Planococcus; species Planococcus lenghuensis. The sequence goes on from NZ_CP019640.1 coordinate 236,137, forward strand.
AACGGGAACTGCTTGTCCGGTTGTTTTACAAGAGTTCAAATCCTGGCTATGCAGAACTGGAACAGATGACAGAACGCGAACTGGCAGCTGTGGCGCTTGAAGATATCCGGAAAAGTCTTGGGATTGAAGCGGAACCGACCGCCGTTGAAGTGGCCAAATGGAACGGGCTGATGCCAAATTACAGCCTGCAGCATAAAACGGCGGTGACCGGACTGGAAGAGAAAGTGGCAGAACGACTGCCGGGCATATATTTGGCCGGGGCTTCCTATTACGGAGTCGGCATCGGGGCCTGCATTGAAAATGGAAAGAAAACTGCAGAGGCGATTGCCCGCCAGGCCGCTGAAAGAAAAGTGAATCACTTGTAGAAGATTCAATGCCTGCATCTGTTTTAACGGATGCAGGCATTTGCGGTTCTCCTGATGTATGGTATGTTTGAATTATCTGGAAAAAGGAGTGAGGGATAATGCAGATGAAATCATTGGATCAGACCATTATTGGGGTGTTGGGAATCGAATTTCAGGAAACGTCGGATGAGCGGGTCGTAGCGACAATGCCAGTCAATGCGAAAACCCACCAGCCGTTCGGGCTTCTGCATGGCGGAGCTTCCGTTGTACTGGCTGAATCCGTTGCAAGTATCGGCACATGGAATTTAATCGATCAGGAGACTGAACTCGCCGCCGGTCTCGAAATCAATGCAAATCATCTTCGGGGTAAGCGGGACGGTATCGTTACCGCAACCGGTACACCGGTACATAAAGGCAGAACCACTATGGTATGGGATATTCGAATTACAGACGAAGAAGAGAAGTTGGTCTGCATTTCCCGCTGCACAGTAGCCATTATGAAAAAACAGTAAAACCGGCTCTTAATCTATTTTACCAGCACGCAATTGCCAAAAAGCCTTGGCATTCTTAAAGGGACAATTCCGACCGAACACACAAGCAGGACTGCTTCCACTTTTGCGGAAGCAGTCCTGTTGCTGTTTAATCCATCGGGTCAAACGTTTCCAGGTACACTTTAGCGTTCAGTACGTAATGTTTAGCGCCATCCAACAGTTTTTTTCGTTCTTCGTCGGTCAGTTTCCGGATGACTTTTGCTGGTATACCGGCTACGAGGGTGCCTGGTTCGACAACTTGTCCTTCCCGAACAACCGATCCGGCTGCAACAAGTGATTCAGGACCGACTACTGCTCCGTTCAGGATGGTGCATCCCATGCCGATTAACGAGCGGTCTTTAATCGTACATCCATGAACAGTCGCGTTATGTCCGATTGTTACATCTTCACCTACTGTTACGGCAAAGCCGGGATCGGTATGGACAGCACAGCCATCCTGAACATTCGAGCCGCGTCCGATATGGATTTTCTCATGATCGCCGCGGAGTACAGCGTTGAACCAAATGGAACTGCCGGCTTCCATTTCCACATTTCCAATAATACGGGTTCCGGGAGCAGTGTAAGCGGTATCGTGGACGATAGGTTCCTTCCCATTAAAGTGATAATAGATGGTCCTCACCTCGCTCAAAGTAGACATAAATGTAAAACTATCTTAATTATACAATGAAAGCGGCTAAATTAATTAAATTTTCAGTAAAAAATTTCTCTTTTTTGAATCATTGAAAGAGGATTCAAGATTTTTGATAACTAATTAAGGTGCAACTTCAATGATTTAAAAGACTAAGTTATAATGGAGAAAAATCTGAAAGTAGGCCGATACATGACTCTTACTGATCTCTCAATTGCTGCCAACGCCAAGATGTTGCCAATCCAGGAAGTGGCGGATCGAGCAGGCATTCCGGAAGAGGCTTTGGAAACCTACGGGAAGTACAAAGCGAAAATAGATATCGCTTCGCTCCCGCCTGCAGTGAAGCAAGGGCAGGTAGTGTTGGTTACCGCCATCAGCCCGACACCTGCAGGGGAAGGGAAGTCTACAGTTACAGTAGGGCTGGCTGATGCTTTTAAACAGCTTGGTGAATCAGTGATGGTAGCGCTTCGTGAACCATCGCTCGGTCCGGTCATGGGCGTCAAAGGCGGAGCGACCGGTGGCGGGTTTGCGCAGGTGCTGCCGATGGAAGACATCAATCTCCATTTCACCGGCGACATCCATGCAATCACCACAGCGAATAATGCACTTTCTGCATTGATTGATAACCACTTGCATCAAGGGAATGAGCTGGAGCTGGATCCGCGGCGCATCACATGGAAACGGGTCCTTGATATGAATGACCGGGCGCTGCGGAATGTCACGGTTGGACTTGGAGGTCCCTCGCAAGGTGTCCCGCGCGAAGATGGCTTTGATATTACCGTTGCTTCCGAAATTATGGCTGTACTCTGTCTGGCCGAATCACTGGATGACTTAAAAGAGAGGTTGGCCCAGATGCTGGTTGGCTACACGTATGACCGGGAGCCGGTCACGGTCCGTGACTTAGGGGCGGCGGGCGCACTGACACTGCTCTTAAAGGATGCGTTTAAACCGAATCTTGTACAGACGATTGAAGGGACACCTGCCATTATCCATGGCGGTCCGTTTGCGAATATCGCCCACGGCTGCAATTCATTGATGGCAACGAAGGCGGCTCGCCGCCTTGCGGATGTTGTTGTGACAGAAGCGGGCTTCGGTGCAGATCTTGGTGCTGAAAAGTTTATGCATATTAAATCGCGACAAGGCGGATTCGATCCGGATGCCGTTGTGATTGTGGCGACAGTCCGTGCATTGAAGATGCATGGCGGCGTGGATAAGAACGCGTTGAAAGAAGCGGATGCGGATGCAGTCCGCCGCGGAATGGTCAATCTCGCCAAGCATGTCGACACTATCCGCCAATTCGGTATCGAACCAGTTGTGGCGTTGAACCGTTTTGTGACGGATACTGAAGCGGAACTGGCGGAAGTTATGGAGTGGGCGAAAGCGGAAGATGTCGCGATTGCGCTGACGGATGTCTGGGAGAAGGGTGGAACCGGCGGATTGGAATTAGCGAAACTCGTTCAGCAGGAGCTGGAGAAACCGAAAAATTTCAGCCGGTTATACGAACCGACAGATTCAGTCGAAGAAAAGCTGCGTGTCATTGTACAGCGCGTCTATGGCGGTGCAGACGTGCAGCTGACAGACAAAGCGAAAAAGCAATTGGCGGAAATTCAAAAATTCGGCTGGGATGCACTGCCGCTCTGTATGGCGAAAACGCAATACTCATTATCCGATCAGCCAAAACTGCTCGGCCGCCCGGAAGGATTCACCGTAACAATCCGGGAAATCATTCCAAAGCTCGGTGCCGGTTTTCTTGTCTGTCTGACAGGGGACATCATGACCATGCCGGGCCTGCCGAAACAACCGGCTGCGCTGAATATGGATATCAGTGATAATGGTAATGCAGTCGGCCTGTTCTGATTGTTTTGCGTTTCTACAGTCAGCTGAAAAGCAAGTAAAAAAGCAGTTCCGGTTTTGACCGGAACTGCTTTTTTACATTTTGCGTTTCTCGAGAACCACTCCAATTTTATTGAGTGCACGTTCCAGGTTGGCTTCCGTTTGGATGTTCTGCAGGTCTTCACCTACATCGATGGCTTTCATGGCCGTCTGCGGATGGAAACCGGTGAGAATCGGTGTGACTCCAACGAGTTCAAGCAGTTTTACGATCCGAAGGAGAGAAGCGACCACAAATTGATTGATCTGAGAGATACCTGATAAATCGATGATCAGGTATTCAAGGGATAATTCCTGGCTTTTCGTCAGGGCGAGAAGGATGATGTGTTCTGCCCGTTCTTCGCTGATGACGCCGATAACCGGCAGGATCGCAATGCCTTTTGTAATGGGAACGAATGGTGCAGACAAGGTCTGAATCTGCTGATAGGCCTCATCGAGCTCCAGCACATAGGTAAGGAGCGAAGCCATCGTTTCAAACAACTCGACGTGTTCTTTGCTGAATTCAAACGGATGTGTATCCAATCCGCAGATAGTCCCGTAATTCTCGCCGTTTTCATAATAGATCGGGATGCCGACGAAACTGCCGCCGCCCAGTTCCTCCGTGACATTCAGTGACATCGTCAAGTTGCTTTGTTTAAGATCCGGAATGATTACCACTTGCCGGCCGGCATCAACGCTCACTTTACAGAGTGTTTCTTCAAATGGAGAAGCTTTACCCTCATCCACGAGCACATCATCCCGGTTCACTGCTTTCATGATCTGATTGGTCCGCTCATCATTTTTGGCAATGAATAATGTATTGATTTCAATAAACTGGCTCATCATGCGCAGGATGTTATCAGCAGCTTCATCGAAATTCCTGAATGTTTTTACGTTTTCTCCGATAAAGTAAGGGTTTGTCATAGAATGTTCCTCTCAAAATTAACATAGTTATTTCTCCTATACCCTTTTTTAGTAAGGAGTATTCAAGCGGTTCAGAGAAACTCAGTATAGCCGGGTGCGGATTGTCTCCAATGGACAGGTTAAAAAAGGAGGCGTAAAATGACACATAGCTTACTTGAGGAGACAGGTACATGGCCATCAGAAAACTGATCCAAATAGTTGTACAGGCATTTTTATTATACTTGATTTTCCTGCTTGGAGAAGCAGTGGCCAACATTTTCAAGCTGATTATTCCAGGCAGTATTGTCGGACTGCTGATTCTGCTTGCCGGGCTGCTGACAAGAATAGTGCCAGTTGTGGTAATCGAAGACGGAGCGAAAGCGTTTTTGCTATTCCTGCCGCTGTTCTTCGTTCCAGCGACTGTCGGCATTATCCAATATCCTGAATTTTTGTCCCTGCAGGGCGCTTTGCTGATTTTCATGGTGGTGCTCAGCACCTGTATTTCATTAGTCGCGGCCGGATGGGCCAGCCAGCTCTTTGAGAATCGCAAAAAGGGGCGGCAGGAAATATGAGTGCGGAAATGCTGATTGCGATTGCTTCACTTATCGGAACAATCCTTATTTATCTGGCATGCAGCCGGCTGTATATGAAAATTCCGTTGCCTATCCTCCATCCGGTTCTGTCTTCGGTGGCAGTACTGGTCCTGCTGTTGATTGGGCTGGATGTTCCATATGAGACCTATATGGCCGGCGCACGCTGGATCGATGCGTTGCTGGGTCCTGCCGTTGTCGCACTTGCTTATCCGCTATATACACAGCGCAAACTTTTGGTGCGGTACTGGAAATCGGTACTCAGTGCTGTTTTTGCAAGTCTGCTCGCCGGACTGGGATCTATTTATGTATTTGCTGTGTTCGCAGGAATTGAGCAGCAGGTGCTGATGTCGCTATTTCCAAAATCCATCACTACGCCGGTTGCTATCCAAGTGAGCGCAACATTGGAAGGGATTCCTTCCATGACAGTTGCTTTTGTCATGACTGCCGGTTTCACAGGCGCGATTATCGGCCCGGCTGTCCTGCAGGTTGCCCGGGTCCGGAGTGAAGCAAGCAAAGGCCTGGCTCTCGGCAGTGCCTCGCACGGAGTGGGGTTGACGAAAGCGGCTGAACTCGGAGATCGGCCGCTGTCCATGGGTTCTGTTGCCATGACCTTAAGCGCCATATTCGGTGCAGGTGTGATTCCATTCATCATCTATTTATTTACAGCAAGTTAACCAGAACAAGGAGTGAATGATATAATGACAAAACGGTTTAAGGGAATTCCGCTGTCTGTCCTGGACTTGGCATCCATTAATGCGGGCAGCAATGCAAGTGAATCATTTAAGAGAAGCGCTGAACTGGCGCGCCGCACAGAACAGCTGGGCTTTCATCGGTATTGGGTGGCTGAACATCATAATATGCCGGGAATCGCAAGTTCAGCGACATCTGTGCTGATCGGCCATATTGCCGGTGCGACAAGCCATATCCGCGTCGGATCAGGCGGCATTATGTTGCCGAATCATGCTCCGCTGGTGATCGCAGAGCAATTCGGCACCTTGGAAGCCATGTATCCGGGCCGCATCGATCTTGGACTGGGCCGGGCACCGGGGAGTGATCAGGCAACCGCATATGCGCTTCGCCGGACGCTGCATAGCAGCGCTGACCAATTTCCGGAACAAGTGGAAGAACTGGAAGGCTATTTCGCCGGGACGGAGCGTGTTCATGCTTTCCCGGGTGAAGGAGCGAACGTGCCAATCTGGCTTCTTGGCTCGAGCGGCTTCAGTGCACAGCTGGCGGCAGTAAAAGGGCTGCCGTTTGCATTTGCCAGCCATTTCTCGCCGGATTATACGATGCAGGCCCTGCAGTTGTATCGTCAGAATTTTAAACCATCTGACATGCTTCAGGAACCATACGCCATGGTCGGGGTGAATGCGATTGCATCGGAGACTGAAGAACGGGCCCAAGTGCTCGCCACCTCCCAGCAGCAGCAGATGTTCTCCCTGATGCGCGGCATGCCGGCACAGTTCCAGCCGCCGATTGAGGATATCCAAGCAACCTGGACGGACCGGGAACTGGCGATTTTCCGGCAGACATTAAATTCGGAAGCCACACTGGTCGGCACACCGGATCAGGTTGAACAGAAACTCAGCAATTTCCTGGCAAAGACAGAGGCGGATGAAGTCATCGTAAACTCTGCTGTCTTTCATCAGGAGGAACGTCTCCAATCATATGAATATATCGCTGAAATGATGGATTAACAGACGGCCCTGTGCATACTGCACGGGGCTTTTTATGTTTAGCCTCCGTAGAGGGCGGCCATTTGTATTTTCTGGTTAACACCAGGGGATGAAACGGGTAAAGGAGAGTAGAACGGAAAGAGAGAAAGGAGATTGATAGTATGGTCAGACTGGAACGGTTTGAGCGCGCGGATATCCCGCAGTTGCTCGAATGGATAAATTCCGAGAAACTTCTGCGCCAGTGGGGTGGCCCCGGGTTCACTTATCCACTGGACAAACAACAGCTGGATGGGTATGTAATGAAGACGGAAAAGAAAAGCACGGATACCCTTGCTTATAAGGTCATCCGGGAAGCGGACGGAAAAGTAATCGGTCATATTTCGCTTGCCCGGATTAATAACAGTCACCATTCAGCCCGCATCGGCCGGGTGCTGGTCGGAGATCCTGAAGTAAGAGGGCAGGGAACCGGCGAACAGATGATGCGGGAAATATTGCGTATTGCGTTTGATGAAATGGCCATGCATCGCGTCAGCCTGGGTGTGTTCGACTTTAATTCTCCAGCCATTGCCTGTTATGAGAAAGTGGGATTCATCAAAGAAGGATTGCTGCGGGACACCCTTTTTGTGGAAGGGGAGTATTGGAGTGCCTGGGAAATGAGCATGCTGGAAAATGAGTGGCGGGATAGGTATTCTAAAGTAATGCATCCAGCCGCGGAGAGCGGCATTAAGGAGTGAACGGATATGACGAATCGAAATGAAGAGATTGCCGCATATTTCCGGAATATGGACCGCAGTTTTTTTATGGATACGGATAAAGAGCTTGCACGTTTTGATGAAGCAATCCCGATCGGACACGGACAAACGATTTCACAGCCTTCACTCGTGCTGAAGATGACGCAGCTGCTGGATATAAAGCCGGATGCAAAGGTCCTGGAGATCGGTACCGGATCCGGATTTCAGACGGCTCTTTTAGCTGCTTTTTCAAAGCAAGTCTATACAGTCGAACGCGTGGAACCGCTGTATGAACGAGTGCAGGAGCGGCTCCGGGCAGCCGGATATGACAATATCCGCTTCAGACTCGGAGACGGAACGGATGGATGGGAAGACCATGCACCGTATGACAGGATTATGGTTACTGCTGCCGCTTCAATTGTTCCGCCTGCACTGATTCATCAGCTCGATGCCGGCGGGAAGATGCTGATTCCGGTTGGAAGCCGGTTCATGCAGGAACTGCAGCTGATTGAAAAGGACAGGCAAGGAAATGTCCAGACGACCGTGTATGATCTTGTGCGGTTTGTGCCGCTCCGCGGCCAATATGAGTAAGGACGGACCAAAGAGTGATTGTTATCAACACATCCAACCGGGAATACCTTATCATTGCATGAGACTGCGTTTAAGCAGTCTTTTTTTACTCCATAAAAATTCTGTAAATAGATTGAAAGTTAACTTGTAATTCAAAAAAAGAACATCTATACTTTTTTTATAAAGATGTTTAAATTTTCACGAATCTTTTTAGCTGAGGAGGAAAATCTATGTTAAAAGAGTTATCACCAAAAGCGGAAGAGCTTCAGCATAAATTGATCCGATTTATGGAAGCGTACATTTATCCGAACGAGCGCATTGTTGAAGAGCAGTTAAATGCTGCCGGAAACCGGTGGACCATTCCGCCGATCATTGAAGAATTGAAAGAGAAAGCCCGGGCAGAGGGGCTGTGGAATTTGTTTTTGGACAATCCGGCTTACGGGCCGGGTTTATCCAATTATGATTATGCGCATCTCTGTGAAATCATGGGTCGCTCACTGATTGCACCTGAAATTTTCAATTGCAATGCTCCGGACACAGGCAATATGGAAGTGCTTGTGAAATACGGGACAGCCGAACAGAAAGAACGCTGGCTCGAGCCGCTGCTCCAAGGGGAAATCCGTTCTTGTTTTTCGATGACAGAACCTGATGTTGCTTCATCCGATGCCACGAATATTCAGGGAAGTATTGTCCGTGATGGAGATGAATACATAATTAATGCAAAAAAATGGTGGACTTCCGGCGCAATGGACCCGCGCTGTGAAATTGCGATCGTCATGGGTAAGACAAACCCGGATGCGCCGAAGCACCAGCAGCAGTCGATGATCCTGGTTCCATTCGATACGCCCGGCGTTGAAGTGAAACGGCATTTGCCGGTTTTCGGGTATGATCATGCGCCGCATGGCCATGCGGAAGTACATTATACGGATGTGCGTGTGCCTGTATCAAATATGTTGCTGGGTGAAGGCAGGGGCTTTGAAATTGCTCAAGGACGGCTGGGACCAGGAAGAATTCATCATTGCATGCGGGCGATCGGAGCAGCGGAACGCGCACTTGAGCTAATGTGCAGCCGGGCTGAAGAACGGTATGCATTCGGTTCTTCGCTGGCGGAAAAAGGTGTCATCCGTGAAACAATCGCTGAAAGCCGGATTGAGATTGAACAAGCCCGGCTCCTGACATTGCATGCAGCTCATGCAATCGATACCGTCGGTGCGAAAGCTGCCCGGAAAGAAATTGCGATGATTAAAATCGCAGCACCCCGGGTATCGCTGAACGTATTGGACCGGGCAATTCAAGTGTTTGGTGGAGCAGGCGTATCAGAAGACTTTCCGCTTGCAGCCCATTGGGTCAATGCCCGGACGCTGCGGTTAGCGGATGGACCTGATCAGGTCCATTTGCGGGATATCGGCCGGCTCGAGCTGAAGGAGCAGCAGAAGTGACGAGAAAATTAAGCATGACAAGGTGGGACAACGGGATGAGTCTGAGAGAAAAGAAAGTAGCCAAAAGGCGGGAAGATATTCTTCGGTCAGCCAGTCTTGTCATCGCTAAGCGGGGATTCCAGCATGCCACGATGGAAGATATCGCAGGGGAATTGCTGATGACGAAGGGCTCACTTTATTATTATTTTAAAAATAAGCAGGACCTCTTGTTTCATTGCCATAATCTGATTCTGTCCAAAGCTCTCCAGATGATGGAAGAGATCAAGACGGAGGATATTTCCGCAAAAGAGAAAGTCGAAAAAGCGATCAGAGGACATGTGGCAATTGCAATTGAAGAGAAAGAAATTTTTAACCTGATCATCCGACCGGAACAAATCTTCTCAGAAGAGCATATCGAGCTGATCATCGAAAAACGGAATCGTTATACCGATTATTTTGACCAGTTTATCGAAGAAGGAATCCAAAACGGAGAATTTACGCTGAAACAGAAAAAAATGGCCCGTATGATGATTCTTGGGGCCGTCAATTGGACGCAAGTCTGGTATTCCGATTCCGGTGAGTTTGATAAAGAAGAGCTGCAGAATATTTATGCTGACAGCTTAACCCGCATTTTACTTTAAAAGACCGCTGTTCCAGGCAGGAACAGCGGTTTCATTTTTTGCTGTGGATCACAGCTGCTGAAAAGCTGATTTGACTGCTCCGAGAAATTGTTCGATATCTGTTTCTGTTGTATCAAACGATGTAACAAGCCGGATGGTATGCTGATCTGCATCCCACAGGGCAAAGGCGTATTGCTGCTGCAGGTAGGCAATCACAGGCTCAGGAAGTGAAACGAAAACAGCGTTAGACTCGACGGGTTGTGAAAAGCGGGCTTGCGGATACTGCTCCAGTCCTTCGGCCAGCAGTGCTGCCATCCGATTTGCCTGGCGGGCATTGCGGAGCCAAAGGCCATCTGTCAGCAGCCGGTCAAACTGCGCGGCGATGAAGCGCAGTTTTGAGCCCAGCTGCATGCTCTGTTTCCGGATATACTTTAATTCGGTATATAATTCTTCCCGGAAGCAGACGATTGCTTCACCGATCATCAGGCCATTTTTAGTTCCGCCGAATGACAGCATATCCACGCCGGCATCAGCTGTCATCTCCTGCAGGCTGCAGTTTAAATGGGCCGCAGCGTTGCTGATGCGAGCCCCGTCCACATGGACATACAAACCGTGCCGGTGGCAGAATGATGTGATTTCTTTGATCTCATTAATCGAATAGACGGTTCCGAGTTCCGTACATTGGGAAATCGTCACAGCTTTCGGCTGACTCCGGTGCTGTGAGCCAATATGCCGCAATTGCTGCCGGATTTGGGCAACAGTCAATTTACCATCGGCTGAAGGAACTGTGAGAAGTTTCCCGCCGATCAGCCCTTCTGCAGCTCCGCCTTCGTCCATATGTACATGAGCACCTTCTGTGCAGATGATCGCTTGGTGTGAACGGACCATCGCTTTAAGTGCCACGACGTTTGCTCCGGTGCCGTTGAAAACGAAAAGTGGTTTACTGTCCGCGCCGAAATGCTCGTTGAATCGCCAGGCAGCCTGCTCAGTCAGCTGATCATCGCCATATGCGGGCGCATGCCCTGCGTTAGCGGCCTGGATTGCTTCCAGTATCGCCGGGTGAATGCCGGAATTATTATCGCTTGCAAACATTTTTTTCATCGGTTCCCCTCCTCTTATATTCATTGTAAGCGAACAACATTTTCGATAGGGCAATAAAGGGCAGAATTTCCCGGAAATTTTCTGATTTATACAGAAAATATTCAGAAAAATCTTACTCCGGTGGCAGGAAATGATAAAATAAGTGCGAAGATAGCAATGGAGAGGGAGGGGAATGTATGACGAATTTCGGGAACCAAGTCCAGTTCGAGATTTACCGGACCATGACAAACCCGGCGCCGGAACGCCTGCCGGTCAGTTACGAAGAGTGGGAACGGCGGGCCCGGGGCATATTAGAGGACGGACCGTATTATTATATCGCCGGAGGAGCTGGCAGCGGTCAGACAATGAACAAGAACCGGGCAGCTTTCGACTGCCGGAGCCTGATTCCCCGAATGCTGAAAAACGTGGAAGACCGGGACTTAAGCATTGAGCTGTTCGGTCAGCGATATGAATTTCCGGTACTACAAGCACCAGTGGGCGTCCAGTCTATCATCCACCAGGACGGAGAACTAGCATCAGCGCGAGCATGTGCAGCATTGAAGGTGCCTTATATCACAAGTTCGGCTTCATCCGTACCTATGGAAGCGGTTGGGGAAGCGATGGGAAATGCACCGAGATGGTTTCAATTGTATTGGAGTAAGGATCCTGATATTACAGCCAGTTTTCTGCAAAGAGCAGAAGCGTCCGGTCATTCTGCCATCGTAGTGACACTTGATACACCAATGATGGCATGGCGGGAATACGATCTGAAAAATGTTTATTTGCCTTTCTTAGTGGGAGAAGGGGTAGGGAATTACTTAACAGATCCGGCCTTTCTTGCAAAGCTTGAAAAATCGCCCCAGGAAGACCCACAAGCAGCGATCATGCATTGGACGCAGGTTTTCGGCAATGCCGGACTGACATGGGAAGATTTGGCGTTTTTACGCAAGCATACCAAATTGCCGATTTTACTGAAAGGAATTCTGCACCCGGATGATGCCCGACTTGCAATAGAGCATGGGGCTGACGGTATCATCGTCTCCAATCATGGCGGCAGGCAAGTGGACGGTGCAACCGGTGCGCTGGATGCCCTGCCAGTAGTTTGTGAAGCGGTCAAAGGAGAAGTGCCTGTTCTGATGGACAGCGGAATCCGCCGGGGAGCGGATGTCATTAAAGCGCTGGCTCTCGGTGCAAAGGCCGTGCTGGTCGGCCGACCGACAATGTATGGACTGGCGGTAGCCGGAGAAGAAGGGGTCAGGGAAGTGCTCCGGAATCTAATCGCAGATACGGATATCACACTGGCCCTGACAGGGGAATGCGCAGTGCGGCAACTTTCCCGGTCGGTGCTGTCAGGAAAATAAGGAGGATTGTTTTTTGTATAAGACAGTAATTACACCAAGAGTATCAGAGACTGATGGAGTCGGGCATATTAACAACACGGTTCTGCCGGTCTGGTTCGAGGCAGGCCGGAACCCGATTTTCAGTCTCTTTACACCGGACCACGATTTCAGCCGTTGGAAAATGGTGATCGTAAAAACAACGCTTGAATTCATGAAACAAATTTATTTCGGACAAGACGTGGAAATCCAAATAACTGTTAAGAAAATCGGTAACAGCAGTCTGGAACTCTATGAAGAGCTTTATCAGCAAGGAATATTATGTGCAAGGAACTCGGCAGTATACGTTAATTATGACTTGGCTAAACAGGCGGCCGAACGCATACCGGATCATATTCGGGCAGCGCTGTCTGCGCATTTATGCAAGGAATCTGCCATGGAAAAAGAGAAACTGAGCTGAACATGGATGAAAAAATGAGAAATTGGAAAAGGGATATTCGCATAGCGCGAATACCCCTTTATGAACTAAGATAACAAATTCTTATTGAAACATGTTGTTCACCCCGAATATGGGGAATAATTTCCTTTGAAAGTGTGGACTTTCAATGCCGCGGTCATTGTCCACTGGATGTATTCTAACTTAAGCAACGCAAACCCTGCCTGCTTTTGCGTCCTTGCGGCCCTTTAGCCGCGCCAGTGTGAATAAGTGTCTTCAAAAACATATAGCAGATGCCAGAATTTCAACGTTCATCTGTTACCTCAATAAGTTAGAATTATAACACTTGATGCAAAAACATGCAATCGAAAAGGAGCAGGAGGAAGTGAGAAAAACAGAACTGGAACAGTATATGCAACAAAATCCACTAGTAGCCGATTTGATGGAATTGAATGAAGTCAACTGGCTGAACCCTAACCGAAAGCTAACAGCAGAAGCGGGACCATTTGCAGTGAGCAGGGAAGATATGCAAAAAGCGGAAGCGGTATGGCGGCGATTTGCGCCATACTTTAAAAAAGCGTTTCCTGAAACAGCTTCAACAGATGGAATCATTGAATCGCCGCTGCGTGAAATTCCGCAAATGAAAGCAGAACTGGAAAGGTATGCAGGAGAGACATTTGAGGGACGGTATTACCTGAAGTGTGATCATGACCTGCCGGTTGCCGGATCGATTAAAGCGCGGGGCGGAGTTTATGAAGTATTATGTCATGCAGAGCAATTGGCGCTTGAAGCCGGATTGCTGGCAGAAGAGGATACCTATGAAAAATTCACCTCGTCTGAATTTCGGGAGTTTTTCAGCAATCATGCCATTGGTGTAGGTTCAACCGGTAATCTGGGTTTAAGCATTGGTATAATCAGTGCGGCGCTCGGTTTTCATGTAACAGTTTATATGTCTGCAGATGCTAAAGAGTGGAAAAAAGAACTGCTTCGGAAGAAAGGTGCGGAGGTTATCGAGTTTGAAGGCGATTTTGGAGAGGCGATTAAAGAAGGAAGAAATCGCACACTTGCAGATGACAAGGCATATTTTGTCGACGATGAGAAATCCCGGAAATTGTTTCTCGGCTATAGTACGGCCGCTTTTCGCCTACAGCAGCAACTTGAGTCAGAACATATCCGTGTTAGTGCAGATCAGCCGTTGTTTGTCTATTTGCCGTGCGGTGTAGGAGGTTCTCCGGGCGGCATTACATTCGGCTTGAAACAATTGTTCGGAGACGCTGTTCATTGCTTTTTCGTTGAACCGACGCATTCCCCAGCCATGCTCATCGGCCTTGCAACCGGAAAGATGAATGAGGTCAGTGTACAGGATTTCGGAATCGATAATAAGACAGAGGCTGATGGATTAGCCGTCGGCCGGCCATCAGCTCTCGCTTCCCCAATATGCAAAGATTTAATCAGCGGCATTTGGACAATCGCTGACGCTGAATTGTACCGGCTCCTGGCGCTTTTGGCTGATAGTGAAGATCTATTCATAGAGCCATCAGCAGCATCAGGATTGGCGGGTCCCTTAAAAGTGAAGGCGGCCGGTTATGCGGAACAGCTCCAGCTGAGTATGGAAAATGCAGTCCACATTGTCTGGGCAACAGGCGGTTCTTTTGTGCCGGAAGATGAAATGTCGGCTTTTTATGCAAAAGGAAAAGCACTGCTGGGATAAGTGGGCTGCTGCACATCAGGAAATAAGACTTGAAAGGAGGAGAAAAGAACGTGCGGGAATTTAAAATCACCTATTTTTTTGATGAGAATCACTATATCCGCCGTTTTATCTTTACGGAATCACCGGAAGAAGCAGAAGCGCTTGTCCGCAGTGAGCGGGACGGATGGATCAATTTTTATGACAGCCGCGGAATCTATCATGAGCTGCATGCCGGAAAAGTGCGGGTGACACAAATATCGGAGTATTTCAGAAAAGACAAAGGGAAAGAGAAGTAACGGTATGCAAGGGAATGTAATGAGTTGACAGAAGAATAATGAAGGGCGCTTATTTTCTGTGTTTCTTTTTAGTTGTCAGAACAATGCAACTTCAATTTTCGGTCTTGTTATTTTCCTTGCATATACTATATACTAAGAACCAACTTAATCGCACCGCCTCATATAATCGCAGGGATATGGCCTGCAAGTATCTACCGGTCTGCCGTAAACGGACTGACTATGAGCAGCAACGGAACAGGATATCTATGCCTTTTCAGGCATGATTTTTTGTGTTTCCTTTCGACGTTAACAGCCCGAAGGCCATTGCTCCGCTCATTTTGATGGACGGATGCAGAGGTCTGAGGGCTGTTTTTTGCTGTTCTCAATCATGAAAGGGGACGTTATACATGGAAGCACTGCAAGACAAAATTATGAAAGAGGGGACTGTGCTATCAGACAGAGTGCTGAAAGTGGACTCCTTTTTAAATCACCAAGTGGATCCGGAGCTGATGCAAAAAATCGGCAAAGAATTCGCTTCCCGGTTTCAGGAAGCGAACATCACAAAAATCCTGACGATTGAATCTTCGGGTATTGCCCCGGCTGTCATGGCTGGCTTGTACCTGGGTGTCCCGGTTGTGTTTGCACGAAAGCGGAGATCACTGACGCTTACGAACCATTTGTATACGTCACAAGTCCGTTCATTTACGAAAAACGAAACAAACGATATTTCGATCTCAAAAGACTTTATTTCATCGGAAGATATGCTGCTCATCATCGATGATTTTCTGGCAGAAGGTCAGGCGCTTCTGGGCCTTTTGAATATTGCGGAGCAGGCAGGTGCTGAAGTGGCTGGTGCAGGCATCGTCATTGAAAAAGGGTTTCAGCAGGGCGGCCGAATTATCCGGGAGCAGGGCGTGCGTGTGGAATCACTCGCCCGGATTTCCTCATTGGAGAATGGGACAGTTCAATTTACAGAGGAGGTTCTGAACGGATGAAAAATTCACTTCAGTCATTTACATTAGGCATCCAGCATGTGCTGGCAATGTATGCAGGTGCGATTCTGGTGCCGCTGATTGTCGGCGGCGCACTCGGTTTGAATTCTGAGCAACTTACGTATCTCGTAGCAATTGATATCTTCATGTGCGGAATCGCAACGATCCTGCAGATCATGAATAACCGCTTTTTCGGAATCGGTCTTCCCGTCGTCCTCGGCTGTACATTTACCGCCGTCGGTCCAATGATTGCCATCGGCGGACAATACGGCGTCTCTGCCATCTATGGCGCCATCATCGCCTCAGGGCTGATTGTAATCATCATCAGCCAGTTTTTTGGTCAGCTCGTCCGGTTCTTTCCGCCGGTCGTCACAGGTTCTGTCGTTACCATCATTGGGATCACGCTGATTCCGGTT
Organism: Planococcus lenghuensis; assembly: GCF_001999905.1. Classification (NCBI taxonomy): domain Bacteria; kingdom Bacillati; phylum Bacillota; class Bacilli; order Caryophanales; family Caryophanaceae; genus Planococcus; species Planococcus lenghuensis. Next base: position 252,266 of record NZ_CP019640.1, read on the forward strand.
GCCATCAATAATATGGGTGGCGGCCAGGGGGCAAGTGATTTTGGCTCCATTCCGAACATATCGCTCGCTTTCGGAACGTTATTGTTCATCATTCTGGTCTATAAATTTGCCAACGGGTTTATCCGTGCAATCTCCATTTTGCTTGGTCTTGTCGCCGGTACATTCACGGCAATGGCGATGGGAAAAGTGAATGCGACGCCTGTTGCAGAAGCAGAATTTTTCCACATGGTCCAGCCTTTCTATTTTGGACTGCCGACGTTTGAATGGTCAGCCATTTTAACCATGACTCTCGTAGCGATGGTATCGCTCGTCGAATCGACAGGTGTATACTTTGCTTTGAGTGATATCACGAAAAAGGAAGTGTCCAAAACAGATTTATCCAAAGGGTACCGGGCGGAAGGCATTGCGGTTCTGCTTGGCGGGATTTTCAATGCGTTTCCGTACACAACATTCTCACAGAATGTCGGGCTCATCCAAATGTCCGGCGTGCGTTCACGAAAAATCATTCTGATTACCGGTCTTATGCTCATGACACTCGGACTCGTGCCGAAAATTGCTGCCCTGACAACCATTATTCCGACGCCGGTCCTTGGTGGTGCAATGATCGCCATGTTCGGGATGGTCATCGCCCAAGGTATCAAAATGCTCAGCCCGGTCATCGGGGAGTCCCAGGACAATGCCATGGTCATCGCTTGCTCGATCGGTATCGGCCTTGGCGTTACGGTCGTACCTGAACTGTTTACCGCCCTGCCGTCGGGTGTGCAAATCTTGACGAGCAACGGCATTGTAGCAGGAAGTGTGACTGCAATCGCTTTGAATATCGTATTTAACATGCTGCCGCAGCGGAAAGCGAAAATTTCCCTGACGGCGAGAAACACAGCGAACACAACAGAAAGCATTCCAAGCAATCAATAAAAAAACCTGTCCCACATGCTGATTCCACGCATGCAGGGCAGGTTTTTCATTTGTCTTGGAATCGTTCAATTGCCGCTGTGGCAAATTGTCCTTTAATCATATCTTCCATCGGTGGGTTATAGAGGCCCGCGCGGACGTTCAAGTAATGCCGGTGCATCGGGTTCGAAGCAGATAAGGCGCGGGAACCGACGATATTCATCGCTTTATCGACCACACCGATAGCGGCTTGGGTTACGGCGATTTTCGTAACACTCAATGCCTCGCCCATTTCAGCTTTATCCCTGCTGTTCTCATAGCGCTCGACAGTGCCATACAGCAGATGTCGCGCGGTGGCCAGTTCGAGTTCCATCTCACCGATGGTTTGGCGGATGTTGGGGGCTTCCGCAATCGGCTTGCCAAGTGAAGCCGGAATATAATTGGCGGCAAATTCAGCTGCATAAGCGCTGGCAGCCGCTGCGATACCGATGTAGCAGGCGGGAATATGCAGAAGCCAACCCTGCGCACCGGCCCGGCCGGCAATGTCCTTGAGAATATGCGAGGCAGGAACCCGGACATCATCGAGTATTAGCGTGTGGCTTGCCGTTCCGCGCATTGACAGGCTGTCCCATGTTTCATCGATTGAGACACCGGGGCTTTCACGCGGGACGATCACCATCACGACTTCTTTCTGCTCAGTCGTGGCCGTAACGAAAATATAATCAAGGACGGGCGCCATGGACGTATACGTTTTTTCTCCATTTAGAATCAAGTCATTGCCATCCCGCACAGCGGTTGTCCTTGGCAATGCGCCGCGCGTCGGACTGCCCGCATTGCTTTCAGTTGCAGCGCTATTGATCAACGCGCCGTTTTTTACCTTCTCCAGAATCCAGCGGGCCGGTTCATCCCGCCAATGCCGGTTTTCCGCATATTCCAGCACGATGCCGGCATGCCAGCCGATTGATAGGCCGGTTTCACCCGATCCGCGGGAAATCGCTTCCTGGGCGAGTATATACTCATACAATCCCATGCCTTGGCCGCCAAATTCGGTCGGCAGCGTTAATGTATGGTACTGAATGCGTTTCAAGTCTTTGATATTTTGAAAAGGGAACGAATTTGGCTGGTCCAGTTTCTGCTCCCGGGCGAGGAACTGCGGCTGCAGTTCCTTAATTTTATCGATCAATTTCTGCTGTTCCGCTGTTTTGATAAACGATTCCATCCTTTCAGCACTCCTTCTCTGACAAACTGATTCAAGCGTATCACAGAGAGAAAATGATGGGTACGGAGAATGCTTGCTGTCCGTGTTTACGGCGAGCCCACTGGTTATCGGGAGCTCGCCGTAACGGAATTGATGGCATCGAAAAGCGCATTGACCAGCAAGCTGCAAGGGTCTTCGTCTTTCGGCTGCGGGTCCAGCTCGATTTTCACAACCGGCTCAACGACATGGGCACCAAGATTCTGAAAGCGTGCAGCCATCTCGTCCAATGCCCCGCAGAACTGATCATAGGAGCGGTCACCGGATCCGAAAAGACCGACCGCTTTGCCGTGGAGAGCCGCCGCTGTCAGATCGTCTGCAAAATCTTCCGTTTCAAAAGGCAGCTCGCCATCGCCGTACGTATAGGTGCCGAACAGAATGGCTGTACATGAATCCAGCTCTTCTGGTTTTACTTGTTCACGCGAAATGTTTTTCTTCAAGATTTCTATGTCGTGTTTCTGGAGCTGCACTTCAAGCAAGTCAGCGATTTCTTCTGTATTTCCGGTCATGCTTGTGAAAATCAGACAGATTTTGGCCATCATACTTACCTCCTTATATAAATTGAATTAAAGAGCTGAACATTTACAAACCGTTTCGGCCGCTCAGGGTATGCTTTTCATAATGAGCCGGAAAGAGCGTTCGTCTCCTTGATACGTCAACTATAGAAACGCCGGCACTTCACAGGATGCAGGTGAATCAGCGAACGCTGCTTTTCTGTTGGTTAGTTCGGCGCTAGCCCACAGGAAAGCGCGGCTGTGGGGCGGAATATTGACAAGTGAAAATCATTATTTTAACTTACATGATCAAATTTATTTTATAAGAGGGTGAGAACTGAAACCTTGATGCCCGTCAAGGCTGGGAAGGGGGGAGGTGGCTATAATGATGATAAAGTCCATTAAGAAAGGAAGAGAGGCATGCAAACTTTTCTTGCTGCTCCCGTTGCGCTCGACAAAACATCTCTGTTTGTCCATGGTCACGAATGGCTGCTGATACTGGCAATTCTCACGCTCGCTTTTTCAGTTCTGCTGCGCAGTCGGCTTGTGTTCGGTCTGCAATTCCTGTTCCTGGCTGCTGTCTTCACCGTCTTCATAACAGGAGAAGAAGCGGTCGGCGGACCAGTTCCGGTCATGCTTTATGCCAGTCTGCTCGGTGTCCAAGTGCTGCTGTCACTTTATACCGCTTATAAAATGAAAAAACTGCTCGATGAAAGCTATACCCGGGTGCTCCGGAAAATCCATAAATTGCCGTAGAACAAATAATCGAAAAAGCCGCTGTACACATAATGTGCATAGCGGCTTTTTTGTTTGGAAAACTGATGCATGGCAATATCGGAAAATTTAACAGGGGTTAAGAAAAATACTAGTTTGTCGGGAATCATGCATAGTTGTATTGATGGTGCGCCCGCTTATGAAAGGATTGTTCGGCAGAGTGTTTTACCGAACATCAGCACCAAGAGAAGTCCGGAAGTGATTGAGTGCCACAACATGGCCGTCGGGATTGAAGCTGGCCACTGCCAATTCAGGCACAACGATTTTAAAACCTTTATTGTAGGCGTCCACAGCTGTGTGTAAGATGCAGATATCCGTACAGACACCGACAAGCCATAGTTCTTCAATTCCCCGTTCCCGGAGTTTCATCTCCAGGTTTGTGCCGGCGAACGCACTATATCTTGTCTTATCCATCCAGTATACGTCCGGATTCTGCCGGTGCCTTTCATACCAGTCTTTTAATGAACCGTATAATTCCCGGCCGGCTGTGCCGTTAATGTTATGCGGCGGAAAAAGAGAGTTCTCAGGGTGAAAATTATCCTCTTCGTCATGGCCGTCAACTGCAAAGACGATGTAATCCCCGTTTCGCTGAAATTCATCGGTCAGCCTGACGATCTCCCCTTCGATTGCCTGTCCCGGCTTCCCGCATGTCAGTTTTCCGTCATCCGCTACAAAATCATACGTATAATCAATATTGAGAAGCGATTTTTTCATGTGAATTCCTCCTGAAAATTATACGAGCTACCCCTAGTTTACTTTAATTGGATGGCTGAGAACACAAATAAGGCAGACTGCACTGAGTCTGCCCCATCCATTTTCGTTTTATTTTTTTGCCAGAAGCACAAGCTTGCCGGTATCCAGTATTTCTTCATACTCGGCCGCTTCTTTTTGGCTGATGCCGACTGCTTCCATTTCGCTGCGCAATTCATCGCCGCGCTTATTGACCACGTTTTTCATGCTGCCGAATAAGCCCTGTTCTCCGACACCGGCTGTTTCCGTATCGAATGTGTCGGCCAGGTTCTTTTCTACATCTTTGTCATGGGCAAAAAGATAAATCTCATCCCGGTCATAGCCTTGGGATTCCAACCGTTCAATTTCCTGTTTTGCCTGCATGGCGTTATCAGCAACTTTTACTAATGTCACGATATATCCCTCCAGTCAAAAATATGGTGCTACGTATTGTTTACCACTGATTTTTCATATTAAACGAATAATGGAAGAAGATCTGTTTGCGGCAACAAAAGAGACAGACCTTTAAGGCCTGTCTCAGAATGTCTGATTCATTATTTCTTTGCTACGATTACAAGTTTTCCTGTATCCAGGACTTCTTCGTATTCGGCCGCTTCTTCTTTGCTCAGGCCGGTGGCAGCCAGTTCTGTGCGAAGCTCATCGCCGCGTTTGCTCACGACATTTTTCATGCTTGAGAATAAGCCTTTTTCACCGACGCCGACGGATTCCGTATCCAGCGCTTTTCCAATATCTTCTTCACGATCTTTATCATGTGCAAAGATATAAATGTTGTCGCGGGTGAATCCTTCTGTTTCCAGCCGTTCAATTTCACGTTTTGCATGGACGGCATTTTCAACTGATAATACTGTAGGCATTCAAAATCCCTCCGTTCAAGTTATGGTTACTTTCTTTGTTTACCACCTATCAATTCGAATTAAACGAACGGAATGATCCAATTGGACTTGTTTTCATAATAAAAAGGCGGACCCACATCGGATCCGCCGCCTGGATTCGTTTATTATTGAGCGACAAGCACTAACTTGCCCTCATCAAGCACTTCTTCGTATTCGTCAGCCTCCATTTTTGAAAGACCGATCGATTGCATTTCGTCCCGCAGTTCATCGCCGCGTTTACTTACAACATGTTTCATGCTTGAGAACATGCCTTTTTCTTTCATGCCAATCATTTCGGTGTCCAGTGCTTTCCCGATATCTTCTTCCCGATCTTTATCGTGAGCGAAAATATAAATCTCGTCCCGGGAAATTCCCTGCGTTTCCATCCGTTCGATTGCCTGTCTTGCATGGACGGCATTTTCAACTGTCATTACTGTAGCCATAGTAAATCCCTCCAGTAGTGTATCAGCCATTTTACAGCCACATTCTTACTTTACCCATATTTTTACCAATTAAACGGCAAACTCACCGGGTTTTGTTTATAATAATCAGATAATTTATGATATAGTCAAGTCAATTCAATTTATAGGGAGGGAAGAAGATGACAATAGGAATAAAAACAACAAAGGAACAGCTGTTGAGATTACCCACAACTGCCAGACCGGCTGTGGATGCAGAACAGCTCGAAGTGCCGGAAGGGTACCGGGCAGAAGCGGTGGCTGCAGGCCTGTCATTTCCGACAGGAATGGCATTTGACGACCAAGGCACTTTGTATATTAATGAAGGAGGAAGCACGTGGCCGACACGGCCTGCTATGACACCGAGAATTTTGAAATTGACGCCGGAAGGGGAACTGAGTGCCTTTGCCGAGGAAAACTTGGGTGGACCGCGGGGGCTTGCTTACCGGGATGGCTATCTCTATGTCACATTGAAAGGCGGTTATTTTGCACGCGTGGTGCGGTATGACACCGAAACGGGTGAAAGAGAAGTGCTGCACGATCAGATTCCAAGCGGCGGATGGCATGAGCCGGGTGGGCCTGTATTTAATCCGAAAGACGGTCTTTTGTATTTTGCACATGGCTCTGTCTCACAGAATGGAGTTGTACTGCCGCAAGGTTATACCGTGGACGTGGCGAAAAATCCGGAAGCGCACGATATTCCAGGGGAAGATGTCACGCTGACCGGCAATAATGTGTTCAGCCGGGACCCGCTCATGCCGTATCCATATTTGACGAAAACCGGTCCTTATAAACCGTTCGGCACACCAGCGGAAAAAGGGGAAGTGGTCAAAGGACAATTATGGTGCACAACAGGCGTTTGGCGATCCAAGCCGGACGGCACACAACCTGAATTGATTGCCTGGGGAATCCGCAATCCGTATGGTATGGCGTTCAATGAAGAAGGAGAACTTTATGTTTCTGATAATGATATGGAAGAAAAAGGAGAACGGGCCGTCGCCATGGACCCGGACCGGATCTGGCATATTAAAAATGCACGGAAGCCGCATGGAACAGTTGATAAACCGGAATGGTTTGGATTCCCGGATATTGCGGCTACCGGGCTTCCAGTCTGGCATGAAAAGCATTTGCCGGATAAGGGCAAGCCAGCAGAGCCGCTGCTGGAAAACCCGCCGGAATGGGCAGGACCCGCAGCTTATTTGGAAAAACCGCATTCCTGCATGACGAAAATGGATTTTTGCACAAGCGACACATTCGGACACCGGGGAAAGCTGTTTGCATGTGAATGGGGCACGATGGCACCGTTCAATTCACCGCGGGAAGAAGATCTCAGTCACGGATTCCGGGTCATGAAAATTGATACTGAAACAGGAGAAGGGGAACCATTCATTTATAATAAGATACTTGAAACGGGACCGCCTGCAGCGGGAATGGCCCGGCCGGTGGACTGCAAATTCAGTCCGGACGGTAAGAGCCTCTATGTCCTGGATTTCGGTGTCGCGCAAGTGGCGGAGGGCCACATGCTGGCTTATGCCCATACAGGTGTGCTCTGGAAGGTGACCAAATTATGAGCGGAGGTGGGAATATGGAAAAGCCGGTAACTCCTGTATTACTGGGAATCGATCCCGAAAGCTGGGACAACCAGCTGGATAATGTGGAGAAGTGGTTCGAACAGCTGCAGCTCATCCAGGCATCCTTTCGCCAGTTTGCGGAACAGACGGCAGAGAAAATTAAAGAAGAACATATTAAAGCCGAAGTGCTTTCAATAGCTAAGAAAGCAAAAGTGCACGAGCAAAAAATCGGGGAATTATATGAAGCGATCGGCCGCGCGACATCCAGTACATCCAAGATGGCTGGAGAGTTGGCCGGGAAGCTGAATAGTCCGCTTGCTGATTTGAAGGGACTGTTGGGCGGGGCGCACGGTTACTGGAAGGATTTGCATCAGCTAATGATCCTGAACCTGAATGCACTCAGCGCGTTTGCGATGGCTGAACAGCTTGGATTGGCTTTGGGAATCATGGAAATTCCCGAAATTGTTTTCCCGATCCTGAATGAAAAGCAGAAAAACCATTTGTTGCTTCAGGAATATTCACTCGAAACCGGTGCGGTCGCTGTTCTTTACAATAAAGATTTTGGCTAAGCGATCTTTATTATCCACTCAGCAGACAGGAGGGAGGTCTTATGAAACGAATCACTGATTATTGGCAAACATCAGCAGCTCAGCCGGCAGCTGCGGAGAATGGCAGAAAAAGCCGCACGCAGCTGCTGGTCACTGCTGCGCTTTTGGCAGCACTGGCGGCTATCCTTCAGTCGGCAGGCGGCCTCCTGCCGGGGATTGGATATGCCGTCAGCCCTTTGGCTACATTGCCGATTGCACTGGCAGCTTTGCTCACAGCGGGCAGCGGGATCAGTGCGTATGTTGTCACCATCGGTCTTTTAGTGCTATTACAGCCCGGTGAATTATTTATCTTCCCATTTACGACAGGTCTGCTTGGCTTGGCCATTGGTTTATCACTGTTAATGTTTAAGAAAAAGTGGGTAGCCATTTTTGTGGGAGGAAGTGCATTGTTTCTGGGGATTTTATTCTTGGTATCCGTGTTGCGGTTTCCACTTTTCGGGCCGGAAACTGTACCGGGAGTAATGCTGCTCGGTGGCTGTGCCGGTTTTGCGATTGTCTACAGCTGGATTTGGACGGAAGTTATCCTGTTCTTTCGGAAGCGTCTTCCTTTTTTTCGCTAAGCTGGCGACGGAATGTACCATTCTTTTCAATTTTCCTGTTTCTTACTGTGTCTAGCAGGGAAAATAAAAAAGCAGTCGGATAACGAAATTGGAAAGGAGAGGGCAGCATGAAGGAATACTTTAGATTGCTCAAGGGAGGAGCCACATCGGCACTCTGGGCGGCAATCGTCAATACAACACTTGGTATTATAAAGACAATTGCTTACTTGATCAGCGGTAATGTCGCCATGTTCGCTGAGATGTTACATAGTTACGGCGATGCAGCAAACCAGTTTTTCGTATTCATCGGTTCTGCATTGAGTAAAAAAGAACCGACCGAACGTTTTCCGGGCGGATTTGGACGACTTGTCAATCTGGTGCTTTTAGGAGCCGTGATTGTGGTCGGAGTCCTTGCTTATGAGACGATCATTGAAGGCTATCATCATATCCTGCATCCGGCAGCAGATGATGAATGGTTTTGGCTGAATGTCGGTGTATTAGCATTGGCAGTAGTGCTGGAAGCATTTGTTTTATGGAAAGCGATGAAAGAGGTATTACATGAAGTGCCGGATGTTCAGGCAAGCGGATTCGGAATTATTCCAGCCAGCATAAAAAACCTGAAATCGGCGAAACCGGCAACACGGCTGGTTTTTCTTGAAGATACAGTTGCAGTGTCGGGTGCATTGCTTGCATTGATTGCAGTGGTAATCGCGGCCTATACATCCTTCGACAGTGCTACCGGTTATGCATCGATTATCATCGGTGTCCTGCTCATCCTTGTCGTCGGCCGGATTTTCCTGGACAACGCAGCGGGCGCGTTGGGTGCAGCGGACTTGGAGCTTCAGCAGCGGGTCGGTGACCGAGTGATCACGCACCCGGATGTGCATGACGTTGCAGACTTGGATATTGTCACAGAAGGTGATCATCGACATGTCGAACTGAAAATCGAAGTGGATCCGAAGATGACCATTGCAGAAGCTGATGATCTCCGGGATTACTTGGAAGAACGAATTCGGGAAGTCAGAGGGGTCACGGATGTCATCATCGAATTTGACGAGGATGATAAAGTGCCGACATGGTCCGACCCTAAAGGGGAGAAGTAAAAATGAATAATGAGCTGACAACCGTAACGCCAGTGGGCATTTGGGGCGGCTATCCGGCAGCAAATGGAGCAACTTCTTCATTCCTGATCGAAAAAGCCGGATTTCGGTGTCTCATTGATTGCGGCAGCGGTGTACTGGCATCCGTCCAGAATCACTCGAAACTTGGTGAACTGGATGCAGTTACCATCAGTCATTATCACGCAGACCATATTGCGGATATTGGGCCGCTTCAGTTTGCCCGCATGATTGAAAAGCAGCTCGGCGGCAATGATTCAGTGCTGCCGGTATACGGGCACAGAGAAGATCAGGAGCAATTTGAAAAACTCTCGTACCAAGACGTGACTGAAGGACGCGAGATTAAAGAAGGAGCACCGGTTACAATCGGGCCATGGGATGTCACATTCTGCCGTACAAACCACCCCGTGTATTGCTTGGCATTGAAATTCTCCTCAAACGGGAAAAGCGTAGTCTTTACTGCTGATACCGGCTGGCATGATGAACTGACACGCTTCGCGGCCGGAGCTGATCTCCTTGTTGCTGAATCCAATTTATTTGAAGAGCATGTCGGCCGTGTGGAGGGTCATATGAGCGGACGACAGGCAGGCGAGCTTGCCGGAAAAGCGAAAGCAGGCTCCTTATTGCTGACCCACCTGCCGCAATACGGAGATCTGTCCCGGATCGAGGCGGACGCTCGGAAAGCATTTAATGGACCGGCTGAACTGGCAGTGGTCGGAAAAACTTACCGCGTATAATAACCGCTGCATAAGAATTGATGGTTCTTCGAAGGATGAAAAACGAGAAAGCAGTGGCATTTAGTCATCACTTTTATAACAAAAAAGGGTGAGTTTTGCGTCAAGACTTTCAGGGAAGAATTAAATAAGAATCAGACGTATGAAAACAGCAGCGGTAAGAACGGAAAAGGGGTGAAAACATGCAGCTGAAGTTATGGCAGATTGCCTTGGGAGTGGTGCTTCTCGTGGCAGCTTTGGTGGCTGGAGCAGGGGTAGTATGGATAATGACGCCTCCGGAACCGGAAGAACCGGTCGCATTTTGGGATGAGCCTGCAGAGTATCATGGTATCGAGTTGACTAATATTGCATAGAATGCGAAAAAAGCGTGGACTTTACTGTCCGCGCTTTTTTGGTGTGCGGCTGTCGGCTTCTGCTACGGTGAACGCCAAGTCATCGTTGCCGAATAATTGCAGCACTTCGAGCAGGGTGTCCGTGTCGATGGCCAGCTGCTCATCTTCTCCTTCGATTACAGCCATAAGCAGCGGGTTTTCAGGCTGAGTAGGGTAGGCTGCAGCATAGAGAGCGGCTGGATCGACGTCCCGATTGCAGCACCACTGTACAAACAGACGGATCATAACTTCCTCGTCTTCCCGGTACTTCTGAATAATCCGTTCATCCATCATAAAACTCCTTTCGAATCCTTTTCCCCATGGTATCATGATTATGATAACGAGTGTGAACCAGCAAAGGGGGATGGAGGAATGGAACAAGTACAGCATGCTATTCAAGATGAGTATGGAGAGGCGTTCGCGCACTGCTACGGCTGCGGCCGGCTGAATGATAATGGCCTGCAGTTGCGGACCGGATGGGATGGCGATGGGACTGTGACAGTATACGAACCGCGTACGGAACATACTGCGATTCCCGGCTTCGTGTATGGCGGATTGATCGCGTCGCTTGTCGATTGTCACGGAACGGGCTCCGCTTCACTGGCCTTGCATCGAAAGAACGGTTTTGAACCGGGAAGCGGGGAAGAGCCGCCGCGATTCGTCACGGCTTCGTTGCACGTGGATTATTTACGGCCTACGCCTCAAGGGGTGCCGCTGAAAGCGATAGGGCGCACTGAAGAAATTCATCCGAAAAAATGGGATGTACATATCGAAGTATTTGCAGGGGAAACGAAATGTGCGACCGGAAAAGTAACGGCCGTTGTTATGCCGAATACGTTCCTTAAAGGAAGTGAGTAAAAGAACAGCCGGCCGGATTCGTCTTGGAATCCAGCCGGCTGTTGTATTTCAAGGTAAGCAAGTTACGCGTTCCGCAGATTCCGAATTCTGTACACAAGGCATTGTTGTCGGGCCTCGCGGAGTGCCTTCACTTTCCTATTGTCTTTCGATTTCTTCTGTTAAAGTCTCTAGTTCATCGATCAATTCACCGATGTAGGCGATCGTGTCACGTAATGGCTGTTCTGTCGTGATATCGACTCCCGCCATTTTTGCGAGCTCGACAGGTGTCTTCGTACCGCCGGCTTTCAGGACTTCAAGCCATTCATCAACAGCTGGCTGCCCTTCATTCAATACGCGTTTTGCCACTTGAGTGGAAATCGTCAATCCGGCTGAATATGTGTATGGATAAAGACCCATGTAATAATGCGGTTGCCGCATCCATGTCAGTTCAGCGCCTTTTGTAAGTTCCACATCCTCGCCCCAGAATTCTTTCAGGACATCATGCTTCAGTCTGTTCAATGCATCTGCATTGACGCTGTGGCCATCATCGATCCGCTCATACACCTTCCGCTGATAGGCAGCTTCCAGTAAATGCGTCACGAAGTTATGGTAATAAGTCCGGGCTACAATGGATGAAATAACCCAGCGCTTGAATTTCGGATCACTTGAATTCTCAAGCAAGTGATTGGCCATCAGCATTTCATTCATCGTAGATGGCGCTTCGATGAAATACAGCGACGGGCGCGCATTCAGGATATTCTGTTCCCGGTTTGCAAAGAAGAAATGACCGGCATGGCCCAGTTCATGCGCCAGTACGAACACTTCATTCATCCGGCCGGTCCAGGAGATGAGGATATACGGATGATAACCGTATGGGCTTGAGCAGAAGGCGCCGGTTGACTTGCCTTTGTTCTGCGGGAAGTCGATCCAGCGCTCAGTATAAGAGCGATCGACCATCTGCAAGTACTCATCACCCATGATTTTCAGCGCATCATGCATGTACTTCTTCGACTCTTCCACTGTAATGGACGGTTCATAGGAAGGATCAAGTGAAATTTTCAGATCGGCAAAGGTCATCTTATCGAGTCCATGCGCTTTTTGCAGGAGCTTGGCATATTTTCGCATATGCGGTGCCAGTTCTGTCATGATCAAATCGATCTGACGGTTGTAAAGGTCCCGGTCCACTTCCTGATCGAACAGCAGGTAATCAAAGATAGTATCAAAACCGCGGAGGTCGGACGTCGTTTTTTCAGCCTGCAGATGAGCATCATATGTCTTTGCGGTTGTGTGCTGGTAATCTTCAAGTTTAGCTGAAAAGGCATCGAAAGCAGCCCGGCGGATTTTCGTGTCGCTTTCGCCTTCCCAGTCGCCTTCAAATGCTATGTAACTGAGCGGGTAGTCCTGTCCGTCCACTGTAAAATCCTCAAACGACATATCGACTAATTTTGTTGTGTTATATAGCTCGTAAGGTGCGTTGAAGACAGATGAAAATGCAGCGAGGACTGTTTCAGCCTCTGCATGCAACTGATGCGGTTTCCAGCGGATCAATTCCTCGAGATAATGCGCATGTTCCGCTGACTGCTCTGCGGCCTGCTGCAAACTCTCTTCAGAAAGCTCGAGCAATTCGCTCTGCAGAAATGACAGCCGGCTGCCGATTTGTGCACCTGTCGCACCCACTCGGGCGGAACGCAGTTGTGCATTGGTATCCGTCTGGTCAGTTGAAGAAGCTAAGCTTGCGTAAGTCCCGATTGGTACAAGTTGTTCCCGGATGTTGATGTAGCTGGATAACGCTTTAACCGCTGAAGAGGCATCGGTGATCTTGCCTTTAAATTCGGAAGCGAACGTTTCTGCCTGTTCCTTGACAGCTTTTAGGGCTTCATCGAATTGTTCTTCTGTTTCAAATAAATCTTTCAGATTCCATGTTTCTTCCGTTGCGACTTCTGAACGTGGCGGCAATTGCTTAACCATCATTAATCTCTCCTTATTGTTTCGGTAATCAAACTAATTGTAAGTATATCGGAATTCACGAAGAATGAAAAATATTATAAAAATTAAGTTTTAGGTAAAAAATAAGGTTTACGCGAAAAAAGACGGGGTATAGTAGGATTACAAGGCGAACTTCGAAAGATGAAATGCACAGCCTTGGCGGAAAATTTGCTTTATTGACGAAAGCGAAGTACCAGCAAGTGAAGTACAGAGCAAGCAATGTACAACGCAAGTGAAGTGCAATGTGTTACGCGTCACGAAGTTTAAGTTTTTTGTGTAAGTGCAACTGAAGAACAAATTACACGTACTGCAACACCGAGTTATTTTTTGTAGAAAGAAAAGTAAAACAGCAAATTTTCCGTGCATGTCCCGTAAGCTGGGACAGGAGAAGCATGATCCGATTCCGGGTCATGCTTTTCTGTGTTATATTAGCCGTTTATACCTCAACAGAACGTAAAAATGCCTTTCCGCGGAAAGGGAAAGGCATTCATAACGAATCTCCCTTATTTTCCAAAGCCGGTCGCTTTGCAGGATTTAGCACCTTTTCAGCTATTGCTGTATGGTTGCCGGGTTTCACAGGGCCAGTCCCTCCACCGCTCTCAATAAGAGTTAGCTATTAATTTGTAATTGAATGTTAATAAGAATAGCATGTCGTTATAAACTGGTCAATAAAAGTTCGAAAAGAAAAACTATTTGATTTATCTCCAAGTTTCTTAGTATGATTACAAGGAATTAACAAAGAGTCAGAAAAAGAAGGGTGCGAGCATAGATGAGATACGGATTCTGGATGCCGATTTTTGGCGGATGGCTGCGCAATGTAGAAGATGAAAACATGCCGGCAACGTTTGAGTATGCGAAGGAAATAGCACAATCTGCGGAAAAATGGGGCTATGATTTGACGCTGATAGCTGAATTAAACTTGAATGATATTAAAGGAACCGAGGCAGACTCTCTCGAAGCTTGGTCCACAGCTGCTGCAGTAGCAGCGGTAACGGACAAACTCGAAATCATGACTGCTGTCCGGCCTGCTTTCCATAACCCTGCCGTAACCGCAAAGATGGCAGCGAATATCGATCACATCTCCGGCGGCCGCTTCACGCTGAATGTCGTTTCCGCATGGTGGGCAGAAGAAGCCCGTCAATATGGCGGTGCGTTTACTGAACACGACGAGCGCTACGATCGGACAGACGAATTTTTGGCCATCATGAAAGGCTTGTGGACAGAAGATGAATTTTCTTATAAAGGCACTTATTACGATGTGCAGAATACCCGGCTCGCACCGAAGCCGGTACAAAAGCCGAATCCTGTTCTTTATGCAGGCGGTGAGAGCCCGCGCGGAAAGAAGTCCATCGTCGAAAACTGTGACGCATACGTAATGCATGGCGGCACAGTAGAGGAAATCGAGGCGAAAATCGAAGGAATGAAACAGCTTCGCAGTGAAGCTGGACAAGAACCGCTTCAGGCATTTGGCATGGCAGCATACGTAATCTGCCGTGATACCGAGGAAGAAGCACTGGAAGAATGGAAACGCATCACGGATGTGAAAGAATCAGCAGGCTACGCCGGCTATCAGGATTTTGTCAGCAAATCCCAGCTTGAGCAGCAAGTGAAATTGAATGACTACTCGGTATCCAACCGTGGTCTCCGCCCGAACCTGGTAGGTACGCCTGAGCAGATCGCTGACCGAATTCTTGCGTATGAAAAAGTGGGACTTGATACACTCCTGCTTCAATTTTCTCCACAACTGGAAGAAATGAAGCGTTTTTCTGAACAGGTTATGCCAGTGGTGGAAGAAAAACGAAATGCACAAGAAACCCGTGCGTAAACTAAAGGAGAGAAAATAGCTATGACAGAAAAAATATATGTTATACATGAAAACGAAGAATGGACAGCTCACTTATTCAAGCGGTTGGATGAACTTGGACTGCCGTATGAAGATTGGTTCACGGATGAGAGCGTTGTCGATTTGACCGAAGCTCCGCCGGAAGGTGTATTCTACAGCCGCATGAGCGCTTCTTCTCATACGCGAGGCCATCGCTATGCGCCGGAAGTGACCGAAGCGCTACTCGCCTGGCTGGAACATCACGGGCGTAAAGTCTTTAACGGCAGCCGTGCACTCCGGCTGGAAGTCAGCAAAGTGAATCAGTACATGGCGTTGAACGCGGCTGGCGTTCGGACACCGAAAACAATTGCTGCAAATGGCAAAGAACAAGTGCTGGAAGCGGCAAAAAGACTGAACGCGCCTTCTTTCATCACTAAACACAACCGTGCAGGCAAAGGGCTTGGTGTTCAGCTATTTTACTCGCTTGAGGCACTTGAAGAGTTTGTCGAAGGGCCATCGTTCGGTGATTCAGTGGATGGCATTACGCTGATTCAGGAGTATATCCAAGCACCCGAACCATACATTACCCGCTGTGAATTTGTTGGCGGTAAATTCGTTTATGCGGTACGGGTCGATACGTCAGAAGGGTTTGAACTATGCCCGGCCGATGCCTGCCAGATCGGTGATATTTTCTGCCCGGTAGGGGAAGAAGTCGAAGAAAAGCCGAAATTCCAAGTGATTGAAGGATTCAACGATCCGATTATCACTAAGTACGAGGAGTTTCTGCGCCAAAACAATATCTCAGTGGCGGGCATTGAATTCATCCGCGATGAGAACGGTGAAATCTTCACTTATGACGTTAACACGAACACAAATTATAATGCAGAAGCTGAAGCGAAAGCCGGCAAATTCGGCATGCTTGAACTGGCAAAATTCCTGGGCGAGCAACTGAAAACACCGGCAGGAGCAGTGAAATAAGGGATAAGAGTGAAAAAAGCAGCCAAGGCAGGAACTAAAAAAGGGTCGAAGCTCTGCCATGACTGCTTTTCTCTTAAGAAAATACAAGTAAAAAGAGAGGGATTCCTTAACGGGAATCCCTCTCTTTTAAATGTAATCAGCGATGGTTGCGTGCATGCAGGCGAGCCCGCTTTTCAATATCACTCGTTTTCTGGTTCTCGAGTCCGTACTCATCATCGCATGGATGGTCATCCTGCGTCTTTGATTCCTCTGCACTTGTTTCCGGTTCGATCAGCTCTTCCTGTTCTGCTGCTTCTTCGATTTCAGAAGCGATTTCAGGGTTTTCTTTGCGTTTCATCACAATCGGCTCCTTTCACCAGGCAATGTTTCATTACTTTTCCGCTACCCTTTTTAGCAGATGTGAAAACATGGCCTACATTGCAGGGGACAGCAGGGTCCAGATCAGTTTCGCTTCTTCCGGTGAACGCGGAGTGACAGCGGCTGATTTTGGGTAAGGTGCCGCTTCCAGCCGGTTTTTCACGTACTTTTCCACGTATGGATTTTTGTCGACTGCAGTCCGGTACGCTTCCTGGGCCGCAGCTGAGAAAAAGCCTTTCTTTCGTTCGATCAGCCAGCGGAACCAGGCGTAAAAGGCGTTATCGGTATGCGTTTCATCGTAGTGGTCAATCAGACTTTCTGCATCTTCCACCCGACCAAGTGCCAAGAGAGAGGAGATGGCCGGATATCGCACACCTTGGTGATCGCCGGGGTTCAGTTGAAGAACCTCATAAAATCCATTGAATGCATCAGCGGTCTCCCCGTTTTCCCAGTGGTGAAGCCCCAGCAAAAACAATGCGCGCAAATACGGCCGATTCGTTACGTACAGCCAGGCAACATCCATTTCAGGTTCAAAATCACCCTGCGCTTCTGTAACTGCCTGCTTGAGAAGCTGCTGCCGCTTTGCCGGGTCGGTTTCCTGCTCTGCAGCGAAGAGAAGACCATCAGGGTTATCGGGATCCAGACGGCGCACAGTCTCTGCCTGTTCTATCCGTTCTGTTTCCGTTTCAGTCTGGTAAGTCTCATAGGCTGTTTTCTGTGCCTGTTCCGCTTCTGTCTTCGGTTCGTAAGGCACATCGCGATAATAATCGATCTGCCGCTGCAGGGCATTTTCATTCGAGATGGACAGATCTTTCAGATGCATCAGCAGCTGCCAGTTGCGGTACTCATCGGTTTTCGGATCGGTACCGACCTCGAAAGCATAGACCGCTTCTTTTTCATGCCCGGCCATCGTCCAGTCATAAAATTGCTGAAGGGATTCAGCGAAACGGAGCACTGCGTCCGGGTTTTCAGCGAACCGTTCCGCTGTTTCTTCCGGTGTCCAAGCCAGCGGAAGAAGTCTCTGGTTGATGCCGAATTGAATACCTCCGGCAACGGCGGCTTCCGGCACCCCGGCTTCGTGTTCCAGGAAATGAAAGAACGTTTCCATAAGATCGTCGCTCTTTACATCGGCATCGATAAGTGCCCATTCCAATGTTTCGGCTGCTTTCAGCACATCGGATGATGCCTGACCGGCAGCGCGGGAATCATTGCCGAACAGCTGATAGACAGCAATCAGATCCGGCTGTGCCGCTGTGGGTCTATCGCCAAGTCGCTGCAGCTGATCAAGTGCATCCTGGGTGGGCTTTTCCGCAATAACCACACTATTGAGCGGCATGATGAAATTATCTCCGTAACGGATATCCCGCACGAAAAATCCAAGTGCAATGCTGTCTGCCACTGCCGGAAAGGCCTCGTTGACAAGGGCCGTATGCTGAATGCCGGTCCGGATGTCCCGCACAGTCGCCTGATAATTTTCGATGGCTGTGATTTCCCCGGCAATGAATAGCGGATTAAGCCAGCCGGCCAAGAGCTGCTTTTGCTGCCGGCGGTCCGCCCGTTCCAGTTGCCCCTGGATGAATTCATTCCAAATATCCGCCCGTTCCGAGAAAAAGAATAAATCACCGATCACAGATGCCGCTTTGTCTTCTCCGTGAAGCGGGACAAGCAAGTCTTCGGTTTTGTTTTTCCATGTGAGCAGTTCCTTTTGCTGGGAAGGGCGCGGATGGTTTTCGAAAAAGTCCTGGAGGATGCCCCGGAGTGCCTGGTCAATTTCTTCATTCACCCGGTCGGCAGCATTGTTCTGACCGCAGCATTTCTTGTACTTCTTACCGCTGCCGCACGGACATGGATCGTTGCGGCCGATATTGCCTGCAGTAAGTCGCGTCATTGGCCAGGCTCCTCGAGCAGGATCCGTTCTTCATCTCTGCTGTGGATGGCATTGACTGTGATGAGTGCGTGGAACTGGTGCAGCACATCAGGTGTCACGCCTTCTTTGGCTAATTTTTCTTTTACGTCCTCGACGATGATCCGCATGATGTCGTGGTCACGCGTCAATTGAATGACAGCATCTTTCAATTCAGGATGCTGCTCGGCCATCTCCAGGTAAAACCCTTCCTCTTCTGCCTGTGCATGACTCAAAATCCGTGTCTCCCAATAATCGATCAAATGCTCGGCGGCTTGTTTTGCCACTTCATACTCTTTTGCTGCAAGCAATTCCTCGACTTCTTCCGTTTTATCAATCGCACCCGACCGGCCGCCTTCATGGATGGCGTGGTGGGCATGGAGTTGTTTAAGTGATGGTCCTGATCCTGCCATGATTCCTCATCCTTTCTTTTGCCATCAGTATAACATGAGACAACCGGGAGAATTCCCCGTATAGGCTATTCCCAATAGAGAAACAGGGAAGTCCCTCATTGGTCGGGTGATGCAACAGGCATACACTGAAATTGGCAATACAAATCCCATATCTGGAGGAATCAGAAGATGAACCAGTTAACATTGGATACCACTGTCGCTAATATCGTAATGGAAGTTCCACAAACAGGAGACTTGTTCCGCAGTCTACGGATCGACTTTTGCTGCGGCGGGAAAATTCCGCTCCGTGAAGCGGCGTTGAACCGGAATCTTGACGGGGAAGAGGTGCTGCTGCGAGTTCGCGAAGTTGCTGAAAAACAATTACAGCATGAGCAAAAACGGCCTTCATCATTTGAACCGGCGGAACTCATCCTGCATATCCAGGATAAATACCATTCGAAAATCCGGGACGAACTGCCGCTTTTGGCGCCATACGTAACCAAGCTCGCACGCGTCCACGGTGAGAAATATCCATACGTATTACGGGTCCGTGAAATTTACCTGGACTTGAAGCGGGAGTTGACCGATCATACGGACGACGAAGATCAGAATGTTTTTCCGCTGATCAACGCATTCTTCGCTAATCCTTCCGCTGAAACAAGCAAAGCGTTGAAGCCGCATCTGGAAGAGCTGGAAGAAGAGCATGAGAATGCCGGAAAGCTGCTGAAAGAACTGCGCGAAATCACAAACGGCTTCGAACCGCCGTCAGACGCCTGCGGAACACACCGGCTGGTGATTCAGCGGCTCAGAGAACTGGAAGGGGACACATTCGACCATATCCATCTCGAAAATAATATCCTGTTCGATCGGGCGCGTCAGGCAATCTGATGCAAAGGAGCCGCTTTCCTTGTCAATTCCTGTTGACAATGGGGAGCGGCTCCCCTACGTTTATCAATATGAGGAGATGGAATTAAGTGAAGAAAACAATCCTTTTATTGATAAGCGCAGCCATGATGCTCTCGGCATGTACAGTTGAAACCGATAGTAGTGGGGGGACTCTCCGGATTTCTGCAGCTTCAAGTCTTGCAGAAGTGATGACAGCTCTTGAAGCGGAATGGCAAGCCGAATATCCGGATACAGAGCTGATGATCAGTTATGGGTCGTCAAGCAAGCTGCGCAGCCAAATTGAGCAGGGAGCGCCGGCTGATTTATTTTTATCCGCCAGTGAAGCGGATGCCATAAAATTGACAGAAGCAGGATTGCTTGAAGAGGAAACAGTGGTTCCGTTCGCTGCCAACCGCCTTGTGCTGGCTTCCCGAAATGATTCCGGTTATTCAGGTACGTTGGAAGAATTGTTCGCTGCGACTGATGAAAAGATTGCGATCGGTGAGCCGGAAAGCGTGCCGCTCGGGCGTTACACGAAGAAAATCCTTGAGGAACTCGGGCTTTGGGCAGGGCTGGATGGACAGCTTGTATACGCCAAAGACGCCCGCCAAGTGCTGACGTATACAGAAAGCGGCAATGCGGCGCTTGGAATCGTCTATTCCTCGGATGCATTCCGTTCAGACAAGGTGGACATATTGGTTGAACTGCCGGAAGGCACGGAGTCGATTGTGTACCCGGCTGGAATTTTGACTGAATCAGCTAATATAGAAGCTGCTGAACGGTTCCTGGATTTTCTGACCGGTGATGAAGGTCAAGGCATTCTCCGGGAATCCGGCTTCCTGCCAGTTAGCGGTGAAGCATCTTGATTCCATATGATCTGTCGCCACTTGCATTGTCATTGCGGGTCGCCATCATTTCGACGATCGCTGTTTTCATTATCGGCGTAATGCTTGCCCGGCTCATGAACAGGCACGAATTTTTCGGAAAAAGCGCTGTGGAAGCACTGATCTTGTTGCCGCTCGTCCTGCCGCCGACAGTCGTGGGCTTCGGCCTGATCGTATTGTTCGGCCGAAACGGCCCTGCCGGTATCCTGCTGGAAGAGTGGTTCGGTGTACAAGTCATTTTTACTTGGGTCGGGGCAGTGATCGCTTCGTTCATCGTATCACTGCCGCTCATGTACCAAAGTACGGCGGCCGCTTTTGAAAAAGTGGACCCGCGCTGGGAGAACGTCGCCCGGACAATGGGGGTCACCGAATGGCGGATTTTCCGGACCATTACATTTCCGCTTGCCTGGCCGGGTATCCTGGCAGGTCTTGTGCTGGCGTTCGCCCGCGGAATTGGCGAATTCGGGGCGACGCTAATGATTGCCGGGTATATTCCGGGTGAGACAGAAACCATCCCGCTCGCCATTTATTTCTCCTATGAAGCAGGGGAAATGGAGCAGGCAACGTTTTGGGTCATTACGGTTTCCGCCCTTGGACTGGCGGCCATCACATGGCTGAATTACTGGCGGCGCCGGCATGCAGGCCGGGCAGGAAAGGAGTGAGGGAATGCTGGAACTCGACTTCCGTAAACAATTAAAGCATTTTGAACTGCAGGCAGCCTTGGAATTGAGCTCAGAGATCATGGCAATCGTCGGTCCCTCGGGCTCAGGGAAAACGACATTGCTGAACAGCATCGCCGGTATTGCGCAACCGGACAGCGGATCCATCCGGCTGAATGGCAGAATTTTTTTTGAAACGAACCGGAAACCTTTAAAAATTCAAAACCGGCGGATCGGTTACTTGTTCCAGGACTATGCCTTGTTTCCGCATATGACCGCCCGGCAAAATATTTTCTTCGGCGTTGGCCGTCAGGCGGATACATCGCACATTACAGAACTGACGGAACTTCTTGGCATCGCGGAATTGCTCAATAATTATCCCCACCAGATTTCAGGCGGTGAAAAGCAGCGGGTGGCACTGGCCCGTGCGCTCGCAGCCCAGCCGGAACTGCTTTTGCTGGATGAACCGTTCTCTGCACTGGATGATGAAACGCGGAATAATTGCCAGCAGCAGCTTGTCCGCATTCATCGTCTTTGGAAGATCCCGGTTATGTTTGTGACCCACAGCCGCCAGGAAGCGGCTAAACTTGCGGACCGCATCGTGCAGGTGGACCGGGGGCAGTTAACAGTATTGGCTATGGAATCTTCTATATGAAAAACTATCTTAAAATGTCTCTGTTGAACTTCCGCAGAACAGCTTCATTTTCCGGTCCACAGTAAAGGGGCTGTCCCAAAGGGTCATGAAAAATGACCTCGAGGGGCAGCCTTCTTTCTATTCGTAAAGAAGTGGCTGGGGTTCGGCCCGGCGAAGGAGTTTCCGCTGTTTGCTCCTTGTTTTTACAGTAAAAAATCAACAGTATTCTTTAACAAAGCCATATGAAACGAATCTCTTCATGAAGAACAAGGCTTTCCTTTTCACAGAAAAGGAAGGCCTTTTTTAATTGGCTCGGAATGTGGATGAATAATTCCTTGTCCCGCGTCAATAAATCAGACGGAATTTACAGAACGAGGGATTTCCCCCGGTTCAATAGGACATTCCCTAATGGGAAGAATTTGCTGCTGCCCGCATAATAAGAATCAGAATCCGATAACTTACTGGAATTTATTGTGCCTGTATTTCACTAAAGGAGTGTTTTAAAGCATATGGAAACTAAACGAAAAAATAAACGCGGTCTTAATTTCTTTAAACCGATTGAAAGCTACTCCGGCAGTTGGTCCATTCTTGAAGAGAAGAACAGAGACTGGGAAAACATGTATCGCCAACGCTGGTCGCACGATAAAGTTGTCCGTACGACGCACGGTGTAAACTGCACCGGTTCCTGCAGCTGGAAAGTATTTGTGAAAAACGGCATCATCACATGGGAAAACCAACAGATCGATTATCCGTCATGCGGACCGGATATGCCGGAATTCGAACCGCGCGGCTGTCCGCGTGGCGCGACGTTCTCCTGGTACGAATACAGCCCGCTCCGTGTGAAATATCCCTATATGCGCGGTAAATTATGGCGCCTATGGCAAGCAGCCATCACGGAAAATCCGAACCCTGTCGAAGCCTGGGCAAGCATCGTGGAAGATCCTGAAAAAGCGAAAATCTACAAGCAGGCACGCGGAAAAGGCGGCCACGTGCGCGTCGGCTGGGACGAAGCGCTCAAGCTGATTTCAGCTCAGCTTATTTACACGATCCGCAAATACGGCCCAGACCGTATTGCCGGCTTTACACCGATTCCGGCGATGTCGATGATTTCCTATGCATCAGGCGCCCGGTTCATTTCCCTCATGGGTGGCGAGATGCTGAGTTTTTATGACTGGTACGCTGACCTTCCGCCTGCTTCTCCGCAAATCTGGGGCGAGCAGACAGATGTTCCGGAATCATCCGACTGGTATAACGCCGGCTATTTGATGATGTGGGGCTCGAATGTGCCGCTTACCCGGACACCGGATGCCCACTTTATGACGGAAGTTCGCTATAAGGGAACAAAAGTCGTATCGGTTGCACCTGACCTCGCGGAAAACGTGAAGTTCGCCGATAACTGGCTCGCACCGAATCCGGGGACGGATGCAGCGCTTGCCCAGGCGATGACGCATGTCATTCTCGATGAGTTCTACCATAAACGGAAAGAACAAATGTTCATCAATTATGCAAAGCAGTTTACAGATATGCCATTCATGATCATGCTCGATCCGCATGAAGACAGCCTGAAAGGCGGGCGTTTCCTGCGTGCAAGCGATTTTGGGGATGCCACCGAGCATTCAGACTGGAAACCGGTCATTTTCGACGAAGCAGCGAACGGGCTCATCGTCCCGAACGGCACAATGGGCCAGCGCTGGGAACAGGAAAAGAAATGGAACCTGATTCTCGAAAATGAAGACGGAACGAAAGTGGAACCGGCCCTGTCTGTCGAAGGGCACGGCGAAGAATGGCTGGAAGTTGTTTTCCCTTACTTCGACAACAGTGGAAACGGCGTATTTAAACGGATCATCCCGGCGCGGAAAGTACGTCTGGCTGATGGCACGGAACGCTATGTAGCCACGGTTTACGATTTGATGATGAGCCAATACGGCATCGCGCGCGTCGACAGCCCATACAACGCAAAAGGCTACGACGATGCAGATTCCCTCTATACACCTGCCTGGCAGGAAAAAATCACAACCGTCAAAGCATCGGTTGTAACACAGATTGCACGTGAGTTCGCACAGAATTCTCTTGATACAG
Organism: Planococcus lenghuensis; assembly: GCF_001999905.1. Taxonomy (NCBI): domain Bacteria; kingdom Bacillati; phylum Bacillota; class Bacilli; order Caryophanales; family Caryophanaceae; genus Planococcus; species Planococcus lenghuensis. The sequence goes on from NZ_CP019640.1 coordinate 276,117, forward strand.
ACGGCCGTTCCATGATCATCATGGGCGCCGGCATCAACCACTGGTTCAATAGCGACACGATTTACCGGTCAATTTTGAACCTCGTCATTCTGACAGCATCGCAAGGCGTCAACGGCGGGGCTGGGCGCATTATGTCGGCCAGGAAAAATGCCGGCCGATAGAAGGCTGGTCAACAGTCGCATTCGCAAAAGACTGGCAGGGACCTGCCCGGTTGCAGAACGGCACCTCGTTCTTCTACTTTGCGACAGAACAATGGCGCTATGAAGAAGGCGGCACGGACTCGCTGAAGTCACCGACAGGCGGCGACGTCAAGTATCAGCACCCGGCTGATTACAACGTGCTCGCTGCCCGGCTCGGATGGCTCCCATCGTATCCGCAGTTCAATAAAAACAGCCTGTTGTTCGCAGAAGAAGCGAAACAGGAAGGCAAAGAAACAAATGAAGAGATCATCCAACATGCATATGAACAAATCAAATCACGCGAAACGAAATTCGCGATTGAAGATCCGGGTGCACCGGAAAACTTCCCGCGCTCCCTGTTCATCTGGCGGTCGAATCTGATCTCAAGTTCTGCAAAAGGACAGGAATACTTCATGAAACACCTGCTCGGCGCATCGGACGCACTTCTGGCAAGACCGAACGAAGATGCGAAACCGGAAGAAATCGTCTGGCGCGAGGATGTGGAAGGCAAGCTCGACCTCATGGTGGCACTCGATTTCCGGATGACGTCAACACCGATCTATGCGGATATCGTTCTGCCTGCTGCAACGTGGTATGAAAAGACGGATCTGTCTTCAACAGACATGCATCCATTCGTTCACCCGTTCAATCCGGCAGTGAATCCGCTTTGGGAATCCCGTTCAGACTGGGATATTTACCGCAAGATGGCTGAGACCTTCTCGGAAATGGCGAAAACCCACCTTCCGGGCGTCTATAAGGATGTGGTCACCTCACCGTTGGCACACGATACAGCAAGCGAAATTTCACAGCCGATGGGGCTCGTGAAGGATTGGGCAAAAGGCGAAATCGAAGCAATCCCAGGCAAGACGATGCCGAATTTGAGCATCGTGGAGCGGGATTACACCAAAATCCATGACAAGTACATCACGCTTGGACCGAATCTCGCCGTCAGCAAAATCGGGGCGCACGGGGTCAGCTTTCCGGTGAAGGAAGAATACGAGGAACTAAAGCGGATCAACGGCGTGTACTATGATGAGACGATCAAGAGCGGCCTCCCGAAAATCCAACAGGCACGCCAAGTGGCAGACGCCATCCTGCATTTATCTTCTGCGACAAACGGCCGCGTGTCCCAGAAAGCCTATAAGCAGGCGGAAGAGGATTCAGGTGTGCCGCTCATGGATATTTCAGCCGAGCGGGCGGCGGAAAAGATCACGTTCCAGAGCATTACAGCGCAACCGCGGGAAGTCATTCCGACACCGGTGTTCAGCGGATCGAATAAATCCGGCCGCCGGTACTCACCGTTTACAACGAACATCGAACGGCTCGTGCCATTCCGGACATTGACCGGCCGGCAGCATTTCTACATCGATCATGAAGTGTTCCTGCAGTATGGCGAATCGCTTCCTGTTTATAAGCCGACATTGCCACCGATGGTATTCGGCGCGCGGGACAAAGAAGTGAAAGGCGGCGTCGATTCGCTCGTGCTCCGTTACCTGACGCCGCACGGCAAGTGGAATATCCATTCCACCTACCAGGACAACCAGCACATGCTGACGCTGTTCCGTGGCGGTCCAACCGTCTGGATCAGTAACGAAGACGCAGATGCCCATGGCATTAACGACAACGACTGGCTTGAAGTGTACAACCGGAATGGGGTTGTCACTGCACGCGCAGTCGTCAGCCACCGGATGCCGAGAGGCACGATGTTCATGTATCACGCACAAGATAAGCACATAAACGTACCAGGCTCTGAAATTACAGATACACGCGGCGGCAGTCACAACGCGCCGACCCGCATTCATATGAAACCGACACAAATGGTCGGCGGATACGCTCAGCTCAGCTATGGATTCAACTACTACGGACCGATCGGAAATCAGCGGGACGAGTACGTGGCGGTCCGCAAAATGAAGGAGGTCAACTGGCTTGAAGATTAAAGCACAAGTTGCAATGGTAATGAATCTAGATAAATGCATCGGCTGCCATACATGCAGTGTTACATGTAAAACGACGTGGACGAACCGGAAGGGCGCTGAGTATATTTGGTTCAATAATGTTGAGACAAAACCGGGCATCGGCTATCCGAAGCGCTGGGAAGACCAGGAGCTCTATAAAGGCGGCTGGCAACTGCGCAAAGGGAAGCTGGAACTGAAATCCGGCAATAAATTGTCCAAAGTGGCCCTCGGAAAGATTTTCTACAATCCGGATATGCCGGAAATGAAAGATTATTACGAGCCGTGGACATACAATTACGAGCATCTGACAACTGCTGGAGAGCAGGAGCACTCACCGGTGGCACGGCCGATTTCGGCCGTGACCGGCGATAAAATGGACCTCGAATGGGGCCCGAACTGGGAAGATGATCTTGCCGGTGCGCACATAACCGGTCCGCAAGACCCGAACATCCAGAAAATCGAAGAAGAAATCAAATTCAATTTCGAAAAATCATTCATGGTCTATCTGCCCCGTCTTTGTGAACACTGCTTGAACCCGAGCTGTGTGGCATCTTGTCCGTCAGGTGCCCTCTACAAACGGGATGAAGACGGCATCGTGCTCGTCGACCAGGAGGCCTGCCGCGGCTGGCGCTATTGCATGACCGGCTGCCCATATAAAAAAGTGTACTTTAATTGGCAGACGAACAAAGCGGAGAAATGCACATTCTGCTTTCCGAGAATGGAAGCAGGACTGCCGACAGTGTGCTCCGAAACATGCACCGGCCGGATTCGCTACCTGGGTGTGCTGCTGTACGATGCAGACCGCGTACTTGAAGCAGCGTCCACTCCGGATGAAAAAGATTTATACAAGGCCCAATGTGATCTCTTCATGGATCCATATGATCCGGAAGTAATTGCGCAAGCGAAACACGATGGTATTTCCGAAGACTGGATTGAAGCGGCACAAAACTCACCGGTATACAAGCTCGCCATCGAACATAAACTGGCGTTCCCGCTTCATCCGGAGTACCGCACGCTGCCGATGGTCTGGTATGTGCCACCGCTCAGCCCGATTATGAACTACTTCGAAGGTAGAGATTCCATCAAGAATCCGGACATGATTTTCCCGGCAATTGAAGAAATGCGCACGCCGATTCAGTACTTGGCGAATATGCTGACAGCAGGTGACACGGAAACTGTGAAACATTCCCTTCAGCGGATGGCGATGATGCGCTCGTATATGCGTGCCTTGTCTTCCGGAAAAGAATTCGATAACAGCCGCCTGGAGCGTGTCGGAATGACGCCGCATCAGACGGAACAGATGTATCGCCTTCTCGCGATTGCCAAATACGAAGATCGTTTCGTGATTCCGACTTCCCATAAGGAAACAACGATGAACCCTTACCGGGCACAAGGATCTGCCGGTTATGGTGATGTGATGGGGGATATGGGATCCGGCTGTGACGGCTGTGGACCTGCAGTTCCGGCGGGCACGATGAAAACGGGGAAAGAAGTATATGAAGAAAACTTCTATGGAGGTATCTGGCGTGATTAATCTTGAAAAGCTGTACGGGTATAAACACTCTTTCGGTTTTTTTGCCGAGCAGCTGACGTATCCGCAGAAGCTGGACTTTCATCCGATGTATCTCGAGGAATCATTTGAGCCGGGACATCCGGCGTATGAGCACGTGAAAACTTACTGGTCGCTCATGCATGAATACAGCCTGATGGATATTCAGGAAATGTATACCGAGACATTCGATTTCCAGAAAGATGCGACGCTTCATATGACGTACTTCAAGTTTGAAGATGCGAAAGAGCGCGGTCAGATGCTGGCGAAACTGAAAGTGCTGTATGAAATGTTCGGCTTGGAAATGCCGGATGAGGAATTGTCGGACTTTCTGCCGCTGATGTGTGAATTCATCTATGCGGCGGAATGGCTAGGTGATCCGCGTGCCCCGCAGAGTTTCGGGATGCTGATTGCCGTACTTGAAGATGGCACTTACCATCTATTGCAGACACTTCAGGAAACGAACAGTCCTTACTTTCATTTAATTAAAGGGTTGCGTGAGACATTTAAAGCTTGTGTAGAACAGGGGGCTCCTTCCGGTGAGCATGGTTGATCAGTTTCTATGGGTTATTTTTCCTTATCTTTGTATAGCGGTATTCGTTGTCGGTCATATTTACCGTTACCGGACCGATCAGTTTCACTGGACAGCCAAGTCCAGTGAATTCATTGAAAAGAAACAGCTGATGGTCGGCAGCCTGCTGTTCCATCTTGGTATTATCCCGGTGATTTTCGGCCATATTGCCGGCCTCGGCATTCCGAAAGAATGGATGCGTGCATTCGGGGTGAATGACCATATGTACCACATCGGTGCCATCTACATCGGCGGATTCTTTGGTTTTGTCACACTCGCCGGAATGGTCATCCTGACATTCCGCCGATTTACAAAAAAGAATGTGCGTCAGCTGAGTTCAGCTTCTGACTTGATCGTCAATTCACTTTTGCTGCTGATCGTGTTTATGGGCATGTATGCGACCATCGTGACGAATGCAGTACAGCCGGGCTTTGACTACCGGGATACGATCTCCATTTGGTTCCGCGGTCTGTTTTTGCTCAGCCCCGATCCTGCTTTAATGACAATTGTACCGCTGTCGTTTAAAATACATGCATTGGCTGGTTTTGCGATTTTCGCCATGTGGCCGTTTACCCGGCTTGTGCATGTGTGGAGTGTACCGTTGAATTACGTCGGCAGAAGTTACATTCTGTACAGAAGACATAAAATGAACTGATCGGAGGAGAAGGGGAAACCTTCTCTTCCGTCGCATAGGAGATAAAATGATGAAAACTAAATTCAACTACCAGAAGGAAATGGAACGGCTGCAAACTGCATTGGGCTGTGATTTGGTAGCACTGGCGTGTGTGGAACCGGCTGAGCAGCAATATGTGCTCAAATGGCAGTATGCAGCCGGAAACTTGAATGACCGTTTCAAGCGGGTCGTTCTCCAGTCCGGCAAAGGTGTCGCCGGCCTCGTCTTCAAAACCGGTAAACCGATCCTATTGCCGACAGTGACTGAATTTGTTCAAAAAGACGGGTTGTTCAATTACCCGATCATCAAATCAGAGAAATTGAAAAGCGTGGCAGCTGTCCCGATCTGGAACCATGGCCGGGTCGCCGGTGTGCTGCTCAGCGGCAGCCGTGAGGAATACGGCATAAATGAAGTGATTTTGCAGCAGATGACGGAAGCGGCACATAAAGGATTTGGAGATATGGACGGGAAGGAACTGATGGTTCTTTGATACGTGTAGAAGAAAATAAAATGATTGAAATGCTGATGAAGATGTTTGAAAACAGCACGGATGCCATTTTCTTTTTTGATGCTGCAGGAAAAGCGCTGGCACTGAACCCGGCTGCTGAGCAGATCATGGATCCAGATGCGCTGGCTCATTTGAAGCAAGGAAGTATTGATGCAATGTGTCTGGCTTGCAGAGGTTATACCAGCGACACGGATCTTCAGACGTGTCTTAACTGTTATTTCAGTGAAAGTGCGGAACCGGAAGACTTTTCTTCTTTCCAGGTGTATTTGAAGACGAAAGGGAAAGGCGTCATACCATACGCGGCCACGTTCCATACGGTCGATGAGGAAAGCGGCGTCCGGGTATTTATGCTTCGCGACCTGACAAAGCAGTTTAAGACTCAGGAACAGCTTTACAAGAATAAAATGATGAAACACGTAATCGAAGCCCAGGAAAATGAACAGAAGCGCATCTCGCGTGAATTGCATGATAGTGTCGCTCAGGAATTGTTGAGTGCGATGGTCGACGTGCGAATTATGAAGTATATGACCAAGGAAGAAGAAGTGTTGAATAAACTGAAGCAGACTGAAGCATCCATGACCCGGCTGCTGGATGATATCCGAAACCTGTCAGTGGAACTGCGCCCGGCTGCATTGGACGATTTTGGGTTGGAAGCTGCGTTCCGCTCGCATTTCAAACGGGTTGAACAAAGTTATGGGATGGAAGTCGAATTCTCATCCGGCATTTCAACGAAGCGCTACGGTAACGAAATCGAGACAGTTGTGTATCGGATCTGTCAGGAAGCTGTGCTGAATGCCATCAAATACGCACAGGTTGATACGCTGAAAGTATCCCTTTTTGAAAAAGGCCGCATGCTGCAACTTCTCGTGGAAGACGAGGGAGAAGGATTCACCAAAGGAGACGATCCGATCGGTACAGGGCTTGGCCTGTATGGCATGCGGGAGCGGGCGGAGCTGGCCCACGGTGACTTTGAAGTACTTTCCCAAGCGGGAGCGGGCACGACGATCCGAGTACGGATTCCGATTCGCAACATTGGAGAAGAGGGGGACGAGTAAGTGAAAATCATCATTGCTGACGACCATGCGATCGTGCGGAGCGGATTTTCAATGATTCTGAACTTTCAGCAAGACATGGAAGTGATCGCGACAGCGGCGGATGGACTGGAAGCTTATTCGCTTGTGGCAAAACATCAGCCGGATGTGCTGCTGCTGGATTTGAGCATGCCGCCGGGCGAGAGTGGGCTCATCGCTACCGGAAAAATCAAGGATGATTTTCCGGATACGAAAATCCTGATTTTGACGATGCATGATGACGAGGAATACCTGTTTCACGTATTGAAAAATGGCGCATCGGGGTATATCTTGAAAAATGCACCGGAAACCGAATTGATCACAGCGATTCGCACGGTATACCGGGGCGAAACATATATCCATCCCAAAATGGCTACGTCTCTTGTTCGGGAGTTTGTGAAAAGTGATCAGACGATCAATGAAGAGAGCCCGTTTGAAGTGCTATCCAAGCGTGAGCTCGAAATTCTGCCGCTCATTGCTAAAGGATACGGCAATAAAGAGATCGCTGAAAAATTGTTTATTTCCGTAAAGACAGTCGAAGCACATAAAGCGAAAATCATGGAGAAATTGAATCTGAAAAGCCGGCCGGAGCTGGTGGAGTATGCACTAAAGAAGAAATTGCTGAATTTCTGAGCGGCAACAGGAGGGATTTCCCTTGGCGGGACATGGAGAATTACGATTCAAAGAACCTTGTATGCGTGTGCTGGAAAATGAGCACCGCTATTTATCATTTTTGATGGCGGAATGGCATGCCATCATTTTATGGTTCGAACAGGAGAAGCTGGATGAAGCGGAGGCACACAACCAATTGAAGGAATTGCGGCGGCTGATCATCGAATTCATCGAGCCGCTGAAAAACCATACGGAAAAAGAAGAGACTCATTTTTTTCCGCTGCTTGGCACGTATATTGGGTTCGAACAGGGACCACTTGTCGGCATTCAGGAAGAGCATGAAGAAATCGATGGCTATATCGGTCATTTTCTGCATCACACACGCGGGGACTTGAATGCCTTATCGGTTGCAGACATGAAAGCTGTTGTCAAAGATGCAGCGGAAGCTTTTGAAGTGCTGACCGTTCACTTTGTGAAAGAAGAAACTGTATTGTTTACAATGGCTGAGAACTTGATGAAAGCGGCCGACCAGGATGCGCTGTTTGAGAAACTGAATACGCTGATCACTTGAATCGCCTCCCGAGCTGCTTCCGCGTGAAGCGGTTTTTTTTCGACAAATGTAACTGAGTAGATGTTTTCAATGGCCATGATGGCCTTCCCCGTGTTCGTATGGTTTTCATGTCTACCCCCGCGATGGCAAAGAGCGCCATCTTCGGTAAGTCCTCCAGCGCTCGTCGGGGGCCCGCACGATGCGGTTCAAATAACCGTTGCGGCAGGAGGCCGCGTTTTTAGGTTGTCCTCCTCTGTTCAGGGCGCTTGCGCTTTTCTTGTTGTCCAGTTCTGCTCGCCAGTCCGCACCTTCGTTTCACCCACTTTCACGAAATCAGGAAAGACAGGGGACGAATGATGTTTAGTCCCCTGTCTTTGCGACGAGCTTGCGCAGGAGCATTTCTTTTATGGTTTAGGAAAGCCACCTTATAGCTGTCGGCACGGCTCGCTTCACTTTTCTTGTTGTCCAGACTCCAGCGCCCAGCCCCTCGAGTCGCTTCGGCCTTACCCGCGATGGCAAAGAGCGCCATCTTCGGTAAGTCCTCCAGCGCTCGTCGGGGCTTGCAGGGCGCTTGAGCTTTTCTCTTGTCCAGCTCGTTCGCCAGCCCGTACGCTGATTTCACGCCCTCCGCCGGAAACAGGTTTCCGGGTCGGCCGTTCCAATCCGCTATCGGTCTTTCGCGGCTCTCTCCGCTTTTCTTGTTATCAGGGATTCCCCCGGCCTATGCAGGGACTCCCCTAATAGGAAGAAATGCACCTTACTTCTACAATAAAGTTAGTGGAGAAAAGCTGTAAAAACTAACAAGACTTTAGAAAAAGGTGAGTAGGATGATTAAAAAAACGCAGTTGCCGTTGCAGACAGCGAATCTTGTTGTCGGATTCATGGTTTGGGTTATTATTTCTGCACTGATGCCATTCATTTCAGAAGACATCACCATTCCGCCGGAGCGGCTGGCGCTGGTCACGGCGATTCCCGTCATTCTGGGTTCAGTGCTGCGGATTCCGCTTGGTTACTGGGCCAATTTGTTTGGCGCACGGATTGTATTCCTGATCAGTTTTCTTTTGCTGCTGTTCCCGGTATTCTACATCAGTGAAGCATCTTCAGTGAATGATCTCATCATTGGGGGACTGTTCCTGGGAATCGGCGGCGCCATCTTCTCGGTAGGGGTTACATCATTGCCGAAGTATTACCCGAAGGAAAAGCATGGGTTCGTTAACGGAATCTATGGTGCCGGGAATATCGGTACAGCTATTACAACATTTTCAGCACCGATCATAGCCACTCAAATTGGCTGGACGGCAACTGTTAAGCTGTATCTGGTGCTTCTGCTTGTGTTCGCTGCATTGAATTTCTTTGCCGGTGATCGTCAGGAAAATAAAGTGAAAGTGCCGCTCATGGAGCAGATCAAGAGTGTATATAAGAATGAAAAATTATGGTTCTTCTCGCTATTTTATTTCATTACATTCGGATCATTCGTTGCATTCACTGTATATTTACCAAACTTCCTCGTTACGAATTTCGGTCTCGAGAAAGTGGATGCAGGGATGCGGACAGCCGGCTTCATCGCCTTGGCTACGTTCCTTCGTCCGCTCGGCGGGTGGTTGGCGGATAAATTTCAGCCGCTGTTTCTATTAATCGGTACTTTTGGTGTTTATACTATTGCAGCGATCATACTGGCATTCTCTCCATCGATCGGCCTATATACAGTCGGAACCTTGGCAATTGCCGTCAGTGCTGGAATCGGTAATGGTGTCATTTTCAAACTCGTTCCGTTCTATTTCCATAAGCAGGCGGGTATCGCGAATGGGATTGTTTCCATGATGGGTGGTCTCGGTGGATTCTTCCCGCCGCTCATGCTCGCGGCTATTTACTCCATCACAGGCCAGTACTCCATCGGATTTATGTTACTGTCGCAAGTTGCTTTGGCGAGTCTCGTAATCGTGATATGGTTGTACTATCAGGATCGTCTTGCAGTGGCAGCCGAAGTTTTTGATTCGATGGGGCAGGGAGTCATCGTTACAGACGTTTCCGGCAACATCCGGGCAGTAAATCCGGCGTTTACGCGCCTGACTGGATTCAGTAAGGAAGACGTCATAGGACAAAACCCGCGGATTATGCAATCCGGCAAGCAATCGAAGGAGTTCTACAGTAAGATGTGGAAAGAGATAAAAGAAAATGGAATTTGGCAGGGCGAGATTTGGAACAAGCGGAAAAACGGGGAAGAGTATTTGCAGTGGCTGAATATCAGCACGGTCAAAGACGAAACCGGGGAGCCGATTCAGTACGTCGGCACATTCAGTGACATCACGGCCAAACAGGAATCTAAAACAAAAGGGCTGTCGGTCTGACCGGCCGCCCTTGCGTTATGTGAAAGGTGCGGCACTTGCATGAACGAACGCTATTCAAGACAGACGCTATTCAAGCCGATTGGCCATGCCGGGCAGCAACAGCTCTCGGAAGCTGCTGTAACCATTGTCGGTTGCGGGGCACTTGGATCGGCAATCGCTGAAACCCTTGTCCGGGCGGGTATTGGCGAGATTCATCTTGTAGACCGGGATTATGTGGAATGGTCGAACCTTCAGCGCCAGCAATTATTTACAGAAGAAGATGCAAAACAAATGCTGCCGAAAGTGGCAGCCGCCGAAACGCGGCTGAAAGCGATCCGGGGAGACGTGCGTCTCTACACGTATCTGGATAATCTTGATGCGCCACTGGCAGAGAAGCTGGCAGCTGGCAGCAACGTCATCATGGATGCGACCGATAATTTTGAAACGCGACTGCTGATCAGCGATGTAGCGGCGAAGTATCAAATTCCATGGATCTATGGCGCGTGTGTTGGCAGCTCGGGCGTCGTGTTTCCATTTGTGCCGGGTGAATCGGCTTGTTTCCGCTGCCTGCTGCCGGTTTTGCCTTCTGTGAATGAGACATGTGACACAGTCGGCATCATTGCGCCTGCTGTGCAGATTACGGCAGCGCTGCAATGCGCGGAAGCGCTGAAGTGGCTGAGCGGCAACCGGGAAGCCTTACGGAAGAAAGTTCACCACTTCAATCTATGGGACAATTCCCAACTGGATGTGGGAATCTCAAGAATCCGGAATGCGGCCTGTGAAACATGCGGAGAAGAACCGGTTTACCCATCCCTGCAGTCAGTGGGATATGGGGCTGCTGTGTTATGCGGACGGGATGCTGTACAGATTCTGCCGGATCCGAACCGGCCGATCACGCTTGATGATGCAGAGCAAGTCGGCAGCCGGCTGGAAGCAAATGTGCGCCGGACTCCATATTTTGTGGAATTGACAGCGCTGGGACACCGGATGGTGCTTTTCGGGAATGGCCGCCTGCTTATCCATGGTACAAAAAATGCCAAAGAAGGACAGCGGCTGTACCACCAGCTATTCGGTTAAAGAGGAAGGGGATTTATATGCTGCAACCATTTCAAGGAGACAGGGCACTGCGTATCGCAGTGCTGACTGTGAGCGATACCCGGAACGAGCAGACGGACAAGGGTGGACCGCTTGTCCAGGAACTTGCCTTGGCTGCCGGTCTTGAAATCGGCGCATACGAAATCAGGAAAGATGACACCACAGCCATTCGCGAAGTGCTCGCGGAATGGCTGCAGCGCGAGGATCTGGATGCCGTGGTTACGACGGGCGGAACTGGTATTGCAAATCGTGACGTGACCATCGAAGCTGTGAGGCCAATGCTGCAGAAGGAATTGGATGGCTTCGGCGAGCTGTTCCGTTTCTTGAGTTACGCGGAAGACATCGGCACGAAGGCACTCCTGTCAAGAGCGTTGGGCGGAACAGCTGCAGAAAAAGCCATATTTGTTCTTCCGGGTTCAACAGGAGCAGTCAGACTGGCGATGGAGCGGCTTATTCTTCCGGAAATTCATCATATTATGAAGGAGCTGACAAAGCATCGTCAGCCCCGGGTGTAATCGCCTGATTTGCCGCCTGTCTTCTCGATCAGCATGGTCGGACCAATCACCATTTCCTTACCGGCCGCCTTGCACATGTCATAGATGGTCAAAGCGGCGGCAGATGCTGCAGTGAGGGCTTCCATCTCAACACCGGTCGGCCCTTTTGTCTTAACTGCTGCAATAAGGATTACCTCGTAATGATTAGCATCTTCATCGACATTCCATTGGAATTCAATGTCGACGCCACTCAATGCGAGAGGATGGCACATTGGGATAATCTGGGCAGTGTTTTTGGCGGCCATAACACCCGCCACCTGTGCGACTGCAAACACATCCCCTTTTTTATTGGTGCCTTCCTTGATCTGGCGGTAGATTACTTTATTCAGCAGAACTGCAGTCCGGGCGCGGGCCGTCCGGACTGTTTCAGCTTTATCCGATACATCGACCATTTTGGCGCGGCCCTGTTTGTTAAAATGTGTAAGTTCGGACATTGGGATCATCCTTTCAGATATAATTAATTATCAGTATAGCATGCCAGCAGTAAGGAGCAGATAGCGATGGTGGAACACAGAAAACCGATTCCGGTGCATGAAGCGGTTGCCCGGGTTATCAATAAAGCGAAACCGCTCGGAACCGAAACCGTTCCGCTTGCAGAGAGCTACGGCAGGATTTTAGCGGAACCGGTTGCGGCATCCCATGCCGTTCCGCCATTTGACCGTTCACCTTATGACGGCTTTGCAATCCGCTCAACAGATTCAGTCGGTGCATCAGGGGATCATCGGGTGAAGTTTGCCATAGTGGATTACATTGGTGCAGGAGCTGTTTCTAAAGCAGTGCTTGGTCCTAATGAGGCTGTCCGCATCATGACGGGTGCTCAGTTGCCGGAAGGAGCAGATGCCGTCGTAATGCTTGAGCAGACTGCCGAATTGGAGAATGGTTTTACTATCCGTAAGCCGTTTAAGGCATTGGAGAACCTGTCACTCAAGGGAGAGGATGTACAGGAGGGTGAGGAAGTGGTGCCGGCTGGGAGCCTGATTCATCCGGGAACGATTGCGGTGCTGGCCACGTTCGGCTATGCCGAAGTTAGAGTGGCGAAACGGCCGGTTGTTGGCGTTCTGTCGACCGGAACGGAGCTGCTGGATGTAAGCGAGCCGCTGGTACCCGGAAAAATCCGGAACAGCAATGGCCCGATGATCGCGGCACAGCTGGCTCGTATGGGGATTGACTGCAAAATGTACGGTCTTTCCGTTGATCATTTGGAAGACAGTTTAAAAGCCGTACAACGGGCAGCTGCGGAAACGGATTGTCTGATTACGACTGGCGGGGTTTCTGTCGGCGATTTCGATTTTCTTCCGGCGATCTATGAACGGTTGGGCGCGCAAGTTCTGTTCAATAAAGTGGCGATGCGTCCAGGGAGTGTGACAACCGTCGCTGTAGCGGATGGCAAGTATCTGTTTGGGCTTTCCGGAAATCCATCTGCCTGTTTCACAGGTTTTGAGCTGTTTGTGCGTCCGGCACTGCTGACCATGATGGGGGCTATGAAAATCTACCTGCCGCACACACGCGCAGTGCTGGATGAGGATTTTGCGAAAGCCAATCCGTTCACCCGCTTCATCCGGGCCAGCTATGACGGTGCCACTGTCCGGCCGGCTGGCTTTAATAAATCAAATGCAGTCTCCTCAATCGCCAGAGGCAACGCACTTATCGTGCTGCCGGGCGGAACAAGAGGATTTAAAGCGGGAGATCAGGTGGATGTGCTGTTACTTGGAAGCGAAGAAGGGACAGCGGAATGGAAACTGTGAAAATCCTGCAAGTCGTCGGGTTTAAGAACAGCGGCAAAACCACATTGATCCTGCAGCTGCTCAAGATGGCAGAACAGCTTGGCAAGTCGGTCGCGGTCATCAAGCACCATGGACATGGCGGAGCACTCGGTATGCCGCCGGCTGATACGGATAGCACCCGTTTTTTTGCCGCAGGGGCAGAAAGTTCGGTCGCTTTCGGCGGAGGAGTCATTCAGCTGCATATGCGAAAGCCCTTAGTAAGCGTAGAGGAATTGTTGACGCTGGCACAAATGCATGAGCCTGATCTGGTGCTTATCGAAGGATATAAAGATGCCAAATATGATAAAATTGTATTATTGCGGTCCGAGGAGGACTGGACAGATCTGCAGAAGTTGGACAATATTGTTTTAGTTATTGGACAGGAAACAACCCGGCTGAAAACGCGAGGGTTCATAGAACGCACTAACACAGATCAGCTGACATCGTGGTTCGCTGATTGGCTGGAAGGTGGAACAGATGAAAGCATTTGAAGTGACAGCCGAACCGATCAACCCGCAAGCATACGCCGATTATGTGCTGCGTCCGGAAGCAGGCGCAGTGACCGTGTTCACCGGTCATGTACGGGAATGGACAAAAGGTGTGCGCACACTGTATTTGGCTTACGAAGCGTATGTGCCAATGGCTGAAAAAAAACTGGCGGAAATCGGTCGGGAAATTGAAGACAGATGGGAAGGAACACGCGTAGCGATTGCCCACCGGATCGGCGAACTCCAGATCGGGGATATTGCAGTAGCGATTGCCGTTTCTTCACCGCATCGCCGGGTCGCTTACGAGGCGAATGAGTATGCGATCGAGCGGATTAAGGAAATGGTGCCTATCTGGAAAAAAGAGATTTGGGAAGACGGCGAGGAATGGATCGGCGACCAAAAGAAAAAACCCGAGGGGGAACAGAGATGATCCGATTGTTTTATTTTGCGGGACTTCGTGAATTGACGGGTGTCGCTGAAGAAAAGGCGGCACTCGCCGGTCAGACTGTTGAAGGCCTGTGGCAATGGGCGGAAGCAAAGTACCCGGGCATCCGGAACGGCTCTGTCCGGGTAGCGGTGAATGAAGAATACGCGCTGGCGAATGATATTCTGCAAGATGGTGACACAGTGGCATTCATTCCTCCGGTGAGCGGGGGCTGATGACGACAGTCGGAATCCTTCTTGCCGGCGGATTGTCCCGCCGTTATGGTTCTCCCAAAGCTTTTGCAAAAGCGGACGGAAAATACTTTTATGAACAGGTTTACGATGCACTGGAGGCAGCTGCAGACCAGGTGGTCGTTGTGGCAAGGCCGGAATTCGCGGACCGGTTTCCTGAAGTGTATGATGTAATCACTGATTTGCCTGAAGTGGCAGGACTCGGACCCTTGGCCGGTATTTTTTCGGCCATGTGCACCCATCCTGCTGACCGGTACATTGTACTGCCGTGTGACATGCCTTATATCGGCCGTACAGAAGTGAGGCGGCTGATGGAAGCATCGGGCGGCAGTGAAGGCGTGACGGCTGTAGCAACAGCGGCGTATCACGTTCCGCTGTTCAGTGTCTGGAGTAATCGGATGAGAGACGAAGTGGAACAGGAACTGGCGCAGGGGCAATTGAGTGTCATGAGATTTCTGGAGCGGGTGCCGGCAATCTGGATCGGATCTGAACGGATTCATGCAGACGAAGGCGTTTTCTGCAACATCAACAAACCGGATGACCAACGAAAGGGAGGGCGACACACATGACTGGACATGCACTGACAGACCGGCTTGGACGACCGATCCGCGACTTGCGGATTTCAGTGACGGACCGCTGTAATTTCCGCTGTTCGTACTGTATGCCGAAAGAGGTATTTGGCGATGATTATGTATTCCTGCCAAAAAACGAATTGCTGTCATTTGAGGAACTGCACCGGCTGACGGGATTATTTGCGTCGCTTGGCGTGAAGAAGATCAGACTGACCGGCGGTGAACCGCTCATGCGCAGAGGCCTTCCCGAACTGATTAAGAAAATCTTGTCTGTTGAGGGGATAGAAGACGTCGGTCTGACGACGAATGGCGTGATGCTCGGGCAGTATGCGCAGCCGCTTTACGACGCCGGGCTGCGCCGGCTGAATATCAGCCTGGATGCGCTAAATCCTGAGCTATTCGGCAAATTGAATGGCCGCGGCATCAAACCGGATCATATTCTAAAACAAATTGATCTCGCTCAGCAAATCGGTTTTGAGATTAAGATCAATATGGTGATCCAGAAAGACGTCAATGAATCGGAAATTCTGCCAATGGCTGCTTACTTCCGGGATCGTAATATCACATTGCGGTTTATCGAGTTCATGGATGTCGGTAATGACAATGGATGGAGTTTCGATAAAGTCATCACTAAAAAAGAAATCATCGACAGGCTGCAGGCAGCTTATGATCTTGAGCCGGTGGACCAGGATTACTTCGGGGAAGTGGCGAAACGCTATCGTTATAAAGGCACCGATGCACAAGTCGGCTTTATCACATCTGTGTCTGAATCTTTCTGTTCTTCCTGCACACGCGCGCGCTTGTCATCTGACGGCAAGTTCTATACCTGCCTGTTTGCTTCTTCCGGATTTGATGTTCGGGAGCTGATCCGCAATGGAGCCAGCGATGCCGAATTGCTGGACGCCATCAGCGGGGTATGGAACAGCCGGAGCGATCGTTATTCGGATGAGCGGACCGAGCAGACAGCCAAGAACAGGAACAAGATTGGCATGTCTTATATCGGCGGGTGAATAAGAAAAGCGCAAGCGCCCTGTAAGCCCCGACGAGCGCTGGAGGACTTACCGAAGGTGGCGCTCTTTGCCATCGCAGGTAAGGCTGAAGCGACTCGAGGGGCTGGGCGCTGGAGTCTGGACAACAAGAAAAGTGGAGAGAGCCGGACTAAGGAACGCAACCTAAAGGCACGACATCCTGTCGTAACGGTTGCATGACCCACATCCTGTGGGCCTCCGTTAGCGGATTGGAACGGCCGACCCGGAAACCTGTTTCCGGCGGAGGGCGTGAAATCAGCGTACGGGCTGGCGAACGAACTAGACAACAAGAAAAGCGCAAGCGCCCGGAACAGAGGAGGACAACCTAAAAACGCGGCATCCTGCCGCAACGGTTGTCTGACCCGCATCGTGCGGGCCCCCGACGAGCGCTGGAGGACTTCCGAAGATGGCGCTCTTTGCCATCGCGGGTAAGGTCGAAGCGACTCGAGGGGCTGGGCGCTGGAGTCTGGACAACAAGAAAAGTGGAGAGAGCCGGACTAAGGAACGCAACCTAAAGGCATCACATCCTGTCGTAACGGTTGCATGACCCATAAAAAGAAATGCTCCTGCGCAAGCTCGTCGCGAAGACAGAGGACCAAACGCTGTTTGTCCTCTGTCTTTCCTATGGGCCTGACCGCTGGAGTGCGGACGTAAAAAGGAACTTCCCATTCCCGGGAAGTTCCTTTTTGAAGTTCGCGCATATGTTAATAAGTCCGTTCTTCCACTTCATTGTGATCATCATCCAAGATGATTACTTTGCTTGGAGTGTTTGCTTTTGCAAGTTCTTCGGCTGCATCAATCGCACCGCTTTTTGTCGGATACGAATCATCCGGTGCCACTCCTTCGAGTGTCACAATCCAACGGGAAGCATCTTTATTCGGTTCTACAACATAGCGGTTCATTCCATTCAACTCCTTTTCGATTCGCGTTCTACTCCTTGTTATTTCCCGCCGTTCCAACGAATTAAACGAAAATAACTTACTTCGCTTTCATTTCGATACTTTTTCCTCTATGATGAAACTGGATTTATTTTATGAATGGAGGATGCTGCATGAAACTGCTGCAGGCACGAAAAGGTCAGTTCGTTTATTTCAATAACGAACTCCACAAGATTTACTCAGTAAAGCCCATATTAAAGCAATCACTGCATATGTACCGGATAAAGGATATGCAGCAAGTGCTTGCTCGGACGGACGAAGTTGTTCAAGTAAAACCGAAACCGAACGATTCCCTTATTTTCTGGGGGAAGCGCTATACTCTCAGAGATGATGTGCAGCCAAAGGAAAATGGATATATCCTAATCACAAAACCAGCTCCTGATTACTTGGATCATTACTCGCTGAACGAGTTTGAAAAAGTGGACCAAGTAAAAGATGATCATGTGATCACAACTCGCCGGAACTCAGTCCAGATGAATGAGTTTCTCGTACTGGTTCCAGGTAAGGAAGACAGCCAAAATGATATTGCTTACCAGGATCCCTCACTTGTTACTGCGCAGCAAATGTCAGAAGACGAGAACCTGGAAACGATTCTTACAGGTGAATCCGCATATGCCGCTTCAATCGGGGATATTTATGCCAATAGCAGCAGAGATATCCGGGCTATGGTAGTGGCAATTGTCGGAGATAAAGCTGTACTCGGGCATGGCGAGCAAATTCCATTGAAGGAACTGACACAGTCAGAAGATTGGCTGCTTGTATTGAGTGTAGAAACAGAAGAAGCATGAATAGGGTACTGACCGAAAAAGCGTTGCTTTTTCGGTTTTTCGTTAGGATAAAGCAGTTCGGGCAGAGAGATGAGTCAATGGATATAATCATGCAGGCAGAATGGTGAGAGTCTAAAGGTTTGTGCCATCTTTTAATAACGGCTGGTTTGGTTTCAATTGCCCAGTACGATTCTTGGTTAACTGATAATTACCATAAAAATCCTTCTACATAAAGCTTTTTAACTGAGTACAGGCAAGATTTTGAAATTGTCACGTAAATACTATACAATTAACACAATGTAAGCGATTAAAGTTCAGGGAGGGAATGGGAATGTCAAAGAAATGGATATTGGCTACAACTCTGATCGGCATGCCACTGCTGGCTGCCGGTTGTGCCGGAGACGATGAAGCAGAAGGAACTGGTGAAGAGCGGGAAGTGGATCTCAGTTTCATGCATTGGCGGGGGGAAGACCAGGCAGTCTTTGATGTGCTCATTGATCAGTTCGAATCAGAGAATCCCGATATCAATGTGGAACAGAATGTTTATCCGTCTGATCAGTACATGGCGACGGCACAACGCATGCTGCAGGAAGGATCTACAGGTGATGTATTTGCGACATTCCCGGGAGCGCAATTTGAAGCCCTTGAATCGGCTGGGTTCTTTGAAGACCTGTCAGATGAGGAATTTGTGGCAAACTTCGACGAGGGAGCAATTGAAGTCGGGCAGGCGGATGGCCGGCAGTTAGCGTTGCCGTACCAGCTCGTGTTCAATATGCCTGTTTATAATACAGAAATCTTCGAAGAACTGGGGCTTGAAGTCCCCCAGAGTTGGGATGAATTTATCGCAATGGGAGAGACATTGAAAGAAAATGACATCATCCCGATTGCGTTTCCAGGTGCAGATATTGGACCGAACCAATTCATGAATTCCATGGTGATGAATAATGCACCGGACGGAGCCTTTACGGACCTGGTAGCCGGTGAAGCGGCGCTGACGGACGACTGGTGGATCCAGACCCTTGAGCAGTTCCAGTACCTGCAGGAAAACGATTTCTTCCAGGAAGATGCCCTCGGTACAAACCAGGATGCAGCGATGGCACTCGTGGCGAATGGCGAAGCAGCCATGCTGGCTACTGGCTCTTACCATATGGCATCCCTTCTTGAACTGAATCCCGATCTTCAGCTCGACTTACTGGCACCAATTACGGTATCAGAAGAAGAAGCACGGTATGAAGGTATCCACACAGCAACATTTATGCTGGCAATTAACAGCAACTCTGAAAATAAAGAAGCGGCAGCAGAATTCATCGAATTTCTTTCCCAGCCTGAAGTTGCTTCCCAGTACGCAAATGAGACAGGGCAGCATCTGACGGTAACAGGAGTCGAATATGAATCCGAAGCCCTTCAGAATACCTCATACTGGATCGATGAACGGGAAACGCGTTTCCAGCCGCGCTATATGATTACAAATGCCCAGGTGGAAGATGCGGTACTGAGTTCCATCGAGAATGTAATCGGCGGTGCAGCTCCTGAAGAAGCAGCAGCGGAAGCACAGCAAGTGGTTGAAGAAGTTACCGAGTAGACAGAAAGCTGTCACTCGCCATGGCGGGTGACAGCTTATTTTAGGTTGAGGAGGGAGTCCGTGAAAAATTCAAAATCACTTTTTTGGTTCTTCGTTCCGGGGTTTCTTCTGTATTTGGTCTTTTTTCTTTATCCGACCGTAAGTGCGTTATTTTATTCCTTTACAGATTGGGACGGACTCAGTGAGAATTTCCAGTACGTCGGATTTGAAAATTATGAGCGGGCCTTCACCGGCGACTCGATTTTTAAAAAAGTAGCGGTCAATAATCTGCAGTTCATGTTTACGGTAGTTATCCTGCAGACGATTGTTGCACTCGCGTTTGCGATGTTGCTCATCCGAAACACAAGAACAAACGTTTTTTTTCGGGCACTTTATTTTTTTCCGACGATTCTGTCGTCCGTGTCGGTTGCATTTATCTGGGCATTTATTTACGACCCTACATTTGGCATCTTGAATAATTTTCTCGAAGCGGCAGGACTCGGGGCGCTGACACAGAGTTGGCTTGGTAATGCCGATATTGCGATTTATTCACTTGCCATCACTCAAGTGTGGTTCCATGCCGGGCAAATGCTCATCATTTTTGTCGCAGGTCTGCAATCCATCCCGGAAGACCTCTATGAAGTGGCCAGAATTGAAGGGGCAAGCAAATGGCAGACGTTCCGGAATGTCACTTGGCCGCTTTTGGCGCCTTCTGCAACGATTGTTGTGGCTTATACGACAATCCAGTCTTTTAAGGCATTTGATCTTGTATTTGCCATGACGGGCGGGGGGCCAAATAACTCGACAGAAATTATAGCCACGTACATTTATGAAGTGGCGTTCAGAGGGTATGAGTTTGGTTACGCTTCTGCCGTCTCTGTCCTATTCATGCTTATTATCGGAATCATTACATATCTCCAATTCAAAGCGCTGCGGTCCGACCGCGTGTCGTACTAAGGAAGGTGGACCTGCATGCTACGTAAATTTCCTGTTATCATCTATGCATTGCTGATCATCGTGCCACTTCTGATTGTAGTCCTTACATCTATGAAAACCATGCAGCAGACGTTCCAGAATCCGCTGGGCGTGCCTGACGACGGACTGGTTTTTGAAAACTATGCTGCCATCTTTGAAGAACAGAACATGGCTGGCTATTTTGCCAATAGTGTAATTGTCACGATTTTTTCTGTTACGTTTACACTTTTATTTTCATCCATGATTGCGTTCGGTATAACAATGCTGAATAATTGGCTCGGCAACCTGCTTTTTACTGTTTTTATCTTAGGGATGATGGTGCCGGCGCAAGTAAGCATGATTCCGCTTTATTCACTCGTGCTCGATTTAGGGCTTACCAATAGTCTGGTGGGACTGATTCTCGTGAATATATCCGTCACACTGCCTATTGCTGTCTTTATTCTGACCGGCTTCATGCGGACGCTGCCGAAAGAATTGATTGAAGCTGCAGTAATTGACGGGGCGGGGAACTGGAAAGTGTTCTCCCGGGTCATCATCCCGCTTTCGCTGCCATCCATGTCCGCGGCAGCTATTTTCCTTTTCGTGATTCACTGGAACGATTTGCTGTATCCGCTACTCCTGGTCACAGAAGACGATTATGTCACTTTGCCGCTAGCGTTGCTGCAGTTCCAAGGCCAGTATTCCACTAACTATCCGATGCTGTTTACCGGCGTCATCATTGCCTCATTGCCAATGGTGATTGCTTATGTATTCCTGCAGCGATTTTTCGTAGCCGGTATTACGGCCGGTGCGATGAAAGGATAATTGAAAGGGGAGAAGTCAATTGACACTGCAGCTTATGATCAATGGCCGGATATTTGATGTAACTGGTTTTTTCGAAAAGGAGCACCTTGGCCGCCGAATCGTGGGCTTTGACTTTCAAGTGACACATGAGAGTTACCATGACGTTACCGTACTTCTGTATGAAAATGACTTCCGGGTCGAAATTCCATCCTTGGAAGTAGATTTTCAGGCAGTTATTCACAATTATTTCACTTCCTTCACAAATCTTTATGAAGAAGGCGCTGTTGGAGACTTTCATCTTGAACTTATTGAAAAACGCTGAAAACCGGTCCTCCTTAGAGGACCGGTTTTTGCGGTAAGGGTGAAAGAGCTTTTGTCTCTTCAATGTAGACGAATGCATCGTAGCGTTCTGACACTCGCGTTGGCACGTAATTTCCATATGCTTCATAAGCGGGGTTGTAGACTACTCCGATTGCCCGGTGGCCGATCCAATCATTGAATAAATTCCGGTTTTTATCATCAAAAAGTAAATACTTGCTGCCGCCACCGGCTTTATACAATTCATCTTCCCAAGAGCGTGCGCGGGCAGGAGGCACCTGCATCACTTCTTGCGGAGCCGCCCATTCATCAGCGGCAATCACTGTGCCGCGATGGGTGCCAAAGCCAACGGCGTATACCTCTTCCGGCCGGTTCTGTTCCCGGAGCCGCTGCCCGACATTGATCATACCGGCTTTTGCCATATCTGTCGCCCGGGCGTCGCCGATATGGGTGTTATGCTCCCAAATGACAATTTTGGCGTCCGGTCCATGATGATCCATGATTTCATTCACCGTCTCCACCATATGCTCGTCCCGGATATTCCAGGATTCCGCATTGCTGTGGACCATCGCCCGGTAATAATCTTCTGCATTTTTGGCAACCAATGCATTGATTTCCAGGTTCAAGTCGCTTTCCTGCTCATCTTTATAGCGTTCTTCGTTCGAACGGATGGATGAAAGTAACGTGGATACTTCCTCTACGCATGCATCTGTAAAGTTGACAGAGGAAAGTGCATAGTTTTCGGGAATCCGATTATATGGCTCAAAACAAGTAAACGCTTTTTTTGCAAGTTCCAAATCACCGCCGGATGGGTCGGTGTGCGTCAAGTACTGGATCACTTCATCCATTGACTCCCATAGGCTGTAAACATCAATTCCATAGAATCCGGTTTTTAATGCGCTTTGGTTATTATGGTCTTTCATCCACTCCAGGAACTCCACGATCTCTTCATTCGCCCACATCCATGTCGGCCATCTGCCGAATGCCTGAAGTGCTTCCCGGGCGGTATGCGCTTTCCCGTGTCCCTTGACATAACGATTCGCTTCGCGGGCAGCCGGCCAGTCGCCTTCAACGGCGACCAATGAAAATCCCCGCTCTTGAATAAGGCGTTTTGTCAGTTCTGCCCGGACAGAATAAAATTCTGAAGTGCCATGTGAAGCCTCTCCAAGCATGACGATTTTTGCTTCCCCAATAGCGTTCATCAATGGCGTTAAGTCATCTGTTTTTTGGTAAGGTATGGAAAATGTGTTGATTGCTTTAGTTAAAGACTGTTCCAATTGATTCGCCTCCCCATAACCGTGTCTGTTAATGGTGATTTACCCGTTCGGCGCCCGGGCAAACAGCTAATTCCATGAACCATTTGTTTAAGGAGTCTGGTAGGATGAAAAGAAGGATTGCCTCTTTCCAAATCGGGACAATCAGACGTTTTTGGGGATGGCGCCAGTTTGGCTTGTGATGACAATACGACTGAATTGCTGTAATCGGATAAATCACAAAGTCGGAAAATCAACGAGAAGAAAGAGAGGATGGGACAGCTTGATCAGGACATGGCCGTTATTCGCCGATCTGCCGCCGGAAGCGGAAGCATTACTGCTGGATATGGCATCCAGACGCACATTCAGCCAGCACAGCTTTATTTTCAGACAAGATGAACCGCTCACATATCTCCATTTCGTCGTGAGAGGGAAAGTGAAAATACACCGGGTCGATATCTCCGGGAAGGAGCAAGTCGTCTCTTTTCAGCAGGACGGGGATATGTTTCCGCATATCGGTATTTTCAGGGAAGGTAATTATCCTGCGGATGCGATTGCTGTTACCGAAACGGAAATAATTCTAGTTTCTGTCGATAATTTTAAAAAGCTAATGGAAGCATATCCTGCTATTTCTTATAATCTTCACCGGGTAATGGAAGAAAAAGTAATCGATCTTCAAAAGCGGCTCAGTGAAATGATCATGAACAGTGCCAACGAACGGGTGCTGCTGCTGTTAGCGCGCCTATCTAACGAGCATGGCAGAAAGGATAATCAAGGTCGGATTGTTTTCACCAGCCGGTTTACGAATATGGAGCTGGCTAACATGATTGGAACAGCGCGTGAAACAGTGAACCGCTGCATCGCGCAATTGAAAGCCCATGGTGTGCTTGACGTAACATCTGGCGGTTTTTTTCGGATTGATCCGCTGCTGTTGGAAGAAGAGTTGTTTAAGCGATGAACACAGTATTGAACAGATTTACAAGTCCGGTTGGAGCTACTCTCCTTATGCTGATTTATAAGGAGTGTGCTATTCCAATGGATGAATGTAAACAGTAAAACCAAAAAACCTCCGTTCTGGAGGTTTTTGGTTTGTAACAGATGCTCTCGCATCGTGACATTGATGGGAGACGATAATGCTATTCAGCTGCGACTCGCAATACGGCGACAGCTCCCTTGGATGCATGGTTGAATTGATGCGTGACAATCGGGTAATCGCCTGCTTCAGTTACAGTGAATTCAACAACTGCCCCACCACTTGCCGGTAACAGAATCGTCTGCATGCCTGTCATATGGTTTTCCGGATTGCCGTCTATATAGATGTCGTCCAGGACAGTTCCGACGACATGGAATGAGCTGACTTCGTTCGGTCCCATGTTGTTGATATAGATCCGGATCTTTTCCCCGACGTTTGCGGTAAGAGGTTCGTCTTTCAGGCTGAATGTATCACCATTTGTGTTGCGGTCGCCTTCATTCAGCGCTTTAGTCGAGAAGACGACCTGGCTTGGTTCTCCGTTTGCAAAGTCCTCAAGATTATTATAGTCATACCATTCATTCTGGATCATGACGAATTCCCGGTCAATTTCACTGTCAGTCGGATAACCGTCTGCCGGTTTTACAATGATTGTGCCGTGCATACCGTTGGCAATGTGTGCGAGAACCGGGTCTGTGCCGCAGTGGTACATGAATACGCCGGGGTCATTTGCCGGGTAAGAAAAGACGCCTTCTTCATTCGGCATGATATCCGCAAACTTCACGGAAGGAGCTGCATGCACGGCATGAAGGTCGATGCTGTGCGGAATGGCAGGGTCTATATTGATAAGTTTAAAATTGATCATATCGCCTTCGTTGACAATTAATAGCGGGCCTGGTGCTTCGCCGTTGAATGTCCAAGCCCTATACATGAGATCCGGCGCAATTTCGATATCGGTGATTTGTGCGGTCATCTCTATATTTACTTCATGCTCACCGACCCGTTCCATTTTGACTGGAACAACCGGCTGGTTCACCCCTTCATGTGGACCGAAAACCTTTGTTTCTGCAGTACTGCTGGCCGCAGCTGCGACTTCGGTGACTTCTCCAGCTTCGATCTCTGGTGCAGGTTCTTGAACAGCAGCTTCCTCTCCGCAAGCCGTAAGTATCCCGGATACAAACAACAACGTCGCTCCTACTGCAAGACCTCTTTTCATTTCGGGTGCCTCCTTGGGCTTTTTTAAAGATCGATCTCTTACTTATGATAATATAGGAATTACAAAAAAAGATTGTGATCTGAATCACAATCGTGAAAAAAGTCTGTTTTTTTTAGTCGTTATTCTTAAGACAGGGCGAAAAAACACCTGATTTGCATTAGGGGTAATAAACAGAAAGTCACTTGCGTTATGACAATACAGGAGTGGTCACGTACAGAAGCAAGTGAAGCCGGTGCTGCTGTCCCGGGGGAAGTGCTGATGGATTGGATATCAGTCAAAAGTGAACTACCCACCACTTAATTTCCTTCGGAAATTTGAAGTGGAGGCTTCAGGGAGACTTCGCTCCCTTCTTTTATTGCTTGGTCATCCACGGGGCTAACGCCCGATGTCACAAGCCTTGAATTCGTGGCGTCCCAGCCACTACTGATCGTGATCGGAATTAGTTCGACACAGGATCTGCCAAGAACCCCGTGTCCAGCAAGGCGTGGATTCCGTAGTTTTTGAGATTGAGGGCCGCATTATGGTCCCGATCCAATTCCGCATGGCAGCTTTCACACGCATACGTCCGCTCGGAAAGCCGCAGACGTTCTTTTTTGTGTCCGCAGGCGCTGCACAGCTTACTTGATGGGAAGAACCGATCAGCGACAATATAATGCTTTCCCTTTCGTTCCGCCTTGTATTTCAGCATGCTGCGGAACATCCCGAATCCATTGTCATGCAGTTTCTTGCCGAGCTTCAGGCACTGCGCCAAATTCGTCAAATCCAGGTCTTCCACCACAATCGCATCGTAATCATTGGTTATCTGATGACTGCGCTTGTGAAGGAAATCGTTCCGCTGGTTGGCCGCCTTCGCCATGGTCTTTTGATAGTGTACAACTGTTTGCCGGTAGTTCTTCGAATAGACAGGCTGTCCGTTTTCATCTTTCATCGCGCGTTCTTTCTTCCGGGCCAGCGATTTGTTCAGCCGCCGCTGCCGTTTCCCGATCAATTCATGGAAACGCGGATAGCCCGCTTTTTTCCCGTCGCTGTCCACGTATAAACCGGATTGGCTGTAGTCCAATGCGGTCATGTTGGCTGCCAAGACCGTTTCCTTCAGCGGTGCTTTTTCGAACGGGTAATCCACAGAAATCGATGCCAGATATCGGGTGCCTTCCCGCTTGAGGGTCACTTTTTTAACCAGCCCATCGGCGGGCAGTTTCCGATGCAATCGAACGGGTATACCTTCAGGGAATTTCGGAATCCGCAGAAACGTCGCGCCGTCCCTCGATTCGATGCGGATATTCCCGTTCGTCTGGTTGGTTGTATAGCTGAATCCGCCTTGCTTTTTACTGTGGAATTTCGGCAGCCCCTTGACGTCTCGAAGGGAAGGCACATAGCCGGCTTTCATCTTTTTCTGTACAGATTTCTTGTATTGCAGCGGGCGTTTACCGTACGTCTCGTTGTACTTTTTGATGGCTGCCTGAAAACGGATCTTGGCATCGTTGTACACAAACGAATCAGTCGACCGATCCAGGAAATCATAGCGCTGGGTGATCGTCGTGTAATTCGGAACCCTGTAGGTCAGAAACCCGCCTGAAAACCCGCGGCTTCCAAGTGGTCGTACAATCCCGCGACGTATTCGTTATACACTTTCCGCTCACATCCGAATGCCATCTCCAGGCGCTGCTTCTGTTCATCGGTCGGAAAAATGGCATAACGGAACGCGCCTGTTATCCACCCGTCAGGCAATTGCTTTTTCGTGCCTTTGATGTGACTTCCCTTCTTGTCAGCCGCCATGACGATGCCTCCTTTCTGTTCATTCATTGCCATTTGCACACTGGAACTCACGTTCTGTTTATGTCGAGTATACAGGCTGGTTTGACAGAAAGAAAAGAAAAAATGTCGGCGTTCGCCGACCGAAATTCATCCCCACCCTGCTCGCTCCGCTCCCTGAGGATGGGGGCTTCTTTCGGAGCTCGTTAAAAGGGCTGCCCGTAAAGGTCATTGTACACAACCTTTTAGGACAGCCCCTTCTATCATTTCGCCAATACATCCTGGAGTTCGGGATTCTTATCAATTACGCTTGCTGCAAATGGACATTGGGGATCGATTGTTTTGTTTTCATGCCGTGCAAGTTCAACTACTTTTTCCACCAGTTGTTGGCCGATTCCCCGGCCTTCTGCTTGTTGCTGCACTTTCGTATGCTCAACGACATAATGGTTTTCACCGCTCGGTGCGTAGGTGATGACGCCGATTTCCTGTCCGTCTTCCATTGCCGAAAATTGATTGTCGCCTTTTTCGATTTTCAAGCTGTTCCCCTCCAATCCAGTAATGGGTTCTTTTCCTGCTATTCCCGTTTCTGCAGATTTTACTCATAGTGAAACGGGTATGAACAGAGGAAGGAGGGATGCTGCATATGGATAAACAGGAAAAGGCGGAAAAAGCAGTAGATATGATTGAACAGGGATTCGGTGTGTATCCGGGTTACAGACGGGCACATGCTCGGGGAGAGGTATATGAAGCGGAATTTACAGCAAACGGCGCAGCGGCAAGGTGGACAACCGCACCGCATTTCACGGGGGGCACAGTACAGGCGGCTGTCCGGTTTTCCCATTTTTCACCTGATCCGTTGTGGCTGGATGATGAATCGCCAGTGAAAGGGATGGCTGTGCGCTTTGAACTTCCTGACGGTCAACGGGCTTCCATCGTCAGTGTCACATCACCGGTCTTTTTTGCCAAGACGCCTGAAACATTCAACGAGATGGTCAGCATTTACCGGTCATTCAGCAACGGAAAACCCCGGTTGGGAGATTTGTTCAGCCTTTTCCTGAATTACCCGGACAGCCGGTCAGGACTGAAGGCGCTCCGGAAAATGAAGGCACCTGCGAGTTTCGCTTCAGGGGCTTATTATGCGATTCATGCATTCTATTTTGTCAATGAGGAAGGCCGGCGACAACCCATTAAATATGAATGGGAACCGGATGCGGAAATCGAGAGACTGCCCCACGGAAAAGGGGAATTCGGGTATTTTGAACGGGAAATGGAGGAGCGGCTGTCACGCGGGCCGGTCGGATTCCGTCTGTTTATCCGCCTCGGCCGTCCCGGTGATCCGACTGATGATCCGACCAAATTATGGCCGGAGAATCGGGAGCGAATTGAAATCGGCCACTTAAGTATTCAGCGCCGGACCGGCGACAGGGAAGGCATGCTGTTTGATCCTTGTGAAGTGACGGCTGGAATTGAGCCGTCTGAAGACCGTATTCTCCGCTTCCGGCCGGAAGCGTACCGGATTTCCCACAAGAGACGGCAGGAAGGACGGTAGGTAGGCTGCTACCAATCGCGCATCCGTTCTTCTTCTGCCGTCCATTGCAGATCGTCTGCAGAAATCAGCATAATTTCATAGTCCGCTGCTTCGGCATAGCGTTCGGCTTCCTGTTTCAAGAATTTCGGGGAGCCTTCTTTTTCATCGTCATAAACCAGCAGCAGCCCATCTGTATTGCGCAGCAGAAAACGGTTTTTCTCCACGAACTGCCACGGTGCTTCATAAGGGCGGTTCGTCAAACTGACGTGATAATCAGCGTTGGCAGTGATCTCTTCATATTTCTCCTGCTTGGCTTCATTCCAATTCTTCTCTTGATCAAGAAAAGGTGTAATGATTGCATACTTTAAATCCAGGTAGCTCTCCTGCAACTCCATTACTTCTTCAGCCGCCCACGTCTCCACGCCGAGCTGTCCGCTGAGGATCACCCACTCCAGCCCTTCTTCAAGCAAGGGTTCAAGCCTGTTGCGCAAGGCTTTTTTTATGATCGGAATACCGGGGTGCTGGTTGTCAAAGATACCGAGTTCATGTTGTTTGTATCCGGATACCATCAATCGTTTTAACATGTTCTGTCCCTCCTTGTAACTGGTCTCTTCATCGTAGCGCATTTTTTTCTTGAAGTCAGAGAACTTGAACTGCGTTATAATTAAAGGAAATGCCGGCAAGGAGGAAAAGACGTGATCACACTGAGAGACGTGGAAGCTGCACGGGAAGAAATATATAAAGTCATCCATGAAACACCGGTCCTGACGTCAACACTGCTGAACGAACAGTGCGGAAGCCAAATCTACCTGAAATCGGAACACCTGCAGAAAACCGGTTCCTTTAAAATTAGAGGAGCGGCGAATAAAGTCAGGCATGCAGTGAAAGACGGAGCAACTCTCATCACGGCTGCATCTTCAGGCAATCACGGACAGGCAGTCGCTTACATGGCACGCGAGACAGGCGTGCGCGCTGTCATCGCCGTACCGGAAGATGCAAGTGCCGCCAAAGTTGCCGCCATCCGTGCATATGGAGCCGAAGTGGAATTTTGCGGTCTGACTTCAGCTGAACGGATTCCGCGTGCACGGGATCTGGCGGAAACCGGTGCCGGCATCTATGTGCCGCCATACGATGATCCGCTGATTATGGCCGGTCAAGGCACATGTGGCCTCGAGTTGCTTGAGCAAGTGCCGGATGTGGAAGTGATTGTGGTGCCGGTAGGTGGCGGAGGGCTTATCAGCGGCATTCTGACAGCCATTAAAGAATCGAACCCCAGAGTCAAAGTAATCGGTGTTGAACCGCAGCTGGCCAATGATACATACCTGTCACTTCAGAATAAAGAAATTACACCGATTTCCGGCACGGATACAATTGCGGATGGATTGCGGACTTCCCAGCCGGGGGATTTAACATTCCCGATCGTTCAAAAATATTTGGACGATCTCATTCTGGTGACAGAAGATGAAATCAGAGAAGCCTTGCAGTTCCTTATGGAGCGTTCAAAGCAGCTGGTTGAACCATCGGGAGCTGTTTCAGTGGCTGCGCTTTTGTCCGGAAAGCTGAAGGCGCCCTATCAGAATGTAGCGGCGGTTTTGTCTGGTGGAAATCTTGACCTCCGCAGTATCACAACTTACTTGCCATCTTAGGAATAAGGGAGCGACATTGGAATGAGTGCAGAAAAGCAGCATATAGCAGAGCAATGGTTTATGGAATATTTTACGAAAGGAAACACGGATGTCTTGGACAGCCTGACAGCACCGGATTTTGTCTATCATGGACGGAATGGGAAGAGTGACCGGGACAAGATGAAGGAATTCATGAATTGGTTCCGGTCGGTCTTTCATGGTGACGAATGGATACTCGAGGACGTTATCGAACAAGGCGACCGGCTCGTGGTTCGCTATACCGGACGCATGACATATAAAGGCGGATGGTTTGATATTCCACCTGAGAATCAGCAAGTCCGGGAGACAGGAATTATCATTTTTCGATTCGAAGAAGGTAAGGTGAAAGAAGTATGGTGCGAAAACAGTGATGCAGCCATCTTATATGAGCTCGGCGCTCTTAAGCCAAACACGCACGAAGCATTTTAAGTAGAGAAGCAGCGGCGGTTTTGATGTTTAGTGCCTTTCGAAGCGGGAAAATATAAAGCAAAGACAATTATGCCCGAACGAAAGGAGAATACATCATGGCAGAAGATAAAAAACCGCACGAAAAAATCACGGATAAAAATAACGGATTGAGCGATACACAGGAAGTGCTTTATCCGGATGATTTCAAAAAAGCGGATGAAGCAGATGAACAGCAGCGTGAAGAACAGAAAAAACAAGATGAAAAATAAGTAAAAACCGGCTCCGGAGAATTAATTCTCCGGAGCCGGTTTTATTATTAATGGCGTTTTTTCTCGATTAACTTTAATTCGTAATTCAAGGCTCTGAATAAGGACCACATCATTAATATAATGATGAATGAGAACGGCAAGGCCGCTATGATAATCGTATTCTGAATAGCGCCAAGGCCCCCGACGGCCAGCAGAATCGCTGCAATGGAGGATTGAATGAGCCCCCATGCGATTTTTACTGTATTTGACGGTGCGAGTGATCCATTCGTTGATTGCATGCCGAGTACGAATGTTGCTGAGTCGGCTGATGTGATAAAGAACGTCGACACGAGCAGAATGGCGACAATCGACAGAATGAACCCGAACGGCAATTCACTGAAGACGACGAACAATGTCGTTTCAACTGCGCTGGCTGCCACATCAACGATGCCGCTTCTCTGTAAACTAATTGCTGCTGTACCGAAAGTGGAGAACCAGATTGCACAAAGCAAGGTCGGTGCAATGACGACACCTATAAGGAATTCACGAATTGTCCGGCCTCTTGAGACCCGGGCGATGAACATGCCGACGAACGGCGACCAAGCGATCCACCATGCCCAGTAAAAAATGGTCCAAGCATTCAGCCAGCTCCGATTTTCCTCATTGAGTGCTGAAGTTTCAAAGCTCAGCTGGATAAGGTTCTGAAGGTATCCGCCGAGTGACTGGGTGAATACATTGAAAATCAGCAGTGTCGGCCCGAGAATAAGAACGAGAAACAGCAGCAAAACGGCAAGTACCATGTTTGTATTCGATAAATACTTGATCCCTTTTGAAAGGCCGGTCCAAGCTGAAAAGATAAACAAAACCGTAACGACCGCTATGATGAGAAGCTGGGACCATACATCATTTCCGAAACCGAAAAGATAAGTAAGGCCTCCGTTAATTTGAGCAGCGCCGAAGCCGAGAGAGCTTGCTACCCCAAAGACGGTTGCAAATACTGCGATTATATCGATGAAAGTGCCCCAAGGACCATCCATTTTTTCACCAAAAATCGGCTTCAGTGTTGCTGAAATTAATCCGCGATCTCCTCTGCGGAATTGAAAGAAAGCGAGTGACAGAGCGACCATGCCGTACATTCCCCATGGCTGGAATCCCCAATGGAAAAATGTGCGCTGCATTGCTTCTTTGAAAGCTGCGTCACTTCCAATCTCTTCAGTAGCCGCGTCGACGATAAAATGCGACAGCGGTTCATAAGCGCCATAGAAAACAAGTCCAATTCCCATCCCTGCGGAGAATAACATGGCAAGCCAAGTGGCTGTTGAGAATTCTGGTTTTTCTTTTTCTTTGCCTAACCGGATTTTACCGTAAGGGCTAATGATGAGGAAAAGGGAGATAGCGAGCAGGAGAGTCATAAGCAATTGATAGTACCAGCCAAATCCAGTACTGATATCGCCAGTAAGATTCCCTGTTATTGTCCCAAAGCCTTCCGGATCAATGACACCATAAATAACCGTGACTGCGACAAGTGCAAGTGTGATGTAAAAAACATTCGTAACCTTCTTCATGTCGGCTCCCTTCATTCTTATTATTGTGATAAAACGAACAGTAAGTAATATTAACGAAAAATTGTTGCAATGTCAACTGAAGCACAGAGAGCGGGGAGTGTAGACAATTTTGTCTTGTTTTTTTTATTTGAAAGCGTTAACATTATATTTAATATTTCGAAAATACTAACTGGTCAGTACCAGAGAGGAAGAAATTGATGAATGTGATGGATTTATTCAGTCTCAAGGGTAAAACCGCCATTGTTACAGGTGGCGGAAGAGGTCTTGGCGCACAAATCGCCCAAGGTTTCGCAGAAGCAGGCGCAAATGTTGTCGTGTGCTCACGGAACGTGGAAGCCTGTGAGGACGTGAGGAAGCAATTGGAGGAAGCGGGCGTACAGTCACTGTCAATGGCTTGTGATATTTCAAACCCCGAAGATGTCCGAAATGTCATTGAAAAAACAGTGGAAAAATTCGGCACTATTGATATTCTGGTGAATAATTCCGGTGCCACATGGGGAGCGCCGGCTGCGGAAATGCCGCTTGATGCCTGGCAGAAAGTCATGAACGTCAACGTGACGGGTACCTTCCTGATGAGCCAGGCGGCGGGTAAGGTCATGATTGAAAAAGGCGGCGGCAAAATCATCAATATTTCGTCTGTGGCAGGTCTTGGCGGAACGGATCCCCGGTTTATGGATACGATTGGCTATAACACCTCAAAAGGCGCCGTCATCACGATGACAAAGGATCTGGCAGCTAAATGGGGACAGCATAACATCAACGTGAACGCCATTGCACCTGGATTCTTTCCGACGAAAATGTCTAAGGTGCTGATTGAAAAAGGCGGCGATCAAATTCTTAATCTCACACCGCTCCGACGCTTCGGAACAGATGAAGACCTGAAAGGAGCAGCCTTGTTCCTGGCTTCAAAAGCATCGGATTATGTGACTGGTGATGTACTGGTGGTAGACGGCGGCATGCACGCTGTTTAAAACAATTCAAAATGGAGGCGATGTGGAGATGACAGTAACAGAGCAAACTTGGCATAAGCATTACCCGGAAGATATCAACGCCGTAATGGAGTTTCCGGACAAGACACTACCCGATATTCTCGCTGAAACAGCCGCGAAGATTCCGGATAACGTGGCATTGAAATTCTACGGAAGAGAAATGACCTACAAGGAATTGCTGACATTTTCGACGGTGTTTGCTTCATCGCTCCAGCAGTCAGGGGTTCAGAAAGGGGACCGGGCGGCGATTATGCTGCCGAACTGTCCGCAATATGTGGTCTCGTATTACGGCATTCTGAAAGCCGGGGCGACCGTCACGCAAGTCAATCCGATGCTGCTGGAGCAGGAACTGATTTACTTGCTGAAGGATTCCGGAGCGGAAACGATTGTCGTCTATGAACCGCTGTATCCACGCATTAAAGCAATTGCCGGTGAAACGTCACTGAAAAACATTATCGTTGTCAGTTTTGAGACGGACCAGCCCGACCTGCAGGAAGGAGACTGGTCATTTACCAGCTTCGTTGGTAAGGGAGACGGAAAATTGGCAAACGTGGAAATAAATCCTCAGGAGGACATCGCGGTCCTGCAGTATACAGGCGGGACGACGGGGCTGTCGAAAGGTGCCATGCTCACGCACCGGAATATCCTGGCGAATGCGTTCCAGTCTCACGAGTTTTTCAAACATGATTTTGTTTTCGGCGAAGAGCGCTGCCTGACGGTCATTCCGCTGTTTCACGTATTCGCAATGTCTTCGGCTATGAATCTGTCCATTTTAACCGGTTCACAGAACATTCTGCTGCCGCGATTTGATCTCCAGGAAGTGCTGGACACCATTAAACGGGAACAGCCGACGACGTTCCCTGGCGTGCCGACGATGTATATCGCGATTACCAATCATCCAAAGGCCCAGGAGTACGGCATCGACAGCATTCATCTATGCAATAGCGGTAGCGCCCCGATGCCGGTGGAAACGATGAAAGAGTTTGAAGGGAAAACCGGCGCGAAAATCCTGGAAGGTTATGGACTGTCAGAAGCTTCCCCTGTAACTCATTGCAATCCTTCATTTGCGGCCCGGAAACCCGGCAGCATCGGAATCGGCATTCCTTCCACTGAATACAAGGTGGTGGACCTCGCTACGGGTGAAAACGAAGTTCCTGCCGGTGAAGCCGGTGAACTGATCATCCGCGGCCCGCAAGTAATGAAAGGCTATTGGAATATGCCGGAAGAAACGGAAAATGCGCTCCGGGACGGCTGGCTGTACACAGGCGATATCGCCAAGGTAGACGAGGACGGTTATGTTTTTATTGTGGATCGCAAAAAGGACATGATCATCTCGAGTGGCTATAACGTTTATCCGCGTGATATTGAAGAAGTGCTGTACGAGCATCCGGCGGTGCAGGAAGCGGTGGTCATCGGCATTGCAGATCCGTATCGCGGTGAGAGTGTGAAAGCGATCATTGTGAACAAAGCCGGACAGGAAGTGACAGAAGACGAATTGATTGAATGGGCACGCGGCAAAATGGCTGCGTATAAAGTGCCTCGTGCTGTCGAATTCCGGGCTGAACTGCCAAAGACGAATGTCGGGAAAATTCTGCGACGGGCACTTCGCGAAGAAAACCGGTAACAGAAGTACAGCTGATAACAGGAACGGCGGGAGAGAGGTATGAAAGAGAAAATCACACAGCACAGCATTCTCTTGTTTGAAGAGAAGGGATTTGTCGAGACATCGGTACAGGACATTGTAGAAGCGCTTGGTGTGACAAAAGGAACCTTCTATTATTACTTCACAAGTAAAGAACAATTGCTGATGGAAATTCATCTGGGTTACATCGATCGACTGCTGGCACGGCAGCAAGTGATTGTTGAAAGCGGGGATTCAGCAAGAGAGAAGATCAGCGGGATGATCAGGCTGCTGATTATGGATATTGCTTCTTACGGGCCGAGTGCCCGTGTCTTTTTTCGGGAAGTCCGTCACCTGGGACAAGAAAATGCTGCTGAAATCAGGGAAAAACGGGAACGATTCCGACTTACTATTGAACAAGTGCTGGAACGGGGCAAGGGTGCAGGTGAGTTCCGGGAAGATATGGAGCCGGGAATTACAGCGTTCGCAGTTCTCGGCATCACGAATTGGAGTTATCAATGGTATAACCCGGCCGGTGAAATTTCACCGGACCACTTGGCGGCGATTTATACAACGCTTATTTTACAAGGCATCGAATAAAGGAGGGGCAGAATGGCGAATAACGATATAAAACGGATTTGCGTGGTTGGCGCCGGTCAGATGGGTCATCAGATTGCGATGCTATGCGCATTGGGCGGCTATCAGACAAAGCTGCAGGACGTGAACGCTGATGCACTTGAAAAAGCACAATACAGTTTGGAAGCATTGATGGAGCAATGGGTGCAAAAAAAGAAAATCACTCAAGAAGAACGTGAATCGGCTTTCAACCGCCTTGCATTTACTGGGGTGTTGGAAGAGGCGGCAAGTGACGCAGACATGGTCATTGAAGCCGTTGTGGAAAAACTGGATGTAAAGCGGGATATTTTTACGCAACTTGATCGAATCGCGCCGCCTCATGCCATTCTGGCCTCCAACAGTTCGACAATCGTCAATTCATTGATCGCAGAAGTGACAGGACGGCCGGAACAGGTTTGCAATATGCATTTCTTTTTCCCGCCGCTCGTCATGGATTGCGTGGAAGTCGTGATGAGTGACCGGACGTCTGAAGAAACGGCACAGAAAGCGCTGGCTGTCTGTGAACAAATTGGCCTGACGGGAATTCTGCTCCGGAAGGAAATTTCCGGGTTTGTGGCCAACCGGATTCTCGGTGCCCTTCAGAAAGAAGCGATGGATTTATATGAGGCGGGGATTGCGGACTATGCGGATATTGACCTGATCGTCAAAAAAGCGCTCCGCCACCCGATCGGACCGTTCGAATTGATGGATCTTTCCGGAATCGATGTCGGTTATTACGTCATGCAGCAGCGTTATGCGGAAACCGGGGACCCGGCAGATAAGCCGCCTGCGTTCATTGAAGAAAAAGTGAAAGCGGGGGAGCTCGGCCGTAAAACCGGCAAGGGATTTTACGATTACTCACTCAAGGAAGTGAGAAGCTGATGGCGGATCACGTACATAGCGAGAAACGGAACGGCTATGCGGTTATAACCTTGTCCAATCCGCCGATGAATGTGCTGAGTCAGCGCGTTTTCAAGGAATTGGATGAAACATTCAGCAAGCTGGGACAAGACCCGGAAGTCACTGCGGTCGTGTTGACAGCGGCAGGCGACCGGGCATTCGTTGCAGGTGCCGATATTAAAGAGTTCCCGGAATTGATCGGTAAATCCGGCCTTAAGCAGGGACTCATGGAGACCCATGCCATATTGAATAAAATTGATGCCTTTGAAAAACCGGTGATCGCCGCATTGAACGGCTTGACGCTCGGAGGCGGAACAGAGCTGGCGCTGTGCTGCGATATTCGCATAGCGGATGCAGCTGTTCAGATCGGGCTGCCTGAGATTACACTCGGCCTGTTTCCGGGCGGCGGCGGTACACAGCGTCTGCCGCGCCTTGTAGGTGAAGCGAAAGCAAAAGAACTGATGTTTACGGGGATTCCGGTTGATGCTGCGGAAGCGGCCAGTATCGGTCTCGTGAATTTCGTTGTGCCGACGGGTGATGTACTGAAAGCGGCGGAGAAAATGGCTGCCCGGATCAGCGGTTTTTCATTACCCGCTCTTTCCCGGATCAAGCAGGCTGTGGATGAGGGGCTTGCGCTTTCGCTCGGTGAAGGAATTGAACGTGAAGCAGCGCTCTTTGAAGAAGTGTTTCAGACAGAAGACATTCAGGAAGGAGTGCGGGCGTTCATTGAAAAACGAAAGCCGGCATTTCGGAATAAATAATGGAGGAGGAGACCGAGTGGCGCACGAGATAGATGTGAAAGTCCGATTTTGTGAGACAGATGCGCTGGGCCATATCAGCAATATTAGCTATTTTATCTATCTGGAAGAAGCGCGGACGGACTTTTTTGGGGAAATGGGCTTTGAGATGGGGATAGGTAACTGGAAATTCATTCTGGCATCTGCCACATGTGATTTTGTCAGCCAAGGCTACTTTAATCAGCGGCTGAAAGTGGTTTCCGAAATCAGCCGGATCGGCAATTCCAGTTTCACGATTGTTCACCGGATTGAGGATGACAGAGGGAAGCGTATTGCAAACGGGGAGGCGAGTATCGTCTTTTTTGACTTTGATAAACAAAAAAGCGAGCGGCTGCCGGATTGGTTCCGCGAGACATTGACAGAACATCTGGCAGCAGCATCAGAGGCGGGGTGAAACGAATGACGACACATACGAACGATACGATCCCTGTAAGATCGGGGGAAGAGTTGAATGTACAGAAACTGGAGCAATTCCTGCGGACAAGAATCGACGGGTTGCCGGCAGGGGAGCTGACGGTCCGCCAATTCGGCACCGGTCATTCCAATTTAACCTATGCTTTGCAGATCGGTGACTGGGAAGCTGTGCTACGTCGGCCGCCGCTCGGTCCTGTTGCGCCAAAAGCGCATGATATGGAACGGGAGCATCGGATTTTGTCGGCTTTGCATCCTGTATTTCCAGCGGCTCCGGAACCATACGTGTTTTCGGATGATTCCGATATTGTCGGCAGTCCGTTTTTCGTCATGGAACGGCGGCATGGCATTGTGCTGGATACCGCTTTTCCGGAAGGAGTGGAACCGACGCCGGATTTATGCCGCCGGATTTCCGAAAAAATGGTCGACACGCTTGTTGAACTCCATGCATTGGACTATAAGGAGACGCCGCTTGCTGAACTTGCAAAACCTGAAGGGTTCATGGAACGGCAAGTGCATGGCTGGATCGGCCGCTATGAACGGGCGGCGACCGATGATATGGAAGGTATAGATGAATTGAAGGCATGGATGACCGCCAATATTCCGGCATCACCGGATCCGACAGTCATCCATTATGATTTCAAATTGAATAATACCATGTTCTCGAAAGATTTCTCACAGCTGACAGGCTTGTTCGACTGGGAAATGACGACCGTCGGTGATCCGCTTGCCGATCTTGGTGCGGCGATGAGTTACTGGATCCAGTCGGATGATCCTGAATTGTTGAAATCCGGAATGGGCAAGCCGCCGGTCACCGTCCTGGATGGTTTCTATACGCGCCAGGAATTCATCGAGCAATACGGGAAGAAAAGCGGACGGGATGTAAGCAATATGAAGTTTTATCTGACGTTTGCCTACTTCAAACTGGCTGTCATCATTCAACAGATCTACTACCGCTACCGGCAGGGACAGACCCAGGATAAGCGGTTCGCCCATTTTAATCGGTTCGCGGACAGTCTGATCCGCCATGCACTGGCTGTTGCAAAAGGGACGTGAAGAAATGCCGAAACTGCATGTGCTGCTGAAAAAAGAAGAACTGGAAGAAACGAAACTCCAGGACGGCAAAATAGCGGTCGTCTTTGATGTGCTGCTTGCAACGTCCACCATTGTCTCCTGTTTACATTATGGTGCAAAAGAAGTTATTCCGGTGATGGATGGAGACGAAGCGCGAAAAGCTGCAGAGCGGCTGAAAGCTGACAGTTTCTGTCTGACAGGCGAGTTCAACGGCGCGACCATTGAAGGGTTCCTCGATCCGAATCCACTGCAGCTGCAAAAGACCGTCGGAGGAAAAACGGTCGTGCTGTCCACGACGAATGGGACCGTTGCGATCCGGAATTCGGCAACGGCGGCACGGACATACATCGCTTCTCTCTTGAATGGCCAGGCAGCAGCTGAGCTGATTGCCAAGCGGCATAAAAATGAAACGGTGATCGCAGTTTGTTCCGGGTCCGGCGGAGAATTCTGTCTGGAAGATTTCTACGGAGCAGGTTACTTCATTGACTGCCTGCTGGAAGAATCAGACACATGGGAACTGACCGATGCCGCACAGGCGGCGCTATTATTCTATCAATCCAGAAAACAGGAAGCGGCAGAAATTTTGAAGGCATCCCGTGTCGGAAAAATGCTGCTGCGGAACGAGTGGGAAGAAGAAATTGAATTTGCGGCCAACCGGGGCATCATTCCGACAGTTCCTGAATTTAAAGGCAATACGATTGCTTCAGAAGGAGATGAACGTTATGAAGACTGACACACTGGCATATCGGGGCGGCTCGTTCCTCTACAGCCCCGCAGAGAAAGATGCGGTATTCACCCCGGAAAATTTTACCGAAGAGCACCGGATGATTGCAGCTACTGCAAAGCGCTTCCTGGAACAGGAAGTGCGGCCGAATAATGAAGCGCTGGAGAATCAGGATTTCACTAAAGTGAAGGAACTTCTACACAAGGCGGGTGAACTCGGCCTGCTCGGACACAGCGTACCCGAAGCATACGGGGGCCTTGGGCTCGATAAAATCAGCAAAGGGCTCGTCGGCGAGATGCTCGGGTCGGGCGGCGGCTACAGTGTGGCGCAGTCCAATCACACATGCATCGCGACACTCCCGATTACGTATTTCGGGACGGAACAGCAGAAAGAGAAATACTTGCCGAAGCTCGCCTCCGGTGAGTTCATCGGTGCTTACTGTCTGACGGAGCCGAACGCCGGATCGGATGCGCTCGCAGCACAGACGACCGCACGGCTGAATGAAGCCGGAACACATTATATTTTGAACGGCACTAAAATGTTCATCACAAATGCGGAATTCTCGGATACGTTCATCACTTACGCCAAAGTGGATGGAAACGCGTTCACCGCATTTATCGTGGAGCGGAACTTTCCGGGGTTGTCGCTCGGACCGGAAGAACAGAAGATGGGCATCAAAAGCTCTTCGACCCGAGCGGTTATTTTTGAAGACTGCGAAGTGCCGGTGGAGAACCTGCTTGGTGAAGTCGGCAAAGGCCATGTCATCGCACTGAACGTGCTGAACTTGGGGCGGTTTAATCTTGGTTCTGCCTGTACGGGAGCGGCCAAATACGGGATGGGACTCGCACTTGGCTATGTGAAAGAACGAAAGCAATTCGGCAGGGCGATTGCAGATTTCGGTGCAACGCAGGAGAAAATCGCCGACATGGCGATCCGCATCTATGCGGCTGAATCGCTGCAGTACCGGACAGCTGGTTATCTGGAAGACGCGCTCGGTAGTCTATATGAGTCGGACGATCAGCGTCTCATTGCAAAACAGCTGATGGAATATGCATCAGAATGTGCAGTGTGCAAAGTCTATGGTTCGGAAACACTTGATTTCGTCGCCGATGAAGCGCTTCAGCTGCATGGTGGCTATGGGTATATCAAAGAATACGGTGTCGAGCAGATGTACCGGGATTCCCGGATCAACCGGATTTTCGAAGGGACGAACGAAATCAATCGCCTGCTCATCCCGATGAATCTGCTGAAAGCGGCGATGAAAGGACAGATTCCGCTGCTGGATCTCGTCAATCAGGCGGCTTCCGAGATGCAGGAACCAAAAGTGGACGGGATTGGACCAATTACGCGGGAAACAGAAGCAGTCAAAGCTGTTCGACGTGTCCTTTTGATGTGTGCAGGACTGGCATTTGAGGCATATGGTGAAAAACTGGCAGAAGAGCAGGGCGTGCTGATGCAGCTTGCAAATCTCGGTATTGCGCTGTATGCCTTGGAATCCGCTGTGCTTCGGACGCAAAAAGAACTCGATGCAAAAGGTGAAGAGAAAGTGCAGCTGAAACTCCAGCTTGCCGAGGCGCTTGCCGACGAGACGCTGTTGGCTGCTGAACTCGCTGCGCGGAAAATGATTCAATCAGCGGCAAAAAATCCACAGCTGGCCACCGCCGTTACTGCAGTTACCGCAGAATTGAGCCGGTTGCAGCGCGGTGGCACAGCGCGGACGAAGCGGGCAATCGCCCAGGCGCAATTTGAAGCCGGGCAATTTGTAAGCTGAACCAGAAGGAGGAAAATTTATGAAAATCGTAAAATTGGAAAAGTATGGCGGCCCGGAAGTGCTGGAGCTGACGGAAGCGCCGATGCCTGAACCCGCACAAGGAGAAGTGGTTGTTGAGATCAAGGCAATTGGCGTGAATTACGCGGACACCGCCCGGCGGGAAGGGCAGTATGTTGTGCCGACACCGCTGCCATTTACACCGGGAGCAGAGATCGCGGGGACAGTTTCAGCAGTCGGTGGAGGCGTGACCCGGTTTAAACCTGGTGCGCGCGTCGTGGCATTGATTGAATCCGGCGGCTATGCCGAATATGTCACTGTTGCGGAACAGACGTTGATTCCTGTGCCTGACGGCGTACCATTTGAGCAGGCGGTCGCTTTACCGCTGCAAGGACTGAGTGCCTATCATATCCTGAAAACGATGGGCCGGGTAGAACCGGGCGAGACCGTACTCGTGCATGCGGCGGCAGGCGGCGTCGGAACATTGGCGGTGCAGCTGGCTAAAATTTTCGGGGCCGGGAGCGTCATTGCGACAGCCAGCACAGACGAAAAACTGGAGCATGCACGCAGCCTTGGGGCGGATCATCTCGTGAACTACACGGAAGCTGGCTGGGAAGATAAAGTAAAGGAACTGACAGGCGGCAAGGGTGTGGATGTGGCGCTTGAAATGGTGGGAGGCGAAGTGTTCCATCAGACGCTGAGATGCTTGGCGCCGTTCGGCCGGCTGGTCATTTTCGGGGCAGCGAGCGGTGAACAGGCTCAGTTCCAACCGGGACAGCTTATGCGGAAAAATCAGTCGGTCGTCGGGTTCTTCCTGCCGCAAATCATGCGGAAACCGGATTTATTCAGACAGAGCCTTGGTGAATTACTGGAATGGACAGGGAGCGGCAAACTGAAACTGACAGTGGGCGGCACGTACCCGCTTGCGGAAGCGGCAGATGTGCATCGGCAGCTGCAGGGTCGGAAGACGATCGGCAAGCTGGTGCTGGTACCTTGAATTACTGCCGGAAAGCGATGGCTTTCCGGCTTTCTGAAATGGCGAAAGAAAACAGACCGAGGAGGAATGGGAATGACAAGTGAACACGTAGTAGTAAAGCAGCAGGACGCTGTGCTTTCACTGCAATTGAACCGGCCGGAAAGTCTGAATGCATTCAGCCCGGAAATGATTGAACAGCTGACGGAAGAAGTGAAAGCGGCAGGGGAGAATGATGATGTCGGAGCGATTGTATTATCAGGTGCAGGCCGGTCGTTTTCAGCCGGCGGTGACGTAAAAACGATGGGACAGGCTGGTCCTGCAGAGACATATGATCATATCGGTGAACTGAATAAATTGATTCTCGCAATGCGCGAACTTGAAAAGCCGATTGTGGCAGCGGTTCATGGTTTTGCGGCGGGTGCAGCATTCAATTTGGCGCTCGCGAGCGATCTTATCGTGGCTGCTGAAGACAGTAAATTTGTTATGAGTTTTGCCCAAGTCGGTCTCATTTCAGACGGGGGAGGCTTATATTTCCTGCCGCGGCTGATCGGACCATACCGGGCAAAGCAATTATTTTTCAGCGCAGAACCGATTACCGCCCGGCAGGCGCACGAATGGGGAATCGTAAATTATGTATATCCGGTCGATCAATTGGAACAGGAAGCACTGGCGTTAGCCGAACGACTGGCAGCCGGTCCTGGCCGGACGTTTGGACTCTTGAAGAAAATCACAGATCAGGCGGCGACTTCAAGTCTCGCTGAAATCCTCGAACAGGAACGAATCACGCAGGCAATGATGGTTACAACCGATAATCATAAAGAAGGTGTGGCGGCATTCAAGGAAAAGCGGAAACCCGACTTTAATCCACGCTGAGAACCGGAAACAGGTTAAAAGAAGGCGCTGATCTTGGTGCAACCGGTTAATTCATCACTTTAAAAAGCAGGAAAGCAAGGACAGATAACCGGCAGGCTCATTTGGGATGCGTTTGCATACGGGCACCGAGCTGAAAATCACCTGAAACGTTGGCGGGAGTTTCAGGAGGGTGGAGCTGTGTCGGTGGAAAGTATTCATCGGGAGCGATTCCATTCAGGAATCCACAATTCTTACGAAAAGAATCCATCAAATTGAATAATCCCACAGCTGCTGCCTGAAGACGCATATGTCGGTTTTAAGGGAGGAAATCGGATGAATAAGGCACATTTCGAATTTTGGCCAAGCAGATTACC
This sequence comes from Planococcus lenghuensis, assembly GCF_001999905.1. Classification (NCBI taxonomy): domain Bacteria; kingdom Bacillati; phylum Bacillota; class Bacilli; order Caryophanales; family Caryophanaceae; genus Planococcus; species Planococcus lenghuensis. The sequence goes on from NZ_CP019640.1 coordinate 319,333, forward strand.
GAAAACACTCGCTGTTCCTGAAACCACTTTATATGATAATTTGGCAATTTCAGCAAAAAAATATCCGGAAAAGACGGCACTGGTTTATTACGGCGCCCGGTATACGTACAGTCAAGTGCTCAAAGAAGTGGAAGCGCTTGCAGGGTATCTGCAGAATGTGCTGGGCGTCAAGAAAGGCGAGAACGTTCTGCTGTTCATGCAGAATGCCCCGCAGTTTCTGATCGGTTATTATGCCATATTGCGGGCGGAAGCTGTCATTGTGCCGGTCAATCCGATGAACACAGCGGAAGAGATGGCATTTTACGTAGAAGACAGCGCCATCCGGGCCGGAATTATCGGTCAAGAGTTATATGGCCGGGTAAATGAATTGAAAGGCCGTACCTCGCTTACACAAATTATCACTGCTGCTTATTCTGACTACGCAGGAAACGGGGATGGACTTGGGGAATTACCGGAAGCTGTCAGGGAGCCGGTGCAAGTGGTTGATAAAGTGATTGAGTGGAAAGAGGCAATCGGAGCAGGATGCAAACCGTTCGAATACAGAGGGGATGCAGAAGACACGGCAATTCTGCCGTATACATCCGGTACGACCGGTCAACCGAAGGGTTGTATCCATACGAACCGGACGGTGCAGGCGAATACGGTCGGAGCTTTCCATTGGATGAATATCACCGCAGATGCGGCCGCATTATTGACGCTTCCGCTTTTTCATGTCACCGGTATGGTGCATAGTATGAACACGCCGATTTATGCAGGCGGGACGATGGTCATGATGACCCGCTGGGACCGCGACTATGCGGCAAGTGCAATCGAGCGGTACGGCTGCACGCATTGGATCAACATCAGCACGATGCTCATCGATTTTCTCGCAAATCCGAAATTGGCGCAATACGATATTTCCTCACTGCAGGCAATCGGCGGTGGAGGAGCCCCGCTTCCGGAAGCGGTCGGAGAAAAGCTGACAGCGATCACCGGACTGGAATATATCGAAGGATACGGGTTATCGGAGACGATTTCACATACGCATTTCAATCCGCCGGACCGGCCGAAACTGCAGTGCCTTGGTATTCCGTCATTCGATGTGGACGCGCGTGTCATCGAACCTTCAACCGGAAAAGAACTCGGTCCCGGTCAGGACGGGGAGCTCATCGTGAACGGGCCGCAAGTATTTAAGGGCTATCACAACCGGCCGGATGAGAATCGGAACTCGTTCATCGAGTTTGACGGCAAAGTTTTTTTCCGGACGGGTGATATTGTGCGAACAGACGAAGAAGGTTACTTTTTCATCGTGGATCGCGTAAAGCGGATGATCAACGCCGCGGGTTTTAAAGTATGGCCGACAGAAGTGGAATCGATGCTTTATAAACATCCAGCCATCCAGCAGGCCTGTGTGGTCGGCATTCCCGATCCGAGAAGAGGCGAAACGGTCAAAGCATTTGTCATTTTGAATGAAGAAGCAAAAGGCGATGTGACGGAAGAGGAAATCATCGAATGGGCGAAGGGGCAAATGGCAGCCTATAAGTATCCGCGGTTCATTGAATTCCGGGAAACATTTCCGACGACAAGCAGCGGGAAAATTTTATGGCGGAAACTGCAGGACGAAGAGCGGGGAAAATCCGGGGAGGTTTTGTAAATGGCAAAACAAGTGGAGACAGTCACAGGACCGATTGCGCCAGAAGACATGGGGAAAACACTGATTCATGAACATTTCATTTTCGGGTATCCCGGATTCCAGGGCGACAGCACACTCGGCCCGTTCAACTTCGAAGAAGCGGTGGGTGCGGGAGTCGCGGCAGCTGAAAAGATGATGAGCCACGGGGTGAAGACGGTTGTTGATCCGACACCGAACGAATGCGGTCGGGACCCTGAGGTGCTTAAAGCGATTTCCGAGCGGTCCGGCCTGCAAATCATCTGCGCGACCGGCTACTATTACGAGGGCGAAGGAGCGACGCCTTATTTTAAATTCAGAGCGTCACTCGGAAGTGCGGAGCAGGAAATCAGTGAAATGTTCATGAAAGAAATCACCGATGGGATCGGGACATCCGGTATTAAACCGGGCATCATTAAACTGGCGTCCAGTAAAGGGGCGATCACGGATTATGAGCAGATGTTCTTCCGGGCGGCGGCACAGGCGCAACGGGAAACGGGCATTACGCTTTTGACGCATACGCAGGAAGGGACAATGGGACCCGAGCAGGCACGGCTGCTGATAGATCTCGGGGCGGATCCGGCGAGTATCGTCCTCGGCCATATGTGCGGCAATACGGATCCGTCCTACCATAAGCAAGCGCTTGAAACAGGAGTGAGTATCGCATTCGACCGGTTCGGCCTGCAGGGGATGGTCGGAGCACCTTTCGATCAGGAGCGGATCAAGACATTGCTGGAACTGTTGGCGGACGGATATGAAGATCAAATCATGCTGTCCCATGATTCCATCACTGTCTGGCTTGGCCGTCCGCCGGTCATCCCGCCGCAAGCGGAAGCAGGTGTCGCCAATTGGCATCCGACTTATCTGTTCGAGGAAGTGGTGCCGCAGCTGAAACAAGCGGGCGTAACAGAGGAGCAGCTGGATAAATTGTTTACGGAGAACCCGAAAAAGCTATTCGCAGGAAAGGCGCTGACCGTTTAAAAAAGCCGGGTAACCGGCTTTTTTCGTGGGCTGACAGCAGAAAAGAGACTGACTTCATAATAGATGAAAGTTAAATTTATGTTGTCAGAAATAGCATTTACTTTATTTTTAGAATAGTCTAAACTGAAAGGGTATTACTGTTTGTATAATGTAGAAGGAGGGAAGATTAATGAATGCAATTGCTGTAGCTTCGATAGGACTTTTTCTCTTTTTTTTAGGTTACCGTTTTTATTCGAAGTATGTAGCGGAAAGAGTATTCAAGCTTGATCCGAATTATGTAACGCCCGCGCATAAATTGGAGGACGGAGTCGACTTCGTCCCGACCAATAAATTCGTCCTCTGGGGCCATCACTTTACGTCAGTGGCAGGAGCTGCGCCGATTCTCGGCCCAGCCATCGCCGTCTATTGGGGCTGGCTGCCGGCTTTCATCTGGGTGGTATTCGGCACGATTTTTGCAGCAGGTGTCCACGATTTCGGTACGCTCGCACTGTCTGTCCGTAACAAAGGGCAGTCCGTCGGTACTCTTGCGAACCGGCTGATCGGCCAGCGCGGAAAAATCTTGTTCTTATTTATTATCTTAATACTGGTCCTTATGGTAAATGCCGTGTTCGCCTGGGTAATCGCCAACTTGTTCATCACCTTCCCGGCGAGTGTACTGCCGGTGTTCATCCAAATTCCGCTTGCCGTCTGGATTGGCTACGCTGTGCATAAACGCAGCAAAAACATGCTGGTGCCGTCACTGGTCGCACTTGCTGTTATGTACTTGACGGCTATACTGGCAGCACAAATCCCGATTCTTCAGATCGATGTGGTTTCATACTTTGGAGGAGAAGAAGGAGCAGGACTGTTCGGGCTTGGCGCGGTTTCAACAGCATTCTTCGTCTGGATTGTCATTTTGATGGTGTATGTCTACATTGCTTCGACACTGCCGGTATGGAAACTGCTGCAGCCGCGCGATTTTATTAATTCCCATCAATTGATCGTCGGGCTGGCGATTTTGTATCTCGGATTGCTGTTCACGAATCCGGAAATCACAGCACCGCTGACAAATGCTACAACGGATGTGTCATGGTTCCCGCTGCTGTTCATCACCATTGCGTGCGGAGCTATTTCCGGATTCCATGGCTTGGTGTCGTCAGGAACATCATCCAAGCAAATAAATAAGGAAACGGATGCCCGCTTTGTCGGTTATGCCGGCGCTGTAGGGGAAGGGGTACTGGCGCTGATCTCGATTCTTGCTGTTGTAACACTATTCCCGACGGCAGGCGCATTCCGTGAAACGTACAGCAGTTTTGCTGCTGCAAGCGGCGGCGGACTCGGCAACTTCATTCTCGGGGCAAGCCAGTTAGCGACAGGTCTATTAATTCCAGCCAACATCGCCTCAACGATCGTTGCGGTTATCGTAGTCAGTTTCGCCGCAACGTCGCTTGATACATCCGTTCGGCTGATGCGCTACATCATTTCTGAGCTCGGTCAGGAGTATAACGTTCCTGCACTGACAAAAGCACATGTGGCGACATCTATCGCAGTCGTATCCAGTGCGGCACTTGTACTGCTGCCGAAAGGGCCGAATGGCTTCGGTTCCGGCGGATTCCTGCTGTGGCCGCTGTTCGGGACGGCGAACCAGCTGCTTGCCGGCATCAGTTTACTGCTGATCTCCATTTGGCTGAAGCGATTGAGCCGGAATTACTGGATTACACTTGTTCCGATGATTTTCATCATCTTCATGACGCTCTATGCAATGATTCAGCAGGTATTCCTGCAATGGTCATTCTGGGGAGACAATACAAACTGGCTGCTCTTCATCTTCGGTTCCATCATCCTGGTATTTGCACTGTGGATCATGGTTACCGCGGTATCCGTCCTGCGGGATAAGACACCAAAAGTACTCGATACGGAATGATGCAGAAAGAGGGGGATCTCACGAGATCCCTTTTCTTCATTGAAGGAGGAGAAAACAAGTGCTCGAACATATGAAGAAGTTGCTTGCTTATTATGAGGAAGTCATCAGCTTGCCGCATAAAAGAGAAATCGCACTCGAGCTCCGGAATGAAGATGATTTGTTTTTTTTGATGCTTTATTCGGAAATGCTCGGCATTCCCAATCCCGTTTATTACTACACATTGGAACTGTATCCGTACATGATTGAACAGTTCCATGATTGGCATTTACGGATGGGAATGGACAAATCACCACTGAGCGGAATCCGGTGCTGCTGAAAGGGAGAGTCATATGGACGTATTAACGAAAACGATCATTTTTGTGGGCGGCAAAGGCGGCGTCGGAAAATCGACATCTGCTGCCGCTCTTGCGCTTATGTCAGCGCGCGAAGGGCACGAAACGCTTCTCGTTTCGACCGATCCGGCACATAATACCGGCGATATTTTCCGGCGGAAGATTGGCGGGGACATTACGCGGATTCAGCGGAATCTCTCAGCGCTTGAAATCGATCCGGAGCGGGAAACGACGAAGTACATTAATAGCGTAAAAGAAAATATCAAAGGGACGGTACACTCCGGCATGATGGAAGAAGTGCACCGGCAGCTTGATACAGCAAAAGCTTCCCCGGGAGCTGATGAAGCGGCGCTTTTTGATAAACTGATCCGCATTATTTTAGAAGAACGGGAGAACTTTGATAAAATCATTTTTGATACCGCTCCAACGGGTCATACGATCCGGCTGCTGTCGCTCCCTGAACTCATGGGTGTCTGGATTGAGGGGCTGCTCGCGAAACGGAAAAAAACGAACGACAATTACAGCCGTCTCCTGAACGACGGGGAACCGCGGGAAGACCCGGTTTACGACGTGCTCAGAGAACGCCAGCAGCGCTTTGCACGCGTGCGCCGAATCTTGCTGAATCAGGAAGAGACCGGATTCATTTTCGTGCTGAATCCCGAACGGCTTCCGATTCTGGAGACAGAGAAAGCGATCCAGCTGCTGGCCAAGTACGAGTTGGACGTCAAGACATTGATCATCAATAAAGTTCTGCCGGAAGAAGCGGATGGCACATTTTTCGCGGAGCGGAAAAAGTATGAAAAGCCTCATCTGGAAGACATCCGGAAACGGTTTGAAAAGCAGGAGAAAATCTATATTCCACTGTTTCCCGGCGATGTTTCCGAGCTCGAACAGCTGGAAAGATACAGCACTTATTTCAAGAAAGGGAGTATGTTATGAAAGCCGCAGTACTGGAATACGGAAAACTGAAAGTCAAAGATATGCCGGAACCGGAAGCGCGTGCGGGAGAAGCGGTCGTGGAACTCCGGACCGCCGGGCTTAATCACCGGGATTTGAATATCCCGAATAGATGGGGAAACGATAAGGAAGCGCTCATCCTCGGATCTGACGGGGCAGGCGTTGTGACTGCCGTCGGGGAAGGAGTTACGAACGTCGCGGTCGGGGATGAAGTGATCATCAATCCGGCGCTTCGCTGGTTCGATAACAGCCCGGCGCCACCACAGGGATTCGATATTCTCGGTATGCCCGATCACGGGACATTCGCTGAAAAAATCGCCATTTCCGCTGAACAGCTTGAAAAGAAACCGGCTCATCTCTCCTGGGACGAAGCAGGTGTCATGGGGCTTGCCATGCTGACAGGTTACCGGGCACTTATCACAAAAGGTGAAGTGAAGGAAGGGGATACCGTTTTCATCCCGGGCGCAGGAAGCGGAGTGGCGACTTATCTCATCCAATTCGCCAAACAGGCAGGTGCGCGGGTGATTGTCACGTCCCGAAGCGAAGAAAAGCAGAAGCACGCACTTGAACTTGGAGCCGATCGGGCCATTGATACGAACAGCGACTGGCAGCAGGAACTGGCGGGTGAAACGGTGGATCTCGTCATTGAAAGCATCGGACGCGCCACGTTCAACCGATCGCTCGATGTGCTGAAAAAAGGCGGCCGGATCGTCGTGTTCGGTGCCACAACAGAAGACACGGTCGATTTTGATTTACGCAAATTCTTTTACGGGCAGTATCAGTTATTCGGTTCAACGATGGGCAGCCGGGACGAGTTCCGGGCAGCGCTGAAACTCATTGCGGATCATGAACTCCATTCGGCTGTGGATCGGACGTTTGCACTGGACGAACTGGAAGAGGCATTCGCTTATCTTAAAGAAGGAAAGCAATTCGGGAAACTAGCATTCAAATTATAGAAATCCTGGAACCATCCGTGAAGTCATCCGTATAACTAGATAGGAACATTAGGAGAGGATGAAAAGGATGGAAAACACCGGATTAAAAGTGCTCGTGCATACAAGTGCGTTTTTCGCTCCGTTTCTGGTGCCGTTTATTGTTTATTTGATTGCGACTGATGAAGAAGTGAAAAAACTGTCGGTCCAGGCGATTCTGTTCCAGATTGCCTTGACGGTGCTGATTATCGTTTCATTCGTACTTGCGTTTTTCCTGGTAGGCATTCCACTGTTGATCGTGTTTGCAGCGATGGGCTTTATCGTGCCGATCATCGGAATTGTTAAAGCGGTGAACCACGAGAAATTCAATTACCCGATCGTTGGCGGTTTGTACCGCTAAATCGGAGAACACAAAAAGGGGCTGTCCAAAAAGCCCCCCTAAATTAAAAACAGGGAGAGAATAACCAATCGGTTGTTCTCTCCCTGTTTTTTTAAAGTTCGCTTTTTCGGAAAGTGACCGGAGGAAACCGGCCACTTTCCGAAAATTATGCGCCATGGCGATGAGTCCGAATTCGATGTGCACTTTCTGAAGCCCCCGGAGATGGAACCGGCGGAACGCCAAATTGCCCTTGATATCGCCGAAACCGGTTTCCACCTCGATTTTTCTTCGGGCGTATACCAGTTTTCGGTCCTCACATTCAAGGGCTTCTTTCGCTTTCATTTTCAATTCCTCGTAGACCGGGTTCCAGTGAACCTGACGGTTCCCTTTCGCCTTGGTACACGATTCTTTCAGCGGACATCCGGTACAGTCTTCACATTCGTAGATTCTATAGGACTGAACAAAGCCCGATGCATTTTTCTTCTCCTGATACTTTTTGAAAACGACGCGGCGGCCGTTTGGACAGATGAATCGGTCATCCGCTTCTTCATACGTCCAGTTTTTCGCGTTCCATTCATTGTTTTTAAACTTCTTCGTCTGCTCTTTCAGATAGGTGCCATACGGGATCAGGAAGCCGGCAAGCGGTTCTTTTTCATCCCCGATCAGGTAGAGGTAGTTCTCTTCGCTTCCATAGCCGGCATCCGCGACGATGGTCTTCGGCATAGGCAGGGCAGATGCCTGCAGCTCTTCCAGATGTGGAATCAGGCAGCGAGCATCTCCTGGGCGCTGATGAATGGTATAGAACAGTACAAATTGATTCTCGGTCGCCATCTGGATATTGTATCCGGGTTTCAGCTGGCCATTCTTCATATGATCTTCCTTCATCCGCATGAATGTGGCGTCCGGGTCCGTCTTCGAGAAGCTGTTGCGCTCTCCACAGACGGCGAGCTGTTCCGCATACGTTTCTTGGCGAGGAATGAAGTTTTCACGAATCAGTTTCACTTTCTTTTTCAGGAGACTGTGCCGTTTGCGGAGTCCTTTTCTGTTTTCCACAATCTCTTCCTCAGCAATGAGATCCGTCAGGATGTCCATTTGGTCTTCCAGCTGGTTCGCAATTGAAGCCAATTCCGCAGCCGCCGGCTCCTCGGCCAGCTGGCCCAGTTCCAATCCCTCCGCCTTGGCAATCTCCTGGATTTCCTGAAGCGTTTCCTGAATTCTGATTTTCAGTTTCGCTTCCCGCCCCGTCACCGCCTTACGGAAGACAAAGCTATACTTATTGGCGTCCGCTTCCATCTTCGTCCCGTCCAGGAAGTAGTTCTCAAACTCGACAAACCCTTGCCGGTGAAGTTCCAAAACAGTGAACTCGAATAACTGATCGATGACCGCTCCCATTCGGACGCTCCGGAAATGGTTGATGGTCCGGAAATCCGGTTTCTGCATCGCCGCCAGCCAGATCGCCGGAAGATCCTCGTGCAGCATCGTGGCGATGCCCCGGCAGGAATAAACTTTTTGGGAATAGGCATAGAGAATAACTTTGAGCATCAGTTTCGGGTGGAAGGGTGGTCGCCCCCCGCCAGGGTAGCAGGCGGTCAACACCTCATCGGGGAAAGCCTCAACCAACTGATCCACCACACGAGCCACATGATGGTCGGGAATCAGGGCGCCAATATCAGGAATGGATAAGGCCTGGGTCGGATCATACGGTTTGAATGCGGGCGCCGGCCGGCGCCCTTGGGTGGAAACTGCGGTTTCGTGTTCAAGTAATTCACCTGACGGAAGAGGTGGTTGCATGGTATAATCGGTAGAAGCAATCGTTGGATTGCGCATAAAAATCGTCCTTTCTGAGTGGTTGTGTGGTAACTCCCATTTTACAGAAACGGACGATTTTTGTATGCATTGATGACTTGACTAGCGGGAAGGCCGGCGGCGACTCCTGCGGGACCAGCACGAGCTGAAGACCCTGGACCGAGTATAGCGAGGGAAGCGTCTGAAGCCGTGCCCGCGGAAAGCGTCCGCCGGGCCGAACCCCAGCTACTTCTTTACGAATAGAAAAAAGGGGCTGCCCCTCGAGGTCATTTTTCATGACCTTTCGGGACAGCCCCTTTTTGATTCAATTGAAAATGTAGGCAAGTGCTTTAACCGCCTGGTCCGGTGTTTCAACCGTGGCATGCGCTTTTCGGGATAATTCCTTCAGTGCATGGTGCAGTTTCTCGGGCCGGACAAGAATCAATGGTTTCCCCGCTGTAATCGCAGCGCTTGCGTCCATCGCGGTATTCCACTGTTTATACTGTTCGCCGAATAACGCAATGACGAGATCCGCCTTCTGCAGCAGAACTTCCGTCCGCAAATTATTGAAGCTGGATGCTGCCATGTCCCGGAAAACCGCAGACGGCTGTTCCCCAAGGATTTCCTCACCGATTCCATCCGAGCGTTCATGATCTTCCATCGGCCCGACGAAATCCACGGGAAGATTCAACGCTTCCGTTTTTTTGCGGATTTCTTCCCGCCACGAGCTGTGAATTTCTCCTGCCAAATAAACTGTCAGTCTCATTATACATCCCTCCGCTCTCCGTTTCCTATCAAGTTTACCATACGGAGAAGGGGAGGACTAAACGACAGCCGGCGTTTTCCGCTCGCGAATGTGTACAGGGAGAAGCGACAGGACATTCTCGAATTTAAAAGTCCGTTTCTCCCGCCGGAGGTAGCAGTATGCCTGAAATGAATTGCCGGATACCTTTATGATCTTAATCCGGCGTTTTGTAATGGAACCGTCTGCGGCCATATACATCATATTGATCGGCTCGCCAATTTTAAAATATTTAAGAACCTGCGTCTGCATGTTTTTCACCTCTTGTTATAGAACGTTTGTTCTTATTTTACTTCGAACAGCCCGAAAATGCAACGAAACGCACCTTTACCGATTGCCGGATTTTCCCTATAATTGAACGAACATATATTCTTTATTCATTATAAGGAAGAAGGGGAACTCATGCGTTTTTTTCATACAGCTGACTGGCATTTGGGTAAGCTTGTGCAAGGTGTTTACATGACAGATGACCAGCGGCACGTGCTGGAGCAGTTCGTGAAGGCTATCGAAGAAGAAAAACCGGATGCTGTCATCATTGCGGGGGATCTGTATGACCGGGCAGTTCCGCCAACGGAGGCGGTCAATCTGCTTGATGAAGTGCTGGCCGATATTGTGATTCGGCTGAAGACGCCGGTCATTGCAGTCGCCGGCAACCATGACAGCCCGGGACGGCTCGACTTTGGCAGCCGTCTCATGAAAGCGAACGGCTTTCATATGGCCGGGCGCTTCCGTCCGGAAGTTGAAAAAGTTATATTATCGGATGATGCCGGAGAAGTCCATTTCCATCTGGTCCCGTACGCTGATCCGTCACAGGTGCGCCATGCGTTTGGAGACACCGGCGTTTCTTCCCATAATGGTGCAATGAAAAAAATCTCCGGGGCGATTGCTGCATCAGCTGATCCTGCTGCACGTCATGTGTTCGTCGGCCATGCGTTTGTGACACCGCATGGTGAGCCCGAGGAAAACACGAGTGACTCGGAGCGGACGCTGTCGGTCGGAGGAGCGGAATATGTCAGTTCAGAGCACTTCAGCCAATTCCAATACACAGCACTCGGACATTTGCATCAGGCACACCCCGTCGGTTCGGACATCATCCGGTATGCCGGATCGCCGTTGAAGTATTCGATTTCAGAAGAGCGCCACGAAAAGGGCTATTACGTCGTGATACTCGATGAAAAGGGGACAGTTACGACCGAACGGCGCCGGTTTGTACCGCGCCGCGATATGCGGACAGTCAGCGGCAAGCTGGAAGACATCCTCAAGCATGAACGGAGCGATGATTATATTTTTGTGAAACTGCTTGATGAAACGCCGGTTTTGTATCCGATGGAAAAAGTGCGTTCCATTTATCCGAATGCGATGCACGTGGAACGGGTCATCGCAGCCGGAACGGGTACACGGACAGCCGGCCGTTCACGTGCGCAGATGGATGAATTATCTCTGTTCCGGGCGTTTTACGAAGAGGTTAAAGGCGAAGCGCCGGCCGAGGAGACAGAGGGTGTATTTACGGAAATTCTTCAGGAAGTATTGCAGGGGGAGGATGAAAAAGGATGAGACCGTTAAAACTGAAACTGACGGCATTCGGTCCTTACAAGAAGACAGAAATCATCGATTTTGCCGAACTGGAGCACAATCGTCTGTTTGCGATCTCCGGGAATACCGGCTCGGGAAAGACGACGATTTTCGATGGAATCTGTTATGTGCTATATGGTTCAGCAAGCGGTGCGGACCGTGGTGAATCGAAAGGGCTCCGAAGTGATTTTGCAGAGGATGGTACGCACACAGCGGTGGAAATGGAGTTTGAAATACATAACCGCAGGTATCGGATTCTCCGGCAGATGGGGCATGTGAAAAAAGGCAATAAAACAGTGACCGGTGACCGCTGTGAATTTTTTGAAATCCATGGAGATGGAGAAAAGCCATGTGTAGAGCGCCAAATCGTATCTGAAATCAACCGGCGCGTGGAAGAAATCCTGGGCCTCACGCAAAACCAGTTCAGCCAGATTGTGATGTTGCCGCAAGGAGAATTCCGCAAGCTTCTTGTCTCTGAAACAGACGACAAGGAAGTGATTCTCCGCAAAATTTTCAAGACAGAGCCGTATAAATGGTTTGTTGAGAAGTTGAAAAAGAAGCGGGATAACGCGAAAGCCGCTTTTGAAGTGGAACAGCAAAGGCTGGATCAGGAAATGAGCAGCATCGATTCTGTTCTTGAGAAACGGGAAAGTGAACTTTTTGCTGTACTTGACCAGGATCATTACAATGTCCAGCAAGTATTGAATGGCCTGGAGGCTGAAGAACGCGATTACGGGATTGCTGCACAGGAAGGGCAAACTGTATACGATGAAAAGCGGCGGCTGCATGAGAATCAGGTACATGTCTTCCATGAAGCGAAACGGGTGAATGGCCAGTTTCAGGAACTTCGCGATAAGGAACAGAAACTGGAAGAACTTAAAGATCAGGAACCGGTGATCCGAAAGAAGGAACAGGAGAAAGAGCAGGCAGACCGGGCCCGGGCCATCTCAGGCATTGAGCAGCAGCTGCAGGAACTGGCCGATGAAAGTAAAAGGAAAGAAGCGGCCCGGATCGCTGCAGCGGAAGCGAAGGACGTCGCTGCCCGGACGCTTGAAAAAGCGGAAGCCGATTTCCAAAAGGAACAAGACCGGGCAACTGACCGTGAAACAGCTGCTGCCGAGCTGACAAAACTGGAACAGCTGCTGCCGATTGTAGAAGATCTGTCCCGGAGACAAAAAGAGAAAGCCGACAGCGAAGCAGCTGCACGTAAGGCCGCTGCACAGCTGGCTGTAAAAAAAGAAGCGGCTGAGCAGCTGAAAACCCAGCTTGTCGGCTGCCGACAGGAAATCGGTGAGCTGGAAAATCGGGTGGATACACTCAGTGATAAATCAGAAGAGCTGAATAATGTAAAAGAAGAATACCGGTTATTGAATGATCTTATTAAATTGGAAGAAAGCCTCGAAGTTCTGGAGCGGAGAGCAGAAAATGACCGGGGAGTGTTTGAGAAAGCAGCTACAGCCTACCGGGAACTTGAATCGGAGTGGTTACGGAATCAGGCGCAGCAGCTGGCGGCACAGCTGCAGGATGGGGATGCCTGCCCGGTGTGCGGAAGCACGGAACATCCGGCAAAAGCGGGCGGCCAGCATGAGACTGGACCATCGAAAGAGGAGCTGGACGCCGAGCGAAAGCAGCTGGATGAAAAAGACCAAGCTTGCCGCACCAGTGAGGCGGCACGGCAGACTGCACGTATCCAGTTCGCTGATAAGTGCAAGGAAACAGCAGAGTCCGGACTTGCGGCGGGTCAACGATTCCAAGAACTGAAGAAGAAAGAGACCTTGCGCGCGCAGCTTATGGCTGAAGTCGAATCACTGAAACAAGAACGGGAAGCCCTCCGGCAAAAGAGACAATCAGCAAACGGGCTGGCTGGAAAGTTGGACGAATTGGAGAATGAAACCCGGCTGCTGGAAACAGAAGTAGCAGATAAACGGGAAGCTGCAGCACAAGTGGCAGCTGTCCTGGAGAATGTCATGCAATCTGTGCCGGAACCAATGCGTGATCTGGTCCGACTGAAACGTTCATTGGCAGATACCGAAGAGCTGAAACGGAAACTTGCCGAAGCATGGAAGCAGGCGAAGGAAGACTACCAGTCTGCAAAGGAACGGCACAGCAATACTTTGATAGAAGCAAAGTTCAAAACGGAAGCGGCGGAAGAAGCGGACCGGAAACGGGCGAAAGCAAACTCTCAATTCGAGGAGGCGCTGGAAAAATCAGCATTTTCTTCACTGGAAACGTATCAGTCAGCGAAACGCACAGAGACAGAAATAGAAAAACTGGCAAAGGAGATTCAGGAGTACCGGCAGACACGGCATACTATGATAAACCAAGTGATGGAACTAAGAACCCAGTTGGAGAATTTGGTGGAATCAGACCTCGATGAACTGCAAAGCGGCCTGGATTTCTTAAAAGCAGAGTGCGACAAAGCATATGAGGCTTGGAACCGTTCAAAAGAATTTGGAGAGAAAGCGGCAGGCCTGGCAGAACGGATCCGTACTTCAGAGGAACGCAGCATGGCAAAAGAAGCCCAATTGAATCACATCGCCGATCTCCATGACGTGCTGCGCGGCCAAAACGGATTGAAGATTTCATTTGAACGCTATTTGCAGATTGAATACCTTGAGCGGATTTTGGAATCAGCGAATGAGCAGCTGCGGCGTCTATCCCATGGCCAGTTTGTTCTGGTCCGGAGCGACCGGCAGGAAATACATGGACGACAGAGCGGGCTTGGACTGGATGTATACGACGCGTATACAGGACAGACGCGGGACGTGAAAACCTTGTCCGGTGGTGAAAAATTCAATGCATCATTATGTCTGGCACTTGGAATGGCGGATGTGATTCAAAGCTTCCAAGGCAATGTGGCAATCGACACAATGTTTATTGATGAAGGGTTTGGCTCACTGGATGAGGAAGCACTGCAGAAATCGATCGAGACGCTCATCGACCTGCAGCGGACCGGCCGGATGATCGGTGTTATCTCTCACGTACAGGAATTGAAAACAGCGATTCCGGCGATTCTGGAAGTGACCAAATCCAAGGATGGCCACAGCCGGACGAAATTTATCGTTAAATAATTCCGATTCCCTTAAAGAAAGGGCTCTGACCTGACACAGGCAGGGTGTTTTTCTGTAAGATATGAGTGAGACTTACCATGACAAGGAGGATGGACGAATGAAGATTTTGGTCGTAGGGGCAGGAGCTGTCGGCGGGTATTTCGGTGGCCGGCTATTGGAAAAAGGAGAGGACGTCACGTTCCTCGTCCGGGAAAGCAGAAAACGGAAATTAGAAGAAAACGGATTTAACATTCGCAGCGTACACGGAGATTTCAACGCGAATCCGAAACTGCTCGTCAGCGGAGAACGGGAAGAAAAGTTTGATGTAGCGATTTTATCTGTGAAAGCTTATCAGCTGGTTCGGGCGATCGAAGATTTGCGTCCACATTTAGCAGAAGATGGAATCGTCCTGCCGCTGCTCAATGGCATTTCGCACATTGATGAACTCGCGCGGACATTTGGCAAAGAACGGGTGATCGGCGGTCTGTGTCTGATCGAATCCACACTGGACAATGATGGAACCATTCTGCAGAAAAGTCCGATGCATCAGATTGTCTATGGTGAACTGTCAGGCGAAAAAACGGAACGCATCAAGCGGCTGGAAGCGTCATTCAGCGGAACCAAAGCCTCGTTTGAGCTGAGTGACCACATTGAGCGGGAAATGTGGCACAAGTACTTGTTCATCACAGCAATGTCCGGCATTACTTCCCTTTTTGAGGCGCCGATTGGCCCGATTCGCGACCTGGACAGCGGGCAGCGCGCAATCAAGGCATTATTGAATGAAATCACAGCCATTATGCAGGCGGTCGACGCACCGATTCGTGAAGATATTGCTGACGTGTTGTTTGAGCGAATAAATGGTCTCGGCCACGCCATGAAATCATCCATGCAGCGCGACGTGGAAAAAGGAGCGCCTACAGAGGCGGATCACCTGCAGGGTTATCTTTTGAAGCAGGCACACGCACAGGGAATCGAGGCACCGCTTCTTGAGACCATCCATACGAAACTGACGCTGTATCAGCAAGCACGGATTGCGGAGTGGTAAGGGGAGCAGCCAGTCTTCATTGCTATTCAAATCAAATCTCTCCTGTGAATTATGGTAAAGTAAAAGGATAGAAAAGAAGCAGGAGTGAAGAAGATGACGAAACGGCTGACGCCAGAACAAGTGATTCAACTAATTGAAAGAGAAGCGGATATCATTGTACCGATTGCGAACGGGGAACCGATTCGTTTACTTGATATTTTGGAAGAACGGGCATCCGCGTTATCAGGAGTAAAGGTTCATCAGATGCTGGCCCTGAAACCGCGGGCTTATATCAATGGAGAACTGGAAAATCTGACACATGTCTCATATTTTCTGAGCGGTGCTACTCGCAAGGTGTATCAGCAGGCGAAGATGGAACTCGTGCCGAATAACTTTCATGAAATGCCCCGGTTGCTCCGGAAAGTGACGAAGATGTCGATGATTATGACGGTTGCAGCACCGATGGATGAACATGGCTATTTCTCATTGGGTACCCAAGCTGACTATATCGCCGAATTTGTCGGCAAAGTGCCGTTCGTCCTTGAAGTGAATACGAATATGCCGCGCACGTTCGGCCAGAATCAGATCCACATCAGCCAGATTGCCGGCTTTGTGGAGCATGAGGCTCCGCTGACAGAAGAAAAGACCGTACCGGTCAGTGAAAAAGACCAGCAAATTGCGGAAAAAGTGGTGGCGGATATTCAGGACGGTGATACGCTCCAAATCGGTATCGGCTCTGTGCCAAACGCCGTCATTTCGATGCTGAAAGACCATCGTCACCTTGGAATTCACACAGAAATGCTCCCATCAGCGATTGCGGATCTCGTTGAAGCCGGGGCAGTTGACGGAACGCGGAAATTCACAAATCCGGGCAAAATCATTGCGACGTTTGCATACGGATCGCAAAAATTATATGACTTCATTGACAATAATCCATCGCTCGAGTTTCTGCCGGTCAGTGTAGTGAATGATCCACGGGAAATTGCGAAAGAGAAGAATATCGTATCGGTCAATGCAACAACGGAAGTTGATTTATATGGCCAATGCGCCTCCGAGACCGTCGGCGGCAAATACTTCTCTTCAAGCGGTGGACAGGTCGATTTTGCGCGGGGTGTCCGATTTGCAGAGAACGGGAAAGGATATATCTGTACATACTCGACTGCGAAGGATGACAGCATTTCCCGTATTAAATTGCATCTTACACCCGGGTCTGTCGTAACGACCGGAAAAAATGATGTGGATAATATCGTGACAGAGTATGGCATCGCCCGGCTGCATGGTGTTTCGCTGTCAGAGCGTGCAAAGCGCCTGATTGCTGTTGCCCATCCGAAGTTCCGGGAAGAGCTGACGCATGATGCCAAAAAACAAGGATTACTTATTTGATGACAAGCTCTTTCCCTCGGCCGGGAAGGAGCTTTTTTGTTGAACGTTAAATCAGAAAAGTGAGATAATAATTATAATAACTCTTTCTTCTCAATTCTTCGTACTTCCTGATCTTATCAACCAAAGGAGGCAGTGCCATGAAAGGAACGACAAGAACCATCACGCTTGCGGGAGCAGCTTTGGCGGGTTTTTATTTGTTGAAGAAAAATCGGGGCAAAGTCACGGACGAAATTAAGGAAGCTGTCGAGAACCCGGAACAGTTCATGGAAGAAGTGATTGAACAAGTCGATACGGTCAAGCGTATTCTGACAGCTGTGTATATGGAGATTTGGGGAGCGCCGCAGGATGAGGAAGATGGCCGGATGGTATCGGAAGGTGCGCTGACAAGTGTGCAGTATTATAACAAGAATCAGGAACCGGACCGAATTGCCTGACTCTCCCAAACACCAAGGACTTTCCCGCTGATCGGGACGGTCCTTTTTTTCTGTTGATTTACATACACAGGCAGATGCGGTATGCTGGTACGGTTGTATTATTACTTAGGTAAATAATGAAAGGGGTATGCTGATGCCGCACCAATTATTCCACGAAATTCATCAGAAAGCCCGGCTGTCTGCCAAGGAAGTAAATGAGGCGTTAAAAGAGTACGGATTATTCAGCTCCCAATGGGGGATTCTTACATTGCTTGATCGACGGGGAGCGATGTCACAGACAGCGATATGGCAGTACTTGAATGTTGAAGCACCGACAGTCACCCGAACATTGGCCCGGCTGGAAGAAACAGGATGGGTCGTGCGAAAAAAAGGACGGGATAAACGGGAACGAATGGCTTATCTGACAGAAAAAGCGAAACAGCTATTACCCGAAATCTCTGTTCAGGTGTCGAAACTGGAGGCTGAGCTGACTGCTGAGCTTACTGAGCAGGAACAGCAGCAATTACTGCTGCTCTTAAAAAAAATAAAATCGGGACAAGAAGAGAAGGAAGGATCAGATGACTGAAAAACAGCCGATTTGGACAAAAAGTTTTATTAATATTTTCATCAGTACTTTTTTTGTGTTTGCGGTATTTTATGCATTGTTGACCCTGTTGCCAATTTATGTGCTGGATACATTTGACGGCACGGCGGCTCAAGCGGGGCTCGTAGTGTCTGTGTTTCTTTTATCTGTCATTTTGCTGCGGCCGTTTACCGGGATGATTTTGGATAAATTCGGGAAGAAACCGATGCTGCTGATCAGTGTGCTGATCTTTGGTTTGACCACATTCATATATGTTTTCACTGACTCGATCGGATTGCTGCTTGCGCTCCGCTTTTTCCATGGCCTGTCATTCAGTATCGCCACAACAGTGGCCGGCGCAATCGCTGCCGATATCATTCCGGCTTCGCGCCGCGGGGAAGGCATCGGCTATTACGGAATGGCGATGAATCTTGCAGTGGTGGCAGGCCCTTTTATCGCACTGACCCTGCAGCCGCTGATCAGTTATGAAGCTATCTTTTTATTGTTTGGTGTTATCATGCTGGCGGGCTTCGTCTGCAGCTTGTTTGTGAAAGATGTAAGCACTGCTCCCGCCGAGAAGACCGGCCGGAAGCTATCGCTTGATAATATGCTGGAAAGAAGATCCTTTCCGATTGCATTCGTTGGTTTCTTTGTAGCTGTTGCGTATTCGAGTATTATTGCGTTCATCTCGATCTATGCAGAGACATTGGGGCTGATTCAGACAGCCGGTTTTTTCTTTGCCATTTATGCGGCAGCCATGCTTCTTGTGCGGCCATTCACAGGCCGGCTGTTTGATATAGCCGGGCCCACAGTCGTGATCATCCCATCATTTATACTGTTTTCGGCCGGTCTCTTTTTGCTCAGCATGACAACCACTTCCTGGCAGCTGTTGCTGTCAGGCGTGCTGGTCGGGCTTGGCTATGGAACGCTGCTCCCCAGTCTGCAGACGCTGGCAATTCAGGCGGCTCCGCATAACCGGAGTGCCTATGCCACCGCAACCTTTTTTATGATGTTCGATGCTGGAATTGCTTCCGGCTCCCTGTTGCTTGGAGCTACTGTCGGTTTTCTGGGCTATGCCGATCTGTACCTCGCACTGGCGGTCGGTGTACTGCTGATTATTCTGCTGTACTTATGGCAGGCAAGCAGGCAAAGGATTCAAAGTAGATAATATGCTTCTCTTTTAGTTAGTATAGAAGAAGGCAACTTTCGGAGAAGGAGAATCAGACATTATGGGGAAAATCAGCAGGCAATTGTACGAATATGTAATCGATAGAAAGCAGGATATGACTGATGCTTGGTTTGCCAGCCGGAGCAGCACAGACGGATCTGTTTATGCAGCTAATGTCGACCCGCGGATTGAAGACCAGTTGCGGAAAGAGAACAGTGCATTCGTCGATGCGATTTCGCTTGTTTTTGTTGAAGAAAAAGAGACATATCGCCGCTATATTGAGGAATGGGCATCAACAATTGCACAGGAGCGGGTGAAAGGTGAAGTGCCGCTTGAGGAGATGACGAGCGCATCCACCTTATTTCAATGAGGCGTAAGTGAGTCGGTTTTCTTTTGATTTCGATAATTCCGAACGGTATACTGAAGATAAGAAAACAGGTGTTCGGGATGCGGTTGGATGAAAAAAGGAGAGCAGTTCGACCATTACGGGGTCAAGGTTCGCCTGCAGTTGAACGAAGACCAGCTGATTCAAGTGAAAAAGACCTTTGTCTGTCGGCGTTTCCTTTACAACCACCTGCTCGACAAGCGAAGCAAGGCGTGGGGTCGGCGCAACGAATCGCTGAATTTGAAGAAGCAGAAAGAATTCTTGAAGAACATGAAACAGGCCTTCCCATGGCTGAAGGAAGTGGACAAATTTGCGCTTGAGAATGCGGTCTTTGATCTCGACCGGGCGTACCAGAACTTCTTCGAAAAACGGGCGAACTACCCGGTGTTCAAGTCGAAGCACAAAAAACAATCGTACAAAACGAACCAGACGAACAACAATATTGTGTTATCCGCAGATTTCAAGCAGGTAAAACTGCCGAAACTCGGCTGGGTGGCCTGTGCAGGCTCGGAAAACGTGCTGCAGCGGGCGAAAAAGCAAAACCACCGCATCAGCAGCGCGACCATTTCAGAGAAAGCAGGCGTCATTACCTGTTCCCTGCTGTTCGAGAAAGCGAAAACGCAAGCGGCACATCCGAAGACCGGGCAGGTCGGCATCGATATGGGGCTGACGTATCTGTTCATCGATTCCAACGGCCATAAGGAGCCGAATCCCCGCTATTACGGGAAGGCCCAGAAACGGCTGGCAAAACTTCAGCGGAAACTCGCCAGCCAGCAGAAAAGCAGCCACCGCTACGGGAAGACGAAACGAAAAATCGCGAAGCTGCACGTGCTCATCGCCAACCAGCGGAAAGACCTGCACCACAAACTTGCCAAGCGCATCACCGACGACAACCAAGTCGTGTGCGTGGAGAACCTGCACATCCGGGGCATGGTGAAGAACAAACGGCTGGCAAAGCACATCCAGGACGCCGCCTGGTATCAGTTCCGCCGTTTCCTGACGTACAAAGCGGAAAGAAAAGGCGGACAGGTCCTGCTCGTCGACCGTTGGACAGCCACGTCCCGCGTCTGTTCGCATTGCGGAAAAAAGAAGACGCTTCTGAACCTGAACGAACGGAAATGGATCTGTGCGGCGTGCCGCACCGAGCATGACCGCGACATTAACGCAGCGGCCAACATTTTACGTGAAGGCTTGAAACAAATCGGGTAACCCCCGCTGCCGCTGGAACAGCGGCCGATGCGCATGGAGGGACGGTAACACCAGGGAACCGAAAGGGGAAGGGGACGACCCGATGAAGTGCAGAAAAGTTCGGAAGGTCCATTATGGTAAACATGACGGAAAGTCATTGCCTTTCGAAGCTCCCCATTTCAATGGGGAGTAGTTCACGAAGTTGTTATGCAGCTCTGAATTTTCCGGCGGATTTACTGGAAATTTGTCCGCGATTTTTTTGAAGAACCGACTTATGCTGCTTCTGCAGAAGATGCGCTCCGCTGGAGTGATTGGGGGAATAGCGCATTCGATTATGTAATGGAGAGCTTTGTCCGCCACTATCAGAAAACCCATAAAAAAATCCTGTTCGCCCAGCAGCAGATGATTAATGAATTGAGCAGCCCTGTCATTCCAATCCGGCCGGGAATCGGGATTTTGCCGCTCGTTGGGGATATTGATACCCATCGGGCAAAAGTCATCCTGGAAACGACGTTGGATCAAAGTGTGAACAAAGGGCTGCATACGTTGTATATCGATTTATCCGCAGTGCCGATCATCGATACAATGGTGGCCCATCAATTGTTTCAACTGATGGAAGCGCTGAAAATCATCGGAGTGACTTCTGTTCTTTCTGGAATTCGTCCTGAAATTGCACAGACGGCAATTTCGCTTGGCCTGGACTTCAGCGGCATCAGAGTCCATGCCAACCTGATGCGCGCCTTAGAAGAATTTGATTTGCAGCAACAGTAAAAAACAGCCCGGCTCCTGATACAAAGGAGCCGGGCTGCCTGCTTTCATAAGAGATAAAAATAGACAACAGCAAAATGAGCGAAACTGCCGAAAAGCGTAAAAATATGAAAGATTTTATGGTAATTTCGGTTATTTAACGCTTTTTCGATACCATAAAGAACGCCGCCGATAGTGTAAAGTACACCACCTGAAATCAGCAGGACAAGCGCTTGCCGGGTAAGATTATCAGCCAGCGGTTCCAATGCAAGGATGATGATCCACCCCATGGCAATATACAAAATGGTTGTCAACTTCCGGTGGGAATTAAAAGAAGTCATAGTCAGCAGTATTCCAGTAATCGCCAACGCACAGGATATGATTAAAATCGTCCAGCCCAGTGTACCGCCCAACGCAATCAGACAGAACGGGGCATATGAGCCGGTGATAAGAACATAGATCATGGAATGGTCGATGCGCCGGAGATAATTGATGGTTTTGGAATCTTCTTTTACCCAGTGATAGGTGGTCGAGGCGCTGTACAAGAAGATAAGCGTAAGACCGAATACTGTCACTGCTGCTGTATGCAACAGGGGAACGTCATGCTCGATTGCTTTTGCGATCATGGCTGCACAGGCAATAAATGCGAGAACAGCTCCGATCAAATGGGATAATGCATTGAATGGTTCACGGATAGAAACTTTCAAATCGGACACTGACCTCTCTCTGTTGGGATGTAATAATATAGATATGGTATGACTATTGTTGCATGACAGTCAAGGAAAGACCTGCCGGATTAATAGAATTCAATACAGTTTGAAAGAAAATGCAGAGGATCAGGAAAGTGGAAAGTTGCAGATTGCCGTAACGCGATGAACTATCCGGTCTTTTAAATTTTTCCGAATAGGGGTATGGCTAACCAAGACCGAATAAGGAGGGTGACGTCATGAATAGACCTGATGCCCACAGTTTGCTTTCTGAAAATTTCACCCGTAACCCCTATCCTGTTTATACCAAGCTCCGAGAAACTGCTGCCATAGCCCGAATGCGTTTTCCGGATGGGCAGCAAGGCTGGCTCGTCACCCGCTATGCGGATGCGGTTGATGTGCTGACAGACCGGCGGTTCATCAAAGATTATGCAAAGTTGATTGGCAGCTCGATGGAGCAGATGCCTGTGTTTACGCAGAATATGCTATTTGCTGATCCGCCTGATCACCGGCGCTTGCGAAACTTGGCTCAAAAGGCCTTTACACCAAAAATGATCAGCAGTATGCGAGAACGTATCCAGGAAATTGCCGATGAATTACTGGATCAGGCAGGAAGAACTTCTGAAATGAACCTGATCGATGATTATGCATTCCCGCTGCCGATCATCGTCATCTGTGAAATACTCGGCATCCCTGCCGAAGACCGGGATAGGTTCCGGCGCTGGTCGAATTCATTGATTGAAGGATCAAGCAGTGAAGCCGGCGCCAGTATATATCAGCATATGCAGGAGTTCATCCAGTATTTGAGCGGGCGATTTGCTTTAGCCCGACAGCACCCGGACAGCGGGCTAATCAGTCAATTGATCGCAGTAGAAGAAGCGGGAGATCGGCTGACTGAAAAAGAGCTGTACGGACTTGTAACACTGCTGATTATTGCAGGACACGAGACGACGGTTAATTTGATTGGCAATTGTGTACTTGCACTTCTCAGTCATCCTGAGCAGAAGCGGCTGCTTCAGAATAACCCGGAACTGATCGGGCAGACGATTGAAGAAGCGCTTCGGTTCAATGGGCCTGTCGAGTTCTCCACTTCCAGATGGGCTGGGGAAGACGTGGAATTCCGCGGCCGGAAAATACGGAAAGGGGAACTCGTGATTGTGTCACTGAATTCGGCTGATCATGATCCTGAAAAATTCAACACCCCTGAATTGTTTGATATTACCCGTGATAAGAGTCCTCATCTGGCTTTTGGGAAAGGCATCCATCAATGTCTCGGCGCTCCTTTGGCGCGGCTTGAGGGGGAAATTGCCATTTCCAGTTTTATGAAGCGGTTCCCTGAAGCGGAATTGAAAGTGAATGAAGAGGAACTGGAGTGGCGGCCTGGCATGATTGTCAGAGGGGTAAGGGAATTGCCATTATTATTATAAGGAAGCGGGAAGGAGGGACAGCGTGGAGAGAATCCGATTGTTTGAGGAATTTGAGTTTTTGAGAGATCTTTCATTGTCAGCGGTGCTTTGGTTTTTTGTGTATCTATTTGTGATTTTTGCTGTAAAAGCAGTCATCCTCCGCCTGCTCAAATTCTCTTTCCGTTCAGAAGACTTCCGGAAGAAGACATTTCCGGTTATAAAAGATGTGGTCAATGCGTTGGCTTTCTATGGTGCAATTCTGCTGTTTCTTTTTTATTTTTCAGAGGAGTATTGGCTCACGGATGCTTTTTATGAGACGGAAGGCGTGCAGATTTCACTGTTTCTGATTGTGATTGCCGTTATGATTGTGACGCTTGCCAATCGGCTTGTTAAGGCGGTGAACCGCTATGTGATGCCATTTGTGTATGAACAATTCAGCGTGGAGTCTGGCATGCGGTATACGATGAATCGCATTATTTATTATACGGTGATGTTTCTGGCGCTTATTATCAGTTTTACAACAGCCGGATTGGATCTCACAGCAGTAGGGGTTATCTTCAGTGTACTTGGAATCGGAATCGGTTTTGGCATGCGCAATATTGCAGCGAATTTCGTATCCGGCATTATCATTCTCTTTGAACGGCCGATGGAAGTGGGAGAATTGGTGGAGATTGATAAAAAAATTGGCCGGATTTCAAAAATCAAACTGCGGTCAACAGTTGTGGAAACATTGAAAGATGGAACACTGGTTGTGCCAAATCAATACTTTATCGAACAGATTGTTAAAAACCGCTCCAGTGCACAGCTGTTTGCGCGGGTGACTGTCAGTGTGGCATATGGCAATGATACAAAAAAAGTTGAACAGCTTCTCATGAAGGCGGCAGAGCAGGAAGTTGAGAAGACATTGGGTGTGCCTGTCGAACAGCCCGAAGTCCAATTCATCGATTTTCGAAATTCCGCACTGGATTTTCAGGTGGAAGTCCGGGTGCTTGATGTTGAAACGAAAGAAAAGATGGAAAGCCTGCTGCGGCATGCAATCGCACACTTATTTATCGATAATGACATAAAACTTGTAGAAAACTGGAACAGACAGAATAGTGATAGAGAAGGTGACAGCAAATGAAAGTATTGATCGATGCAGATGGCTGTCCGGTCATCACGGAAACGATTGAAATGGCAAAAGCCGCCGGACTCCCGGTTTTGCTGATATGTGACACTTCACACATCATGCAGCGGGAGGGGGCCGAGACGATCACCGTATCAAAAGGAGCGGATGCCGTAGATTTTGTGCTGGTTAACCGGGTCCAACCTGGAGACATCGTCGTGACACAGGATTATGGGCTTGCCGCCATGACATTGGCCAAAAGGGGTGTGCCTATTGATCAGAACGGCCGCGTGTATTCTGATGACAATATCGACCAGTTGCTCTATAGCCGGCATACGGCAAAAAAAATCCGGCAATCTGGCGGTCGATTGAAAGGACCGAAAAAACGTCGGCCGGAAGACAACCGGAAATTCCGGGAAAACCTGGAGAATATTCTAACGAAAGCGTGATTAAAAACCCGGACAGCAAATTGTCCGGGTTTTTACTGACTTTACGGCGTCCAGCGGTCATTTACCAATGCGATTAATGTCCATTCTCCGTTCTGTTCTTCCTCAAAGACCATGTTGAGACTCTGCCAATCCATGTAGCCGTACTCTTCTGTTCCAGGATAGTAGAATTCAACGACGGTTCCTTCCGGAAAAGCTTTCCGAACCAATTCACGGGTCGACGGATGTCCCTCCCGTCCATACATTTCCTTCTCTTCGTAAGAAGCATTCATTAAATATTTATCATAGTATCCAGCGGGAGTCAAATTGATTTCAAATCCGCTACCGGCTTCATAGCCCCATAAATAAGTAGTCGTATTGTCCATGAAATCTTCAACTTCTTCTTCTGTCATGGTTACACCGCCATCATCGATGCAGCCGCCGGCGAATGGACAGAACGTCAGGCCTTCATCGTCCACATAATCTTCCACCGCATCAAAATTTTCATTTTCCAGGTATACGAGGATGTCGTTTGCCGTCTCCAAAAGTTCTTGTTTTCCTGGGATGAAAGATGGTTCGATAGACCGGGCCAAAAACGCTGCGAATTGGCCGCGGGTCACTTTGAGATTAGGCCCAAAAGTTCCGTCCGGAAAACCTTGGGCAACTCCGAAATTGGCAAGTTGTGCTATGGCTTCGTATGCTTCCATACTTGGTACTACATCTGAGAAGGGCTCTTGAAAAACATCTGGAAAGTCAAGTGCACGTTCAAGAATCAACGCGACATGTGCCCGACTGATTTTTTCATTCGGCCGAAAAGTACCATCGGGATAGCCGCGAATGATTCCCAGTTCCGTTGCAGCGTCAATATAGCCTGAAAACGGATTGCTTGCTGCTACATCTGAAAAGTCGGTGGCGCGCTGCGTGTCATCGAGTTTGAGTGCTCGCCCAAGCATCGCAACTGCGTGCGCTCGGGTGATTTCATCGTGGGGGCGGAACGTCCCATCCGGATAACCGTTGACAATGCCTTCTGCATGCAAAAAAATCACATCATCGGCGAAGTAGTGATCCATCTCTACATCATCAAAACTGACGACAGCGAAAGCAGGGGAAATGAAAGCACCGACAATCAGGAGCACAGCAGCAATGAGAGAAAGAATCGTTTTCATGATAACCCTCCCCTTTTAGGTTCAGTTTATCACACTTCAACAACGTCAGATATAAAATTATCTATATATTCAGACATCATTTTTATGGCAATTAATTGAATATTATTAGGAAGAATAGGGAACAAAGAAAAAAGGGAATTCATATGAAATGGGGGACTGGGAATGCAGAAGATATTAGCTGTGGTTACCAATGCTGCGGCACTCGGAAAAGACTTTAAAAAAACCGGTCTCTGGTTCGGTGAACTGACTGGTTTCTATGATGTAATGAAGAACCGGTACATGGTAGATGTCATAAGTACTGGACCGGACCGGGTACCGATTGATCCGAGAAGCCTGGCGGCGATGCTGCCTTCAAAAGAAACCCGTTCATATTATTTGAACGAAAGCTTTATGCAACAACTCTGGAACCCGCGAACACCGGATGAAGTGAATCCGGACGAGTATGCAGCTATTTACTTTGCAGGCGGTCATGGAACAATGGAGGATTTCCCGGATAACAAAGCGCTGCACCGGATTATCCGTACAGTGTATGAAAATGGCGGCATCGTTTCAGCCGTTTGCCATGGACCTGCTGCACTTTTGGATGTCCAATTATCAGATGGCCGCTATTTGCTTGATGGCCATGTGGTGACCGGTTTCGCAGACATTGAAGAGAAGGTGATCGGATTATATAACCACCTTCCTTTTTCACTGGAACAGCGGCTGAAAGCAAGAGGGACGATTTTTAGACAATCCACACTGCCGTTCGGAGCTTGTATAACTGAATCCGGCCGGCTCATCACCGGTCAGAATCCAGCTTCGGTAAAAGGTGTGGCAAGACGGGTGGTGCATCAGCTGGATGGGGCGGCTCCGGGTTTACTGCAAAAAAGTGAAGGGTAAACTTATAGGAGAAGCGATGCATTAAAGCATGACTTACAGGAGGGATGCAACATGGCAGACCAGAATCATGCAGTAGTAGGATATTACGAAAATGAACGGGAAGCGATCCGTACAATCGAGGATCTGAAAGAGCAGGGATATCGGGCGGACCAGATCTCAGTCATCAGTAAAGATCGGGCGGAAACAGAGCACATCACGGAAGAGACTGATACAGAAGCGGGTGAAGGTGCGGCGGCTGGTGCTTTGGCCGGTGGAGCTATCGGCGGTATCGGCGGTGTACTTGCAGGCATTGGTGCCTTGGCTATTCCCGGTATCGGACCGGTATTGGCTGCTGGACCGATTGCAGCCGGACTGGCCGGAGCAGCAGCCGGTGCCGGTGTAGGCGGACTGGCAGGCGCGTTGATCGGCATGGGTGTGCCGGAAGACGAAGCGCACGAGTACGAAGAGCATGTGAATCAGGGCAAAATTCTGGTGTTGGTTGAAGAAAGACCGGGTGGTATCCCGGTGCGGGATGAAGCGGATACGAGAGGGATTACCGCAGAACGCCGGGAAACTTTCGCTGAAGACCAAGCGGACACCCGGTATGTCGGCGGCAAAAAAGTGTACCGTGAAGGCGATGATTTGCCGGGGCAGGAAACATTCACCGGGAAGCCGGCGAACGCAGGACGCGGTGCCGGAGGTGGAGCGTACGGAGAAGAACCGGATGCAGTGCTGGGTGATCGGAACCTGATAGCGAGCGACGTAGTCGGAGGAGATGAACGCCATCCGGTTACCGGTGAAGACTTAGCGCCAGGTCGAGTGGATGATGAACGGACGATTGGAACCGGCCGTGATCCGCTTACAGAAAAAGATCTCGGAAGAGGACGTATGGATGATGGCCGAACCGTTGACTTGGATGATGACCGCGGCCGACGAAAATAAAATAGCTCTGTTTATGAAGCTGTTCCCGCCGGGAGCAGCTTTTTTTACACCTGGGTGTAAGAAATCGGTATTAAGGGAAAAACAGTAGCACAAGTACTCGAACATACAGCAGGAAAGGAAGAGGTCAAATGCCATTTATCCGTAATGTCACAACAGAAAACGCTCCGTATAAAGTAGATCAGCAGCGAACAGTGGAAGTGGTACGGAATTTATTCGGTGAACATTTTTCTGATATCGAACGGCTGCTGAAAGTATTTGATAACGGCGAAATTGAAAACCGCTATTTTGCAGCACCGTTGGAATGGTTTGAAAAGGAACGGGGGCTCGAGGAGAAAAACCAGCGCTATATAGACGAGGCATTAGCAATGGGAAGCCGGGCTGTCGAGCGCTGTCTGCAGGATGCAGGGGTTTCACAAGATGATGTTGATGCCTTTATCTTTGTCTCGAGCTCCGGTATGTCCACGCCAACAATTGATGCGCGTATCATGAATCAGTTGAAATTCCCTTCTCATGTAAAACGGATTCCGCTATGGGGACTGGGCTGTGCAGGCGGAGCGGCAGGCATCAGTCGGGCCCATGATTATTGTCTGGCTTACCCTGAAGCGAAAGTGCTGGTTTTATGTATTGAACTTTGCAGCCTCACGTTCCAGCGCAGCGATGTGTCAAAAAGTAATCTGGTCGGCACTTCCCTGTTTGCAGATGGAGCTGCTTGTGCACTTGTTACAGGTGAACAGGCTGACATCGAGGGAGAAGGCTTTTTTACACAAGCGACCCAATCGACCCTGATGGCGGATTCCGAAGAAGTCATGGGATGGGATGTGAAGGATGAAGGACTCCATGTTGTATTTTCACGGGATATTCCAAGTATTATCGAGAATTGGCTGAAGCCGAATGTCGATGAATTTCTGACTGCCATCGGTAAAGTGCCTGGCAACATCAATCACTTTATCGCTCATCCCGGCGGCAAGAAAGTGCTGACAGCGTATGAAAATGCACTGGAGATCGACACGGAAAAGACGGATATATCCCGAAATGTGCTGGCGCGGTACGGAAATATGTCTTCGCCGACTGTGTTATATGTCTTGAAAGAGTTTATGGAACAGCAGCCCAAACACAATTCAGAAGGACTGCTGACTGCGTTGGGACCAGGTTTCAGTTCAGAACTTGTATGGCTGGAATGGGGAGCGATGGATGCATGACATTCTTCTTCATATTAGTTGTGATTGTCATTGCCCAGCGGCTGCTTGAAGTACTGTATGCCCGGGCAAACGAAAAATGGATGAAGGAAAAAGGAGCCATTGAAGCAGGGGCAAGTCATTACAAGTGGATCGTCCTGCTTCATGTGCTGTTTTTTGCCGCCTTGCTTTTGGAAGTCCTGTGGCTTGATACCGAGCGGCTGCCGGTCTGGCAATTTTTTCTTGTGCTGTTTATTATTGCGCAAATTTTGCGGGTTTGGGCACTTGTCTCACTGGGGCGGTTCTGGAATACAAAAATCTTGGTGTTACCCGGTGCTGATCGTGTGCAGCGAGGGCCTTACCGCTGGCTGCCGCATCCCAATTACATAGTAGTAGCATTGGAAATTTTTTCGCTGCCGCTGATTTTTGGCGCTTGGCGGACAGCTGTTACTTTTACAATCGCCAATGCCTTGCTTCTGTTACTCGTTCGTATTCCGGCGGAAGAAAAAGCACTTGAACTTCTGAACGATTCATCAAACAAGGCGACCAAGGTATAGGAAATGCTTCCATTTTTTCTGGTTGAATGCGGTTGATTGGAGCAAAACAGGGTATAAAGCGAATGACAGGAAAAGGAAGGGAGGGAAACGCATTGGTTCATGTGAAGGCTCTTCTGCTGAAGTTTATAATGGTGGCCATTGTATTGTCCGTGGTTCTGACCTGGCTTTTTGAAGTTGAGTGGGATGCCACGCTTTGGCTAAGTGCATTATTGACGCTGCTTGCTTACATCGTGGGAGATCTTATGATTTTCGGGCACGCTGGCGCAAAAGCCGATCATAAAAGACGAAACCTGATTGCGACAGTTTCAGATCTTCTATTTGCATTTGTCTTAATCTGGTGGCTGGGAATCGTTATGGTGGAGCCGGAGGTCGATCTTCTGCTGGCAGCACTTGTCGCCTCTGTCGTACTTGCTATAGGCGAATGGTTTTACCATATGTACATTGACAGAAAAGTTCTGACCGAACGTATCAGTCATGGAAATCCGCAAGGTGAATCCTGAGGAGCGTTTGATCACAGGCAATCTCTTCACTAAAGAGAGGCCTGTGGTCTTTTTTCTATTTTTTGAAAAATCCATCAGAAATGCTGAATGAATGGAAACGGCGGCGATTAGACTGCGGGAAAACCTAGAACACTGATCCGGAGGTATGGTATATTAATAATTGTTCTAACTATTTAAATAAGGGGGAATAAAGCATGATGAAGAAATGGTCTTTATTGGCCTTGCTGGTCAGCGTCCTGCTTGTGCTTGCTGCGTGCGGCGAAGGCGAAGAAGAAGCTGCAGTCGTTGAAGGCGAAGGCGAAGAGGCGGCAGAAGTGTACCGGGTTGGTATTGATACGACGTATCCACCGTTCGAGTATGAAGTTGATGGCGAGTACAAGGGAATTGATATCGATCTCATTAATGCCATTGCAGAAAATCAAGGATTTGAAATTGAACTGGAACCGATGGATTTTGCAGGTATCATTCCAGCCATGCAGGCAGGTCAGCTTGACGTAGCGATCGCAGGAATGAGTATTACAGATGAACGAAAAGAAGTGGTTGACTTTTCCGAGCCGTATTTCGATGCAGGTTTAACGCTGGTTGTAAACGAGGATAACGAAGAGATTACTTCTCTTGAAGACTTGGAAGGCGCAACTGTAGCGGTTAAAAATGGAACGACGGGTGCGCAGTTTGCCCGTGATAACGCAGATGAGTATGGATTTGATGTCGTGCAATTCGAAGACAGCCCATCCATGTTCCAGGAAGTGGCTAACGGCAATGCAGATGTACTGATTGAAGATTATCCGGTTATTGCTTATGCAATTTCTGAAAGTGATCTCCCGCTGAAAACAGTCGGAGAGCGCCTGAACGGGGACCAGTACGGAATCGCCGTGTTAAAGGGTGAAAACCAGGAGCTTCTTGAACAGATCAACGCAGGCCTTGCCGAACTCCGTGAGAGCGGCGAGTATGATGAAATCCTCAACACATATTTAGAAGAGTAAGGTCACAGGCAGCGCGCGAAAGCGCGCTGTATTTTTGTAGAAAGGATGGTCTGCCATGGAGAATATTATGAATGCCCTGCCGTATTTATGGGAAGGGCTGCAATTCACGCTTTACATATTTTTCATTGCCATTGTCATCGGATTTGCTCTTGGGCTTCTCGTCGCACTTTTGCGGCTGGCGCCTTCCAAAATTCTGAACTGGATTGCGAAGATTTATGTGGATGCCATCCGCGGCACGCCATTCATCGTCCAGTTATTCTTTATTTACTTCGGACTGAATATGCTGGAGTTTATATCATTCGGCAGAGTATCGGCCGGTATTTTAACTGTCGCAATTAACGCGGGTGCTTATTATGCGGAGATCATTCGAGCGGGAATTCAGTCGATCGACAAGGGGCAGACAGAGGCGGCGAGATCGCTTGGTCTGAATGCCACTCAAAACATGCGGTATATCATTTTGCCGCAGGCATTCCGGCGGATGCTGCCCGCATTTACAAACCAGGCGATCATTTCACTGAAGGATACGTCACTTCTGTCTGTCATCGGAATTGCCGAATTGACACAGCAGGGCCGGATTGCGGCTAATGCAACGTTTGACTATTTCAGTATTTGGTTTGTTGTCGGTGTCATGTACTTTATCGTGATTTACCTGCTGTCACTCCTCGCGGATTTTGCTGAAAGGAAGTTTGAGATGAGATGACAATGATTCGAGTGGAAAACCTCAAAAAGTCGTTTGGTGATTTAGAAGTGCTGAAGGACATTAATGCTGTCATTGAGCCGCAGGAAGTAGTATGTGTCATCGGCCCTTCGGGTTCCGGCAAAAGTACATTCCTTCGCTGTCTGAACCGGCTGGAGAGCATCACGGGCGGACATGTTTACATTGAAGGGAAAGATATCACAGATCCAAAACTGGATATCAATAAAATCCGGCAGGAAGTCGGCATGGTGTTCCAGCAGTTCAATCTGTTTCCCCATAAGACTGTCCTGGAGAATGTAACATTGGCTCCTATGAAGCTGAAGAAAAAGGATAAAAAAGCGACAGAACAAAAAGCGATGGAACTGCTGGATAAAGTTGGTCTTTCGGAGAAAGCAAAAGCATATCCCGCAGAATTGTCGGGCGGGCAGAAGCAGCGGGTCGCTATTGCGCGGGCGCTTGCCATGGACCCGAAAATCATGCTGTTTGATGAACCGACATCAGCGCTTGATCCGGAAATGGTCGGAGATGTGCTTGAAGTCATGAAGCAGCTGGCGATAGAAGGGATGACGATGGTAGTTGTCACCCATGAAATGGGATTTGCCAGGGAAATGGGCGATCGCGTCATTTTCATGGACGGCGGCTATATCGTAGAGGAAAATGTGCCGGCCGAATTATTCGAACGGCCGCAGGAAGAGCGGACGCAGGCGTTTCTGAGTAAAATCCTGTAGATCTGTCCAAGCGGCGGTGCCTTATGAGACATGGGGCGCCGCCGCTTTTTTGTGTTTCCCGCAACCGGTTAAATTATAGAGTGTATTATTCATTTTGTGGTAGGATAAGACAGAGTATAGAATACAGGGAGTGTTGATGGTGGAAGAGCAGGAAATATTTGATATTACAATTATCGGCGGCGGCCCGACCGGCCTGTTCGCCTCTTTCTATGGCGGGATGCGGAAAATGTCAGTGAAAATTATCGATAGTCTTCCGCAGCTTGGGGGCCAGCTGGTTGAGTTGTATCCGGATAAATATATATATGACGTCGGCGGCTTTCCGAAAATCCTGGCAAAAGATCTCGTAGATAACCTGGTCAGTCAGGCTCAGTACAGTAAACCTGAAGTTGGACTGGAAGAGACCGTATCCGGAGTTGAGCGGACAGGCGATCATTTTACATTGACCACCAACAAAGGCGTCCATTATTCCCGATCCATTTTGATTACAGGAGGAGTAGGTTCTTTTCAACCCCGGAAGCTGCAGGTTGAAGATGCCAAGCAGTTTGAAGGGACTTCACTCCATTACGGGGTAAAGGATTTGAGTATTTTCCATGACAAGAAAGTGGTAGTGCTTGGTGGAGGGGATTCTGCGGTCGACTGGGCAATGATGCTTGAAGGAGTCGCGGCTCACGTAACGCTCAGTCACCGCCGCGAAAAGTTCACTGCACACGAAGCGAATGTTCAGCAGATGCGGGAATCCAAGGTGGAAATGAAAGTGCCATTCGGTGTAAAGGAACTGATCGGAACTGACGGACAAGTGGAAGCAATTGTACTGATCGATAAAGAAGGAAACGAAGAACGGATCGAAGCGGATCATGTTGTTGTAAATTATGGCAACGTTACATCGCTCGGCCCTATCAAAGAATGGGGACTTGAGATGGAGAAAAATTCAATTCTGGTCAATACACAAATGGAAACAAATATTGAAGGCATCTATGCAGCAGGTGATATCTGCACTTATGAAGGGAAAGTAAAGCTGATCGCTGTCGGGCTGGGAGAAGCGCCGATTGCTGTCAATAATGCAAAAACTTACCTTGATCCGAAATCACGTGTTCAGCCGCTCCATAGTACAAACGTCTTCAAGTAAGCGGTGCACGCAGAACAAAATGCATTGTTACGAAAAAATTACTCTTGACTTCATTCCATGGACAGCAGAACTATAAAAAGAGGCAAGTCTGTTCGTGAATTGCCTTTCTGCAGCTAGTCGAATTGGTGCTTATAATAAAATGGATTATGTAAATCCCCTGCTATAGGCATGGGGGATTTTTAGTTTTCAGGCAGTTAATTGCCATATTAGGTCATTTTACCTAATAAATATTACAGAAAGGAGTGGTTTTGTTACAGTACGTAATATTACAGGCAATCGCGTAATGGAATTGTTAACTCCCATCCGACGTCCTGTCATTGTTCTGCAATGTTCAGGTGATATCATTCTCCTTAGTGAACGTTACCTGTACATAATCATGAAGGAGGAATTTATTTTATGAAAAAGCAATTGATTGCCTTAACTGCTGCTGCCGCTTTGAGTGTCGGAGTTGCGAGTCAGGCTTCTGCAGCCAACACTGTTACAGTCGAATGGGGAAATACACTTTGGGGAATTTCCCAAGCAAATGATGTAACAGTGAGCCAGCTGAAGGATTGGAACGATCTTTCCTCAAACCTGATCTATCCAAACCAGAAGCTCGTTGTAGAACCTACTGGAACAGAAAAGGCATCACAGCCGGCGGCAAAGGAGCAATCATCTGCTTCCACATACACAGTCGTTTCCGGTGATACATTGTACCGGATTGCATCGAAACATGGAATCTCTCTTGATAATCTGATGAGCTGGAACGGCCTGACAAGCCACTGGATTTATCCGGGTGATAAACTGACAGTATCAGGCGGTACTGCAGTAAAAGGTGTTTCATCATCTGCACCGCAAAAAGTAGAAGCGGCCCCAGCGCCGGCACCAGCTAAAGAGTCTTCATCTGATGTTGTAAGAGAACTTACAGTGGAAGCGACAGCATACACTGCTTTCTGTACTGGATGTTCCGGAATCACATACACAGGAATTGACTTGCGCTCTAATCCGAACCAAAAAGTAATCGCAGTAGATCCTAGAGTCATCCCGCTCGGTTCAAAGGTCTGGGTTGAAGGATACGGCACTGCTATTGCCGGTGATATCGGCGGCGCGATCAAAGGAAACAGAATCGATGTTTTCATTCCTAACCGCAGCGATGCGCTCGCTTGGGGACGCCAGAACGTAACTGTTAAAATTCTTAACTAAGCAGTAATTGTTAATAGAGTATAAGACATGAACCAGGCACCCGTCAGTTGACGGGTGCCTGGTTTTGTTTTCCTGTTCTGCTTTTTCCGGAATCCTGCCCTCTTATCAATAGTACTGCCAGGCATCACTATAGAGTTTAAGCAAAATCGGCCGGTTCATTGTGTTTGCTTCCAGCACGAAGGTCTGGCCGTTATCCTGAATGTCCTCATCTTCATCTTTTCCGAAATGAAATAAGCTTGGAATGATTTCCTCTTTCAGGTAATCGGTTTCCACCTGCAATTCGAGCTGTGAAATCTGTTCCATTGTAAAGTCTTCCCTTGAGGCGAGGGTGAACCCCCAGTTTCCAAAACTGGGCACGTCCACATGGTAGTTCTCAACCGTCATATCCGAAGCTTCAACGGTTTTGGAAATAGTCCAATACGCTTTTGTTGCAAAAAGAGGACTTGTTGACTGAATGGAAACAAAACCGCCAGGATTCAAGTGATTGCGGATCAGTTTGTAAAATCCGTCTGTATACAATTTATTCAGTGCCTCGTTATTCGGGTCAGGGAGATCTGCGATGATGACATCATACCAGTTCTGGTTTTGCAATAGAAATTGGTAGGCATCTGCGTTATGGACGGTTACTTTATCATGCAGCAAGGATCCTTGATTGATACGGAGAAGTTCCGCATGTTCCGTCGCCAGCCGGGTCATTTCCGGATCGAGGTCCACGACATCAATCGTTTGGATCTCGGGATATTTCAGAAGTTCCCGGACGGCAATCCCGTCTCCACCGCCAAGCAGCAGGATGTTCGACCGCTGTTCCGCCAGGCTCATCGGAACATGCACGAGTGCTTCATGATAGCGGTGTTCATCCGATTCTGCAAACTGCAATTGGCCATCCAGGTACAGACGGATATCACCGGGCTCTTTTGTCATGACGATGCGCTGATAATTCGTGTCAGCTGAATAGACGATCGGATCCGCGTAGAGACGTTCCTCGAATCCGTTCGACCACTTTTCCCCGTAGAGAAAACCTGTCATTAAACCAAGTGCCAGCAGAATGCCGATGAGCTGATAGACAGCCGGTGCCTTGATTTCATCCCGGAAGCGAAATGAAATCCAGATGGCGATGGAAATATTGATGATGGCAATGAAAAAAGCGGTCTGGATGAGTCCGAGCCACGGCCGCAGCACAAGTGCAAAGCCGACAGCCCCGATGAGGCTGAAACCATAATCCGTCAGCAGGACGCGCGCCACACTTTTCCGGGATTCTTCACCGATCGCTTCCGCTTTCCGGATCAGGATCGGCAGTTCCAGTCCTGTTAATGCGCCGGTTAGCGTGATCACCAGGTACATATAGAGCTGAGACGTTTCTGTTCCGTAATGGGCAAGTGTATAAAAGGCACCCAATGTCGACAATCCGCCGATAACGGCGATTGCATATTCAATCTGGATGAATCTGTCCGTCAATCCATTATGAACCCGTTCACTCGAAATGGCCCCGATGCCCATGCCCATCAGAAACAAGCCGATCGTAATGCTGTAAAAAAGAACGCCATCGCCGAATAAATAACTGCCTACTGCGCCATATAAGACCTGATACACAATCCCGCATATGCTGACCAATCCGGATGACAAATAGATGCTATTGACTTTTTTGCGCTGTTCTTTGGTGATCGCCATATTTTCACCTCATTTGCTGCGGCCTGGTCAGATCAGGAAATAATGACGGCAAATGCAACCAATACAGAAGTCGCGATACTCCATCCGCCCAAGTATTGAGCGGCCGCGATATTTCCTTTCGCCAGCTGTTCTTCCATGTCATAAGCTGTTTTCAATTCAACGAATTTATAGACGGCCACTTGAATAATAAAGCCGATGGTTGCCCATATGGCAACACCCAGTGGATTGGTATTCTCATAAAGTGCGGCAGCCATGATGATCACAAGACTGATACGTTTCGCTGTCAGTACTTTTGCCACTGCCTGGTTGCCTTTTGCAACTTCTGCCTGATCGTCCACTTTTGTAAAAAACTTTTCAAACAGCCAGATATAGATGACCATGAGCAAAAAACTCACAGTGAAATAAATGACGGAATTGATCAGTTCCGGAACCCCGAATGCTTCGTTTAACATATCTTGTAACATGCTTTTCCTCCTCGGTAGGTCGGTTGGTTTGCCGATTTACTTTCCTGTACCCGGGCCGCCGCCCCGTATGCCGTCTGTGCCTGGTGAGCCGAAACGGATTGAACCGGTGCCGCCGGCGTTTTTGATATAGCGGCCATTATTAATATATCCGCTGTACAGGTAACTGCCCTGTTTCTTTTTCTTGATATCGAAGAAATCATCCGCAAGGCTGGCCAGTCCATAAATCAGAAAGAAATTCGTTCCGTAATTGTTTTCGACGAATTCCTCAGTGGATACTTCGATTAATGTATCACCGGTGCCGGATACATCTTCCATGACTTGAATGATGCGGTCCTCGTAAATCATGACGACTTTTCCGTCGATTTCTTCACTGATTTGCTCAGCCGGCAGCTGGGAATCGATTTCTGCCACTACAGCTGCAATTGTGCTGTCCGGGGCTCTGTAAACCCGGGATTCTTCACCTTGGGCGTCGGTCACAATATCAACAAGTGCATATTGATCCTCGATAAACGATGCCGCGCCGCATCCGGCAAGTAAAAGAGTCATGATGATCAGTGCAAGCCCCAATTTGTGTCTCATGCGATTCATCCTTTCTTCAGCCGGCAGTCTGCCGCTTCGCCATTCTGCAGATCTGACAGCCTGCTGCGCCTATCGCCGTCTGATTGATATGATATCTTAAGTCTAACAGGAAACCGGAAGCAAGTGACTGCTTCTCCAAAGTAATACGAACAGAAAGAACGCAGGTTCCATGTTTTTCTGTAATTCATTTTTTTCTGTTCTTTTGTGTTAACTAATACGCTGTGTAGTATTGACACATTTTTGGGGGTCGGCTATTCTGAATGCAGTAGCATTTAACCGAACATGCAGGAGGAGAATCATGACGACAACTGTCAGAACTGAAAATTATTCAAGAACGTTGACGCTCGTACATATTGGAATGTTTTCTGCGTTAATGATGATCGGAGCCAATATCACTTCATTTCTTGTTGTTGGCGGTGTGCCGATCACGCTCCAGACCTTTTTTGCCATTTTGGCGGGATTGTTGCTGGGCAGCCGGGTCGGTGCGCTGGCCATGGCGGTATATGCATTCATTGGACTGGCTGGACTCCGTGTATTTGCACAATTCTCCGGCGGACTCGATACGTTGATCAGTCCAACGTTTGGTTTCATTTTGTCGTTTATTCTATTGGCTTATGCCGTCGGGAAAATTGCAGAGCGATTTCCTTCCAGGAAAGGATTTATCGCAGCAGCGCTTGTTGGCTTGGTGATCAATTATGGTTTCGGAACGAATTGGATGTACGCCGCCTATAAATTGTGGTTTGCGGCACCGGAAGCTTTTTCATATAAAATGGCATGGACTTGGATGGCAGCTCCGTTGCCAAAGGATCTGTTACTGACAGTAATGGCTGGAATCTTTGGGTACCGGCTGAAACCGATTGTACAAAAATATAAGTAATTATAGTAAGTGGCTCTTCGCCAAAGTCTGTATTGGACAAAGAGAAATCGCTTCAAGCGGACGCTTTCCACTCTTTCTTTCAGGTGCAACTGCAGTTACTCATCACCTTGAGCGGCTGGAGCGGTTTGTAATTGTTTCGTTCTTTAAATCAACTCAATACAATTCCAGTAAAGAAGTTCGCGGCAATCTGAGCGGATTTCTTTTGTTTTTTCGCTTTATTTCATAAAAGGCGTAAACTAGAAATAAGGAGGGATGTATGATGACAGAATTGAAGCGGATTGACCAGCTGGATATGGCAACGGTGGAAAAACTGGTTGGAGAAAGCGAAGCAGAGGGGTATCGCTTTTTAAGGAGACTTGTGGATGAGTATGAGTCCGGGAAAAATACATTCAAAGCATCCGGAGAAGTCCTGTATGGTGTCTGGAATGAAGAAGGGCAACTGATTGCAGTAGGAGGACTGAACCGGGATCGGTTTTCGGACGACGACCGGACAGGCAGACTGAGAAGGTTTTACGTATCGGAAAATGCCCGGCGTCAAGGCATAGGCAGTCAGTTGTTGAATGCCATCGTCAAACACGCCCGGTCATCGTTTGATGTGCTCGTGCTGCGGACAGATTCTGAGAGTGCGGACGGATTTTACTTTGCAAATGGATTTACACGGGAAGCGGCAAAACCGGAAGTGACGCATCGGCTGGTAATGAAAGAGCAGTCATAGCGTTCAGTTAAGGAGGGATAATTTGCGTAAAGTGGAAGTTCTGCCATATGATCCGCGGTGGAAAAGCCGATTCAGCGAAGAAGCGGAAGCATTAAGGGTCGTGCTGGGCGATCAGTGTCTGGCAGTTCACCATATTGGCAGCACAGCAGTCGAAGGGCTGGCGGCTAAACCGGTTATCGATCTTATGCCCACAGTAAAAGATATCCACGAGATAGATAAGCTGAATCGGCAGTTTGAATCGCTCGGTTATGAGGTGAAAGGGGAAAATGGCATTCCCGGGAGACGCTATTTGCAAAAAGGGGGAGATGCACGTACACATCACGTGCATATCTATGAAGCAGGAAGCCCTGAAATCCGCCGCCATCTCGCTTTTCGCGATTATTTACGGAAGCATCCGGCGGAAGCCGAAGTCTATGGCAATCTGAAACTCCAGCTGGCGGCGGCCTTCCCGTGGAGTATCGAGCAGTATATTGCCGGAAAAGAAGCGGTTGCGACGTCAATTGAAAAAAGAGCTTTGGCTGAATTTGGCGGCGAGAAACATTTCATGGACTGAGCACTTCGTCAAAAACTATTTGTTCATCAGTCAGTGAAGTGATTTGAAGCCGTCCTTCTTCCTTTGTATACGTACTTTTGTACAGCTGCTCACCACTTCCTGAGGAGAAGAAAATGATCCGGTCTTCTTTATCATCCTTTTCGATTTCAGCTGCAAAAGCTTCAAGATCAATTTCTTCAGCCAATGCTGCGTATTCGGGAAGACCTGTTAAATCGGTATTCACTTGTTCGGCTTCCGTCTCTTCTTCTACGATCGCATTTTCACCGGCAGTACAGCCGGTGAGCAACAGAAGGACAGTCAGCAGCAAAGCATATATATTCATCAGTTAATCCTCCAGTTCATGTGAAGTTCTGTACTGCTATACCCGTTTTCTTGTTTTTCTATGCTGAAGGCAAGTCAGTCCGGTTGAATTGTCAGAATTCGTTGACGGATGCTGAAAAACGGGCTATGATAATATGAAATGATAGATCGGAGGTGGGGAAGATGAATCACACTGGAACGCGCATGTCAGAAAGCCAGGAATTTCTGTATGTTCTGCATGCCGTTACGTTCACTGAAATGGAGCAACGGGACCGGTCTGTCCTTTTTTACTCAATTTCAATATGTGAACAAATCCAGTGAGAGACATCTTGCCTGCAAAGAGTTTTACAGTAAAAGGCATGCGGTCTGCGCATGCCTTTTTTTCGTGGGCGTAGTCTCTTCAAAACGGGAGGAAGAGAAAAATGGTCGTCACACAATTCCAGCAAATTACTTGTCACTTGGCTGCACAGAAACTTTTCAATGGCCTTAGAGGTGAGATCGGGGAAGGCCAGCGGATCGGATTGGTCGGCAGAAATGGAGAGGGAAAAACCACGCTGCTGAATGTATTGGCCGGTAAACTGAAACCGGCTGAAGGAACCGTCACTTGGAAGAAAGGGAGCACCGTCGGCTTATTAAAACAGTCCCCGGATGCTCCGGACCATAAATGTATAGAAGAGATTCTTCGGGAAGTGTTTTCAAAACTTACCGCTCTTCAATTAAGGCTGGAAGAAATGGAAAAGCGAATGGCCGCCTCAGACGCTGCAGAAGCTGAGCGTCTCTTAATCAAATACGGCACCCTTCAGGAAGAATTCATGCAAAACGGCGGTTATGAGATTGACATGCGAATTGATCAAGTGCTGAATGGCTTGAAAATCCATGAA
Source organism: Planococcus lenghuensis (assembly GCF_001999905.1). NCBI lineage: Bacteria > Bacillati > Bacillota > Bacilli > Caryophanales > Caryophanaceae > Planococcus > Planococcus lenghuensis. Next base: position 360,159 of record NZ_CP019640.1, read on the forward strand.
TTGAAACAAAAAGAGTGGGGAATGCTCAGCGGCGGTGAACGGACAAAAGTCGGGCTGGCGAAACTATTGCTGCAGGCGCCTGATTTATTATTGCTCGATGAGCCGACCAACCATCTCGATCTCATGTCCATTGAATGGCTTGCCAGCTTTATCAGCCATCACAGCGGCGCAGTGCTGATCGTTTCCCACGATCGCTATTTTCTGGATGAAACTGCGCAATTCATATGGGAACTTGATCAAGGGGATCTCATTGTATACAAGGGAAACTATTCCGCTTTTGTAAAGGAGCGGGAGGCCCGGCTGCTCAATGAATTTCGGCAGTATCAGGATCAGCAGAAAAAGATCAAAAAGATGAAAGAATCCATTAAACGGCTGCGGGACTGGGCAAATCGGTCAAATCCGCCTAATGCGGCGCTTTACCGCCGTGCAAAGAGTATGGAAAAAGCACTTGCCCGAATTGAGGTGCTGGACCGGCCAATGATAACGAAAAAACAGATGGCGCTGGAGTTTGATGTACAGGACCGGAGCGGTACAGATGTTCTTCAGCTTCACGATGTCTGGAAAGCGTTTGGAGACCGGGTGTTGTTTTATGATGTCTCCATGCATATCCGCTGTGGGGAACGTGCGGCCATTGTCGGTCCGAATGGGACAGGGAAATCGACTTTGCTTGGACTGCTGATTGGAGCAGAGAAAGCAGATGCTGGGGAAGTGCGTATCGGAAGCGGTTTGTCAGTAGGCTATCTGTCGCAGCATACACTGGAGATGGCTGACAGCCGGTCGGTCATTGAGGAATTCCGCGATGCCGTGCCGGTGGCAGAATACGATGCCCGTCATCTCCTGGCAAAATTTCTATTCTTCGGAAACATGGTGTTCCAGCCTGTACAGTCCCTGAGCGGGGGAGAACGAATGCGACTCCGGCTTGCACAGTTAATGCACCGGAATCATAATCTGCTCATTTTGGATGAGCCGACGAATCATTTGGATCTGGAAGCGAAAGAAGTGATGGAAGAGGCACTGGCTGAATTCCCCGGCACGATCCTGGCTGTCTCACACGATCGGTATTTTCTCGACAAGCTGTTTCCGGTGACGTACTGGCTGGAAAATCAGGAGCTGGAGCGCTTTGAAGGCTCCTACTCAGCTGTCCGGGAGAAGAAGAAAGAGCCGGCAGCGCTGCATTAACTGCTGAATCGCAGGAAATAAAGGACTGACCGGGCGACAGAACGGGTAATAGATATGTAATTGTATATCAGCATGGCGCTGCCTTGGAGACCCACCTGCTTTCTGGTCGGTAAAGCGGCAGGTGGGTAAATCAGTCACAAGGTGGTTCGGAGGTGCTGGCAGTATCCAGCATATGTTCCGGCAGTTCAATTTTCTCAATTTGAACAAAGGCATCCAGCCGTCTTTCGACCTGCATGTGCTCAGGGGATAAGTCGGTGATTGCGGGTAAAGCAGCAGCCAGCAAATAAGCAACGAAGATTGCTGCAATCAGCACAGCCAGTTCTTTCATAAGTGATTCCGCCTTTTCTCATAAAATCCGTGCAGCATTTTTACTGACCCGGCAGTTGAAAGCAGTGCTGCATTCATTAATAAAGAACGGCAGACCAGAGAGAAAGTTCCAGCTCAAAAGGAGTGAAGGATAAGTGATTACACTGAAAACTGACCTTTGTGCATTACTGGATATTAATTATCCGATTATCCAGGCTGGCATGGCCGGCGGATCGACGACCCCTGAACTGGTGGCTGCTGTCAGCAGAGCAGGCGGGCTTGGGACACTTGGAGCGGCTTACATGGAGCCGGATGCCATCCACAAAGCCGTGGACCGAATCCGCGGATTGACGAATAAACCTTTTTCTGTAAATTTTTTCGCTTCGCATCCGGCTGATGATTTCAGTCGGACGGAAGAAGTTCAGGAAGTGCTGAAGCCATTTAGAACAGCATTGGGACTGGGGGAACCGGCAGCTTCCTATTCATCTCCTGACCGCCGGTTTGCCCAATTCAATGCTTGCCTGGATTTAAATATTCCTGTGATCAGTACAGCGTTCGGCCTGTTGGAAGATGACTGGATGGAGCAGGCAAAACGGCAGGGAATAAAGGTAATTGTAATGGTGACGACGGTGGAGGAAGCATTGGCAGCTGAGAGTGCGGGGGCGGATGCGGTTGTGGCTCAAGGCACAGAGGCAGGCGGGCACAGAGGAACATTCTCGCTTGCCGAACATCCAAATGGTGCTCAGATCGGCCTTATGTCGCTGGTGCCACAGACAGCGGATGCGCTTCGTATTCCGGTGATTGCAGCGGGAGGTATTGTGGATGGCCGGGGGTTGGCCGCATCCCTTATATTGGGTGCATCCGGCGTGCAGGCTGGAACTTTGTTTCTGACAGCCACAGAAGCCGGTACCCATCCGGCTCATAAAAACGCTATTTTTGCTGCCACGGAAGAAAGTACAGCGGTCACAACGAGTTTTTCAGGACGGCCCGCCCGTGGCATCCGCAACCGGTTCATTGAAGAATTTGAAAGCACAGGAGTAGCTCCGCTTCCATTCCCCTCTCAGAACACGTTAACAAAAGAGCTGCGGGCTGCTGCAGCTAAAGAGGGGCATGCTGGCATGATGTCGTTATGGGCTGGCCAGTCGGTCCGTGCGCTTAAGTCTGAAGCTTCTGCTGAGGCGATTATTCAGCGGCTTGTCAGGGAAGCGGAAGCTGTCACCGGTAATGTTTGATTAAAGTGGAAGGAAACCAGAAGAGAGAAGGTGTGTGCATGAAGAAGCTGTTTCTGGCTGTGCTGCTGCTTACGGCAGCCATGCTGTCAAAACCGCTGTGGGAAGATGAGGCCAAGCAGCTGACGGCGTTTGAATTTCTCGCTCCGCTTCAGGAAGCGGCAGAAGGAGCTAAAGAATTGACCCGCCGGGTGACTGAGCAGTCAGCGGTGCTGCCTGCGCCTGCCGCTCCTCATGACCTGGATCCGACAGAAGCTGTATTTGCAATTGGCAATGTGACGCTTGGTATGACAAAAGAGGAAGCGCAGGCCGAAGTCGGCTTACCGCTGCGCCTTATGCAAAACGAGTATGGAACACGCTGGCATAGTTATCACCAGGATTATCAGAATTTCATGCTGTTATCATATGATGAGAATGCACGGGTTAATGGCATGTTCACAAACCAGGATATGTTCGTGTCCGCAAAAGGCATTACAATGAACTCGACCCGGGAAGAGGTTCGCGGCCTGCTTGGCGCGCCGCTTGAGTATTTGCAAAAAGGCAATATCCAATACTTATTCGATTCAAAAGATCAGTATGATGTGTTCCGTACAGAAGATGCCTACATTACGATATTTTATGATTTGCATGAGAAGAATACGGTAACGGCTGTCCAGGTCATCTCCGACGATTTGGAAAATCAGCGGCCTGCCATCTATGCAATGCCGGACGAACAGCTGAAAGAAGGCTATGAGATGCTGCTGTTTGAATTGACGAATTCAGCCCGTATTCAGCGGGGGCTCCCGTTGCTGGCATGGGATGAAGACACACGGGCGGTAGGCCGGAAACACAGTGTGGAAATGGCGGAAAACAGCTATTTCAGTCATACGAATCTGGCGGGATTATCACCGTTTGAACGCATGCAGGCAGGTGGTGTTGAGTTTTACTTAGCAGGCGAAAATTTAGCTTACGGGCAGTACAGCAGCATCTTTGCCCATGAAGGCCTGATGAATTCTGCCGGACACCGGGAAAATATCCTGAAACCGGCGTTCCGCTACCTGGGCGTTGGCGTGTCATTCAATAAAGAAGCCCAGCCGTTTTTCACAGCCGATTTTTTTGATAAATAATAAATGGAGGAGGACCGCTGACCTAGCCGGTCCTTTTTCTTTCAAATGACAGAAGTTCATGGTTAAAACAGCCGATGACAGGGGAAACAAAAGATAATACAGGTATGTGACAAAAATATATCAGGAAGTTTTCATGGAAAGGAAATGAAGCTTATGACCAGCAGATTGTGGTTCCAGGCGGGGGTCGGCATAGCGCTCGCACTTCTGATTATCTTTTTAGCCACTCAGGTGGAAATGATTTTCAGTCCGATTATTACCATTATCAGTGCCATTATTATTCCTATAGTTCTTGGAGGGGTATTATTTTATCTGACCTATCCGCTTCAGCGCTTTGTGGAAAGCCGCTTTCGGTTTCCGAGATGGGCTTCGATCGCTACGGTGATTGTCACCATACTCATAGCTATTGCGATTTTCATTACGCTGATCGGACCGGCTATCACTGAACAGGTGACCCGGCTGACAGAAGCGGCACCGCGGATTACCAATCAGATACAGGGCTATATTGACTATCTGCTGAATCAGCGGAACCGGCTTCCAGGGAATACCGAACAATACTTATCCAATTTTACGGATAATATCGGCTCCTGGACCGGAAACATCGGCAATTGGCTCTGGAGTTTCACCGTTAATCTCGCACAAGGGATCTTCTATATCATACTCGCCCCGTTTTTTTTGATTTACATGCTGAAAGATCATGAGAAGTTTGCTCCATTCGTCGCAAAATTCTTTACAGGGGAGCGCCGGGTCTGGATTCGGAAGACATTGCATGATATTGATCGAACATTGAAAGCATATATCCAAGGACAGATTCTTGTCAGTTTTCTTGTTGGTATCCTGCTATTGATCGGTTATTGGATTATCGGTCTTGACTTTGCCCTGATTCTTGCGTTGCTCGGCATGCTGCTGAATCTCATCCCATTCCTCGGGCCGTATCTGGCGGCAGCGCCTGCAATGGGCATCGCGTTTCTGCAAGAGCCGATCATGGCGTTGTATGTCGCGATCATCATGTTTGTCGCCCAGCAGATTGAAGGCGCCCTTATCACACCAAATGTCATGGGAAATGCGCTCAATGTCCATCCGCTCACTGTCATTGCGATCATTCTTGCTGCAGGAAGCCTCTTCGGTTTTTTCGGAATCATCGTAGCAGTACCCGTATATGCAGTGATTAAGGATATCGTCCGGAACCTCTATGCCCAGCGGCAGGAAATTTCTGAAACAGCTGCACGGGATGTGGACGGAGAGCCGTAAAAGAATGCATATGACAGCCTGTGAACATATGTTCACAGGTTTTTTGCGTTCAGCGGCTGACAGTTGACAGTTAAACAGTTCACCCCCTAAACTAAAAATATTAGTTTAGGGGGTGAACTGTTTATGGATCCGCGAGTCAAAGAAGCGGTGAATCTTTTCGAAGAAGTAATGATTTATGGAACCGAACAGGTTTTGAAAAGCATGGATCCGCACTTCTGGCAGGAGTATTCACCGGAACAGCTGCAGCTTCTTAAATTACTCCAAAGAGAAGGGCGGCTCACGTCAGGTCGGCTGGCCGCCCTGCAGGCCGTACATAAAAGTGCGATTTCAGGCAGGACGAAAAAATTGCTCCAGAAAGGGCTGATCCGGATTGTTGAAACACCGGACCGGCGCTCCAGGCTGTTTGAACTGACGCCGGAAGGGCAGCAGCTTGTCGGACAGGCAGAGGAAATGACGCATGAATATGTGCAGCAGCTCTTCATCCGCCATGTAGAGGATGAGGAGATTGAACAATTTCTGCAGATTTTCCGGAAATTAAAAACGATTATAAAAACAGAAGGAGCAGAATGATGCATAGTATATTGAAATTCAAGTGGCTCATAGCGGCTGCACTTATTATCCTGACAGCCGTTCTGTTTGTGCTGGCGCCGAATTTAACACAACAGGCGGAAGAAGCGGGAACATTCCAGTTATCGGATGAAGCCGCTTCTCAGCGGGCTGCTGATATTCTTGAAGAAGCAGGAGCGGCCGATCAAACCATTTCACTTGTCCTTGCCCTTGACGGGGAGTTGGATGAGGAAACGCGAAGCATGATTGAAACATTGGTGAATGATATTGAAGGACTGGAAGAACCGATCACATCCGTACTGAATCCGGTTGAGAGCGCTGACCTGGAAGAACAGCTGGTGTCAGAAGACGGCCGGACGGTGCTGATTCCAGTTACAATAGACGGGACAAACGAAGAAGTGAATGCTATAGCGGATGAGATTCGCAGCCAGCTGATCCCGAGTGATCTGACTGCTTATATCACAGGGCAGGCCATCATCAGCAGTGACGTGAATGCAAGCGCGCAGGAAGGATTGGAACGGACCGAGATCATTACGGTCGTACTGATTTTCGTACTGCTTCTGGCGGTGTTCCGTTCGATTATTACGCCGTTCGTCCCATTGGTTGCGGTGGGGATTACGTATTTGCTGAGTCAGTCGATTGTGGCATTTTTGGTTGACTGGTTCGGTTTCCCGGTATCAAACTATACACAGATCTTCCTGGTGGCGATTTTATTCGGCATCGGTACCGACTATTGTATTTTGCTTCTCAGCCGGTATAAGGAAGAATTGGCCGCAGGTCACTCGGTGGAAGATGCAATTGTAAACACATATAAGACAGCAGGGCGGACGCTGTTGATCAGCGGACTCGCTGTATTCATCGGTTTTACTGCAATCGGGTTTGCGGAATTCCCGATTTTCAAGTCGGCAGTTGCCGTCGCAGTCGGGATTGCCGTCTTGATGCTTGTGCTGTATACCATTGTCCCTTTCCTGATGGCTTTGCTGAAAGAAAAGTTATTCTGGCCATCAAAGAAATCCGCTGCGCATCAAGACAGCAAATTATGGGTGTTGCTCAGCAAATTATCGGTTAACCGACCGCTCCTATCGATGCTGGTCGTCGCCGTCATAACGGTTCCGCTGCTTTTTACATATGGCAATGAGCTGTCGTTCAATACAGTCGATGAAATCGGTTCCGAGTATGAATCGGTACAAGGATTGCGTGCTATTGAAGAAGGATTCGGCCAAGGGGATTCGCTCCCTGTGCAAGTGCTTATTAATGCGGAAGAATCATTGGCCACAGCTGAAACTATTCCTTATGCCGAGACAGTAGCTGAAGAAATTGAGCAGCTGGAAGGTGTTGAGTCTGTCCGGACAGTCACCCGGCCGACAGGTGAATCGATTGAAGACTTTTATGTGACGGATCAAGTCGGATTAGTTTCCGAAGGCATTACAGAAGCGGCTGGCGGCTTGGAAGAAGTGCAGAGCGGCCTGACAGAGATTCAGGACAATCTGACTGCTATCAGTGAGCAGGCCGGCAATACAGACGGACTGAACAATGCGGCGGCTTCCCTTGGCCAGCTGAACACCCAGCTCGGTCAAGTGACGCAGGGGCTGCAGGCCACAAGCAATATCGAACAGACAGCCGGTGCACTGACGCAAATCAGCGGCGGTCTCACTGAGCTGCAGCAGGGACTTGAAGAAGCTGCTGCAGGCAGCGGAGAGCTGGCGGGCGGTCTTACTCAAATCGCTGAAGGTGTCGGTTCTGCAAATAGCGGGTTAACGGAAATTGCAGCCGGCCTGACAGAAGCGGCTGATTTGCTTCAGGCGATCAGCGATAGTGAAAGCGCGCGGGATACCGGTCTGTATATACCGGAAGATGCATTGGAAGGAGAAGATTTTGTGCCAGTGCTAGACCGGTATTACTTCGGAGAAGAGACGGGCCTGATGTTCGAAGTGATTCTATCGGAAAATCCGTATTCACCGGAAGCGATCGATATCACGGAAAACATTAAAGCCGCTGTGGAACGCAGTGTGGCAAATACACCATTTGAAGATGCAGAACTTGCATTCAGCGGGATTTCCAGTATCAACAGTGACCTGCGGGATATTTCATCTGCTGACTTTACACGGACGGTTACCATTATGCTGATCAGTTTATTTGTTGTGCTGGCCATCCTGTTCCGGTCGCTTATCATGCCGCTGTTCATGATCGGATCTCTATTGCTGACTTACTATACGTCTGTATCTATTACAGAACTGATCTTTGTTGAAGGATTCGGTTACGACGGAATCAGCTGGGCAGTTCCGTTCTTCGGATTCGTTATGCTCGTAGCACTCGGCGTCGACTATTCCATTTTTCTGCTGGACCGGTTCCGGGAAGAAGCGGTCCGGGGAGCCGCAGTGGGACAAGCATTGCACATATCCATGGCGAAGATGGGGACAGTTATCATTACGGCCGCTGTCATTCTGGCCGGAACGTTTGGTGCCATGATCCCGTCAGGTGTGCTGAGTCTCGTGCAGATTGCATCGATTGTGGTTACCGGTCTCCTGCTGTATGGGCTCATCGTACTGCCGCTTCTCATACCGGCTATCTCCATATCGTTCGGGGATGGACTCTGGTGGCCGTTCCGCAGAAAACGGAAGGACTGACGAGGGCTGCATGCTATACTAACGAGAGTAAATGAAACGGAGGATTTTAGCATGCTGACATTTGAAGAAAAACAACAGATTATCGAATCATTCCCGGAACTGACAAAACGGGACGTATCCATGAAGCGAGTGAATTACCATTACGAGGACAGCCTGTATGAAAAGACGACTGTCGTTTATCATTTGCATCCGAACGGCAATGGTTACGTATATACAGGCGACTTGCCGGAATATGAAGCGGACAGCCGCGGCTATGTCAATATCCGGGAATTTTCCCCTGAAGAATTGAAGGCGATCATCCGGGATTCGATCAACTATTTATCGACCGAAATTGAATTGTATGACAATGAATGGACGAGCCGGGATGGCGTGAAAGTAACCCTTGTGAACGAAGATCCATTCTGGAATGTCTATGCAGGGCGTAATCTGGAAGAGAGTTTCGGAACGTTTGACGATGCGAAACGCTATTTGAAGGAAGAGGGATTCCGGGAAGATAAAAAATGATCATCAGAGAGTTGAAGCCTGTGGAGAAACTGCCGCTGTCTCTTCTCTTAGAGGCGGACCCTTCAGAAGAGATGATCCGTTCGTATGCCGCTGAAGGCGACGTGTTTATCGCCGAAAAAAACAGCTGCGTGGCAGGAGTCTGTGTTCTCCTGCCGCTTACGGATGAAACCGTCGAAATCAAAAACATTGCAGTTGCAGAACCGGCACGCGGTAAAGGTGTTGCAAAAGCGCTGATTTCACATGCAGTGACAATAGCCGGCCAATGCGGTTTTTCAATTGTGGAAATCGGCACCGGAAATTCAAGTCTGGATCAACTGGCGCTGTACCAGAAATGCGGCTTCCGGATGAAGTCGATTGACCGGGACTTTTTTGTCCGAAACTATCCGGAACCGATTATTGAAAATGGCATTCAGTGCCGGGACATGGTCCGGCTTGAACTGACTTTGTAAAACCTCCTTTTATGGGAGGTTTTTCTTTTGCCTTTTTGGAAGAAAAAATGCCGGACTTCCGGTATGCTGAAAGCAGAGGTGAGCCGAATGTTCAAAAAAGTGACGCTCTATACGAATAAGTTAAAGGAAATGAGAGGGTTTTACGAGTACCACCTTGGTTTCCGGGTGACAGAAAAAGATGAAACCGGCTTTACGCTTGCAGTCGGCGAATCCGAACTTGAATTCCGGGAATCGGACCGCCAGGCGTTTTATCATTATGCCATCAATATTCCGGGCAATCAGTTTTCCCTTGCTAAGTCTTGGGCGGAAGAGCGTGTAACGCTGAACCGTGAATCAGGGGAGGACGAGATTTATTACCGCGGATTCGATGCAGACGCCTTTTATTTTGAGGATCCTGCAGGTAATATCGTGGAATTCATCGGCCGACGCCGTGTCGACCGGTTGGGTGACTTCACGATGGAATCTCTCCTGAATATCAGTGAAATCAATATCACAACACCTTTTATGGAAGAGGTCGGCAGTCTCCTTCAAGCGAGTGGAATCCAGATCTGGGGAAGCAATGGAATTGATCCAAAGTCCCTGAATTTTTTGGGACAGGGAGACGCGTTCATTCTGTTGCTGCCGCCAAAGCGCATCTGGTATTTTTCGAAGGCAAAAGGAGAAGTGCATCCGTTGATGATCGAACTTACGGACAGCCGTCAAATCGAGGTATCAGAAGAAGGTCGGGTGACGGTACATACCGCAGTGAACCCGATCCATGACCGGCTGGAAGAGCTGGATTTTTCAGGCGTCCTGTCATGGATGGAAGAAGGCGAGACGCAAGTGCTAGCAAAAGGCGATGCAAATCGGGCGGACGAATTACCGAATTCGGTGGATACCCGCTTTGGCATCGCATCCGGCTCGAAGATTTTCACGGCGGTTGCCATCTGCCGGCTTGTTGAGGAAGGGAAGCTTGCATTTGATGATCGCCTGCCGGAATTGTTGCCGGATCTTTTCCCGGCTTCCGATGTGACGGTCCACCAGCTACTGACCCATACATCGGGTATTCCGGATTATTTCAGTGAAGAGGAAATGGATGACTACGGAGCATTATGGCGGGAAATACCGATGTATCGGATGGAACAGCCCGCGGATTTCATTCCGCTGTTCCGGGATAAGCAAATGCAGTTCACACCAGGGGAACGGTTCCACTACAATAATGCCGGATATATCGTGCTCGGCCTTATTGCAGAGAAAGTGACAGGACAGCCGTTTACCAGTGTCATTCAAAAACAAGTGTTTGACCCGGCCGGAATGAATCGATCCGGCTATTTCCGCCTTGATGAGCTGCCTGAACATACAGCGCAAGGTTATCTCGACGTAGCAGGGGGCTGGCGGACCAACCAGTATTCCATTCCGGTTCGGGGAGGAGCAGACGGTGGCGCATTCACAACGGCTGAAGACATGGAGAAGTTTTGGAGCAGCCTGCTGGCGTATGAATTGCTGTCAGCTGATATGACCGACCGGCTCCTGACGCCGCATATTCCAACAAAAAATGGCGCGCACGGATATGGTATTCGGATAACGGAAGAGGGTTACTCGATCTCAGGAAAAGACCCGGGTGTCCGGTTCTATTCAATTGTCAGGAAATCGGATCACTCGATTCTGACAATGCTCGCGAACACGGAATGCAATCTGCCGGCAGTTATTGCAGTGATCAAAGGAGAGACGGATAGTGGCGACTGAATGGATCCAGGCGGCGGATGAAGAACGAAGACCAGCGGGCGTGTTTGCCCGGCATCATATACATGAACGGGGTTTGCTCCATGAGACATTTCATTGCTGGCTGGTTCATGGAGAAGAAGTGCTTCTGCAGACGAGAAGCAGCGGGAAGAAAGATTTTCCGGGCTTGCTGGATATTTCAGCGGCTGGCCATCTATTAGCCGGAGAAACAGTACAGGACGGTGTGCGTGAACTTTATGAAGAGTTGGGGGTGCGGGTTGACTTCAATTCGCTTGTGCCGCTTGGCGTGATTAAAGATGAAATCCGGCTGCCTGGCTTTATCGACAAAGAGTGGACCCATGTATACTTATTGGAAATACCGAAGGAAACCCCATTTATACTTCAGGAAGAGGAAGTGGAAAGGGTTGAATGGTTTCATCTGGAAAAGCTGCAGCAGCTCTGGGCGGGACAGGAAATTCAGGCGGGCGGACGAAATCTGAAGAAGACGGATATCGTGCCGCATGAAGACCGGTATATGCTTACGGTATTTGACGGAATTCAGCGCTATATGGCGTTAAAGGAGTGAGGATGCATATGAACGGGAAGAAGTTTGCGATCATTTTGGTGGCATTGACGCTGCTCATGGTTGTGCTGATTTATCTTGTGATGCAATGGTTTATCTCCGCCAATTTATAAAAGCACAGCCCGCGGGCTGTGCTTTTGTCTACTCTGAGATCAATTCCGCCTGGATGATGTATCGGTCGGGTGCATCGCCGAAAAAATTGAACGGATAGCAAGTCGTCAGTGTAAGAGTGGCTTCGTCTTTCTCAACGATGACGGTCCGATCATCTTTATGGGTGATCCAAATTTTATTGATCTGATAGGTGAGTTTCTTCCCTTCATATTCGACAAGCAGCTGATCGGATACTTCCAATTCACCGAGTTGCGCAAAAACAGTATCCCGGTGGCCGCTCATAACCGTATGGCCCGGGCTTCCGGGAACCGTGGTAGTCTCACTGACATACAGACCGACCCCTTGGCTTAAGACATCCTCATCGGTTCCCCAGTATACGGTGTACTTTTGTTCAATATCCGGAATGAGCAGTGTTGCTGCTTCTGCTCCGAGTGTGTGTTCCACATCCGCGGTCAGGACAGGAGCAGCAGCGGCCGGCTCCGGCTCAATTCCAGATTCCGATTCAGGTGCCGGTTCGGATACACTCGGTTGGGCGGATGGGGAGCTGGCTCTGCCTCTGTGACAGTTTCACTTTCCTTGAACGTCTGAACCTCTTCAATACTCAAGTCCTGAGCAGCTGTCTGTCCGCCGTACCATTGCCAAAAATTATACAATCCCATGCCAAGTCCGATCAGTAATAAACAAAGTCCAAGCCAGCGTCTCATCGCCTCATCACCTCACAGGAAAACGGCAGGGAACACCTGCCGTTTTAAACTATGCTTGTGTTTTTCCTTCTTTACGGCGGAGCATCAAGAGTGCGCCTGCTCCCGCAATGGCTGTACCGAACAGCATCATCAATGGGTTACTTGTTGCTGTGTCCGGGAGTGGTTCACCTTCTTCTTCATCTTCGTCAGCAGCTGCTTCGTCTTCATCAGTTGCTTCGTTTTCATCAATTGCTTCTTCTTCCTCATTACCCTCTTCGTCGTCATTCCAATCAGCGACAAAGGCATCATATTCATCAGCCGTCACTTCACATGGAATGCCGTCGTCATCGCCATCGAGGCGGTGCGGATCATTATCAGCGCTGTATCCGTTTGTAAACCAGAAATCCAATGCATCTTCATGTGTGGCAAAGTAGTCGCAGTCTCTGTCGTTTGTGACTGTATCTTCTGTGTCTTCGGAAGCGGCGTCTTCATCAGTCTCTTCTTCATCTGTCGTTCCTTCTACTGGATCTTCAGTGTCAGTTCCGGCTTCCTGCTCTGCCGCATAGGCATCGAAGTCAGCTTGTAGTACTTCACAAGGAAGTCCATCTGCGTCGCCATCCAAATTATGCGGGTCATTCTCTGCATCGAAATCATTCTCATACCAGAGTTCCACGAGACCCTCAGTATCCCCTTCGAAATCACCGCAGTTCAACGTGTCTTCGATGTGATTGTCTGCACTTACCCCAGTTGCGAATCCCAAGGCCAAAAACGAACCGATGAGCCATGCTGTTAACTTATTCTTCATCGTTTTTCTCCTTTCTTTCTGCGTATTTTATGTAGCTCATCCATAACTTAAACGATATGAGACAATTTGTAAAATGAAAACATGGATAATTCGGAATACTTGCAGGGAAACAGGAAAAATTTCGCATGAAAAATACCAATCCATACAAAAATAAGCTCTCTCCCGATTGGGAGAGAGCTTATGAAAGGTTGTTGGTTGAATTACAGTTTAACTACGTTAGAAGCCTGCAGGCCACGCTGACCTTGCTCGATGTCGAAAGATACGTCCTGTCCTTCGTCCAATGTTTTGAAACCTTCGCCTTGGATTGCTGAGAAGTGTACGAATACATCGTCTCCGCCGTCGCGCTCGATAAATCCGAAGCCTTTTTCTGAATTAAACCATTTCACTTTACCTTGTTCCATGTTTGTTTCCTCCTCGTGTACAATTACTCGTACACATTGTGTTACTATCCTTGCTCAAACTCTTCGAAAATTATCCGAACAAAAATAATCCTTTTTAAATATAACACCCTATTTCAGGAATTGCAACCAATAAGGAAAACTTAGAGGAATTCTTTTTTTACAGGGATTGCGTATACTAAAGAAAAAAGGGGAATGGAGAAGAAAACATGAACAAGATTATGGTGATCGGTGTCTCAGCAGGTGCAGGGAAATCAACGTTTGCAAGGGAATTAGGTGTCCGGACCGGCCTGCCGGTCCACCACCTGGATGCTCATTTCTGGAATGCCGGATGGGTGGAATCGACTCCGGAAGAATTCATTGAAAAAACGGCGATTCTCCTGCGGGAAAAGGAATGGATCATCGATGGGAATTACAGCGCAACCTTTGAGATGCGGGCGGCTGAAGCAGATACGATGATTTATCTGGAATTGCCGCTTCGGGTCTGTCTGTACCGGGTGCTGAAGCGCTGGGTCAGCAATCTCGGCCATACGCGTCCGGATATGCCCGAGAGCTGTGAAGAGAAGATGGACAAGGAATTTCTTTCATTCATCATCCGGACGTACGCAACGCGAAAAGTGAAGATGCGGCACCGGCTTCAGCAATTTGAAGAAGCACGACCCGGCAACCGTTCAATCATACTGAGAGGCAAGCGGCAAATCGAAGGATTTTTGGATACGTTTCCTGTAATGAAAGGTGGATTTAGTGAATAAGTTAAAAGAAGGCATGATTATAAATCAACGTACAGGTGAAAGTGAGTCGTTCTATATCCGGTGCCTGGCTGTTGCCGACTTGCCGATTATCGAAGAGATGCAACAGGAAGTGATTCATGCAGTAACGGTGCAGGATCAGTTGCAGCCGCTGACAACGGAAGAGTTTTTATTTATTCTGAATGGCCGGGGACTCATGGTCGGCGCATTCACGGAAGAAAAATTAATCGGATTCCGGGCGCTGCTGATCCCGCCGCTGGACGAAGAGCATCTGGGACGGGATTTTGGACTTCCTGATGAAGAATTACCGCGCGTGCTCTATCAGGAGTTGTCTGCTGTCCTTCCAGCGTATCGCGGAAACCGACTGCAGCAGCAAATGGCCCGCATTGTAATGGAGCAAGTGCCGAACCTGGAAGGGGATTTTCGCTATATAGCCTGCACGGTCGCACCGATGAATATCCCAAGCATGAAAGATAAAATTGCCCAAGGTATGCACATCGCTGCTTTAAAGGAGAAATACAGCAGCATGCTGCGCTATATTTTCGTGAAGGACTTGGAACAGGAACAGGTGGAATATACCGGACACATTGCGGTGCCGGCAGAAGACCTTGAACGGCAGCAGGAACTGCTTACAGATAATTATGTTGGTGTTGGCATAACGCCGGCTAACGGAAGTTTCAGCCTCGATTTTGCAAAAAGGAGTATGGAAGACGGTTCGGCTGAAGAATAGGGAATACAAGATAGAACTGATGGAAAAGGACAGCCGCTTGTCCTCTGTCTCAGTCTGCTGATCTGTTGGCAGATAGTGGAGTAGTCTTTGGTGACAATTAAAAGAAATCGACTGGGAGGCGCCACCGCCATGAATCTATCATTCGATAAGGATTTCCCTATCCGGTCACTCAGCTTTCACGGCCCTATTCAGCAGGAAATTTCATCAGTCATTTATAATTCCGAAAATGTAACAGATGGGGCGGTGTTCGTCTGTATTCCAGGAGAAAACACGGACGGCCATTTCTATATTGAAGAAGCGGTCGCAAAAGGGGCGGCTGTGATCATCGGCTCTGATGCTGTTGTTCTGGATTCATATAAGAACCGGTTTGAAAATGTGACGTTTGCGCTGGTGGAAGATCCCCGTGAGGCTTTGGCACTTTTCTCGATCGCGCTGTCAGAAGTTGTACAGGACCGGTTGGTCAAAGTGGGGATTACCGGAACAAACGGCAAGACGACGGTTGCAGCTTATGTGCGTAATCTGTTCAATCTGGTCGGGATGCCGTGCGGACTTGTCGGCACAAACGGGGTATACACATCTAAGTCAAAGCTGGCATTTAAAAAAACAACGCCTATCAAACCGTTGTCTGCTGATCTGCACCGGATTTTTTCGATCCTTACCGAACATGGAGATGAAGCGGTGTCGATGGAAGTCACATCGATCGCGCTTGATCAGAAACGGACGTACGGCGTGGAATTTGAAGTCGCTGTCCATACGAACCTGTCGGAAGAACATTTGGAATATCATAAGACAATTGCTTGCTACCGGCAGGCCAAGCTGAAACTGTTCAGCCAGACTAAAAAGGCTGTAGTGAATCTGGATGACCGGGGCATGGCTCGGGAAATACTTGAAACTGCCGATTGCCCGATTCTGACATACAGCCAGAAACCAGGCCGGGGCGCGCATTTGACATGGACTAACGTTCGGCATACAGCAGAAGGCATGAGGTTTGATCTGATTTGGCAGGGAGATACCCATTCGGTTACCATGCCGCTGTTCGCTGATTATAATGTGGGAAACATGGCTGCTGCCATCGGAGCGCTGCTGCAGGCCGACATCCCAATGGAGCGTGTCTTGCCTATCCTGCCTGAAGTGGAGCGGGTGGAAGGCCGATTCCAGCTTATCAACGGCCCGGAAGAACGCAGAATCATTATCGATTATGCCCATACACCCGTCGCGCTCAATAAAGTCCTGAAAGCCTCAAATGAGTTGAAACATAACCGGCTGATTGCATTGATTGCAGGCATCGGTATCCGGGATTTTGGAAAAATGCCGAAAATGGCCAGGGCAGCCGAAGGGAAGGCGGACGTGCTGGTCGTCACCGTCGATCATCCGGGTGATCACGAGCCGGAAGTGGTTATCAATGAAGTGATGAAAGGTTTTTCCATCCCGCATAAGCAGCAGGTAATGACGGCGATGACGAGAAAAGCAGCGGTTGAAGCGGCGCTGCAGGAAAGTGGGCCCGGGGATATCATATTGCTGACGAGCGGCTGCATTAACGGCGCACAGATCATCAAAGGCGAATATGTGCCACATTCAGATGAAGAAATCATTGATCAATTCTTTCTGGCGCAAAGGTGAGCGATTTTGTTTATAATAGAGGAGTAGCTTGAATTGAGTGAGTAAATGGAGGGAAAAGAATGGAATTCCGTACGGAAAAAGATACAATTGGTGAAATTCAAGTCCCGGCCGATAAATTATGGGGAGCACAGACGCAGCGCAGCAAACAAAACTTTGCAATCGGCACAGAAAAGATGCCGCATGAGGTTGTCATGGCGTTTGCTCAGCTGAAAAAAGCGACGGCAAAAGCGAATCACAAACTCGGTAAACTGTCCGATGCAAAAATGGAAGCAATCGCGGCAGCGGCTGATGAAGTGATTGCCGGAAAGTGGAACGACCATTTCCCGCTTGTTGTCTGGCAGACAGGCAGCGGCACGCAGTCCAATATGAACATGAACGAAGTGCTGGCAAGACGCGGAAACGAATTGCTGGAAGAACAGGGTTCAGACGAACGGTTGCATCCGAACGATGACGTTAACATGTCTCAGAGCTCGAATGATACATATCCGACGGCTATGCATGTGGCTGGCGTACTGGCAGTGACGGAACAGCTGCTGCCGGCGATTGAGCGGCTGCAGAAAACACTCGCAGAAAAGTCGGAGAATTTCAACGACATCATCAAAATCGGACGGACGCACCTGCAGGATGCAACCCCGCTGACGCTCGGTCAGGAAATCAGCGGCTGGCACCAGATGCTTGTGAAGTCATCACGCATGATCCAGGCAAGTGTCGATGAAATGCGGGAACTGGCAATCGGCGGCACAGCAGTTGGCACAGGGATCAACGCAGACCCGCGCTTTGGCGGACTGGTGGCGGATTTCATTGCCGAGGCAGTCGGTACGGAATTCACATCCGCTGAGAATAAATTCCATGCATTGACGAGTCATGATGAAATGGTCTTCGTTCACGGTGCCATTAAAGCACTGGCGGCAGACGCCATGAAAATCGCCAATGATGTTCGCTGGCTTGCGAGCGGACCACGAAGCGGTATCGGTGAAATCACAATTCCGGCGAATGAACCGGGCAGCTCGATCATGCCGGGTAAAGTGAATCCGACACAAAGCGAAGCATTGACGATGGTTGCGGTTCAAGTTATGGGGAACGATGCAGCGATCGGTTTCGCGGCGAGCCAAGGGAATTTTGAACTGAATGTCTTCAAACCGGTCATTGCCTATAACTTCCTGCAGTCCGTGCGGCTCTTGGCGGACAGCCTGGTCAGCTTTGACGAGAATTGTGCAATTGGCATTGAAGCGAATCTTGAAGTGATTGAAAATCACGTAAAAAATTCTCTCATGCTCGTAACAGCATTAAACCCGCACATCGGCTATGAAAAAGCGGCGAAAATTGCCAAGCAGGCTCATGAAAAAGGCACGACACTGAAAGAGTCGGCAGTGGAATCAGGACACCTGACTGCTGAACAATTCGATGAATGGGTCCGACCGGAAAACATGGTCGGTCAAAAATAAATAGCAGGTAGAAGCGGCTCCGGAGATGGAGCCGCTTCTTTTTAAGTGAACAGAAAAGTGTATCACCTAACCCAAGTCGCTATAAGCGTATTTCTTCACTTTGCTAAAGTGGCGTCTTATACTGATATAGTGACAAATTATAATTTAGAAGGAGAATTATGGATGAAACTACAACTAGCGTTAGACTTAGTGAACATTCCTGAAGCCGTTGAACTCGTAAGAGAAGTAGCGGAACATATTGATATTGTAGAGCTTGGCACGCCGGTTATTAACCGGGAAGGACTTAAAGCGGTAACAGAGTTAAAGAATGCATTTCCTGACTTAACGATCCTGGCCGACGTTAAAATTATGGACGCTGCCGGCTATGAAGTGGCTCAAGCTTCTGCAGCAGGTGCGGATATCGTGACGATTCTGGCACAGGCGGAAGACGCGTCGATCAAAGGTGCTGTTGAAGAAGCAAAAAAACAAGGCAAGAAGATCCTCGTGGATATGATTGCTGTAAAAGATATTAAAACACGCGCTGCTGAAATTGATGCATTGGGTGCTGATTATATCTGTGTTCACACTGGATATGACCTTCAGGCGGAAGGCAAAGATTCATTCGAAGACCTGCGTACGATTAAGGGCGTAGTGAAAAATGCCAAAACAGCAATCGCCGGCGGTATTAAACTGGAAACCTTACCGGAAGTGATTGAAGCGCAGCCTGATCTTGTTATTGTAGGCGGCGGCATTACAAGCAAAGAAAACAAAGAAGAAGCTGCTGCGCAAATCCGCCAGTTGATCAACGAAGGTGCAACTGTCTGATATGCAGACAATAGCTTACACCAATGAAATTCTGTCGGAGCTTACTCGCACGCTGAAGCAAGTCGATGAACAGGAAACCGAGCAATTGACAGAAGCAGTCTGGAATGCCGGGAAGGTCTTTGTCGCTGGCGGCGGCCGCTCAGGTTTCATGGCAAAAGCTTTTGTGATGCGTCTCATGCATATCGGTCTTAATCCATATGTTGTCGGAGAAACGGTAACACCTAATTTGGAACCGGGCGATTTATTTATCATTGGTTCCGGTTCAGGTGAGACGAAAAGTCTCGTTATGATGACTGAAAAGGCGAAAGACATTGGTGCGACAATTGCGGCTGTAACAACAAATCCCGGCTCATCAATCGGTCAGTTGGCTGATATCCACGTTAATGTGCCGGCACAGGCAAAAGGGGAAAATACGAGCGGCAAGTCGGTGCAGCCGATGGGTTCCCTCTTCGAACAAGCTTTATTATTGATCTATGATGCTGTTGTGATGCGGCTTATGGAGAAAAAAGAAACCAGTTCAGGAACGATGTATGGCAGACATGCCAACCTTGAATAGGGTAAAGAAAAAGCAGTGCTTTTCAATAAAGAGAAGCACTGCTTTTTCTGTTCCTTATCGAAATTAGACAAAGAAAGCACGTTGCTTTAGGGTGAGAGTATCAGATAATGATAGAGAGTACAGGAATTTGTCACAAGACGGCGAATTCGGACTTAAGATAATAGAACAGAGGTGGAATGGATGCAAAGAGCGTTTATTGTAAGCTGGAGCGGCGGTAAAGATTCAGCACTTGCCTATTACCGTGCAGTTATGGAAGGTCATGTGCCGCTAGCCCTGCTGACGATGTTTGAAGAAGATGGCGAGCGTTCCCGGTCACACGGCTTGCCACTTGAAGTACTGGAAGCCCAGGCGGCGCACATGGGGCTGCCGCTCGCAGTCGGCAAGGCCAGCTGGAGCAATTACGAAGAAGAATTTAAAAAGAAATTGAAAGCGTTCCGCGAGCAAGGTATCGAGATGGGCGTGTACGGAGACATTGACTTGGAAGACCATAAACAATGGGTGGAGAACGTCAGTGAAGCGGCCGGCATGGAAGCCTATCATCCATTGTGGCAGGAGCCGCGGCTTGCACTCCTTGAGCAATTGCTGGAAGAGGAATTCGAAGCGGTGATCACCGTGGTGGATACAACCCGGATGAGCGAGAAGTACCTCGGCAAAACATTGACGGCTGAGCTCATCAAGGAATTGGAAAGCCTTGGCATTGATGCATGCGGTGAAGAAGGCGAATTTCACACAGTGATTGTGGATGGACCGATTTTTGTGGAACGGGTGCCGCTTATGTTCGGTGATGTGCTGACGGTCGGTAATCATAGGATGCTCGACGTGAAATTGCAGACTGAGGAATGAAGATGTCCATTTGGAAGTATAAGAAAAGCGGCTCGCCTTTTAAGGTGGAGCCGCTTTTCAAGTTAAAGCAATTAAGCATCACCCCGACTGATACTGATAATCTTAAGAATTTCTTCATATTCCCGCTGCCTTTCCCTTAAGAATTAACGGCTACACTGAGTACAGATTCAGAAGGGAGCGATAAGAATGATTGCCATAACAGATCTCCACCACGCATTTACAATCGGCAAGAAAGGGGCAGAGCGCCATATGCCGGTGCTGAAAGGCGTAACGCTCACAGTAGGACAAGGGGAAATCGCGGCGATTCTCGGGAAAAGCGGTTCCGGAAAATCGACGTTGCTCAATGTCGTAGCAGGGTTTATGAAACCCGATTCCGGTTCTGTGCATGTTGCCGGACAGGAAACTACCGGATTGAAAGAAGCGGCATACGCCCGGTTCCGGCTGGCGCATTTCGGGTTCATCTATCAGAACTTTCAGCTTATGCCCGGGCTTACGGCATTTGAGAACATTGCGCTGCCGTTGAAAATCAAAGGGATCGCAAAGGAAGAACGGGAATTGAAGGTGTTGCGCTTATTGCAGGAAGTGGGGCTGCAAGATGTGGCCGATCATTATCCGAATGAGTTATCCGGCGGTCAGCAGCAGCGGGTTTCCATTGCCCGTGCGCTTGTCACGGACCCGCCGATCATTCTGGCGGACGAACCGACGGGCAGCCTCGATTCCGAAACAGAAGCGGATGTGCTGGAGCTGATCCGGTCGCTGAATGAAACCTGGGGCACAACGTTCGTCATCATCACGCATGATGACGAAGTCGCGGCTGTTGCCCACCGGCAGTACCGGCTGCATGACGGCGAACTCATGAAAGGAGAGAAGCGCTATGTTATTTAAAGACCAGGTGGGCTTCATCCGTCAACACATGAAACGCAATAAATTGCGGGTCGCCATGACGGTGCTTGCGGCCACGATGGGATGTGCCTTTCTGATCGTTTTGGCGTCTGTCGGATTCGGCCTGCATAAGACATTGATGAATGAACTGTTGAGCAATCAAACCATTACAGAGGTTCAGATTCACGGGAAAGAAGACAGCGGGGATCCGATCACGCCGGAAGAACAGGAAGCGATCCGGCAATTGCCGGGCGTCGAAGCGGTGGTGGCCCGGTCGTATCTTGAAAGTCCGTCCCGGGTGTTGCTTGATGACCGGTCGAACAGCGCACAAATCGTGCTGACCGACGCTGAGCAGGAAACAGAAGCGGAATTGGATCTGTCTGCCGGTGCGATGCCAACGTCCCGGGATGAAGTCATCGTCGGTTATCATTTTGCTGAAAATCTGCTGACAGAGCAGGGAATCGCCACACCCGAAGAAGGTGAAATGCCGACTGGCTACCAGGGTGAACTGATTGGTGAAACCATCCAATTGGAAGTGACATCGAATGATCCGGAGAATCCGGAAACGAAAACATGGGAATTTACCATTGCCGGTATCGCAGAAGAGCCTGCACAGGACTGGCGGGTCGATAACCAAGTATTGGTCGATGAATCCTTCCGGGAGGAATTCTCCGCGTTCGCAACGCCGGAGGGGGAAGAAGTTGCTCCATATTTCGAAATAAACGCCTATGCCAAAGATCTGGAAGCTGTCCAGGCGGTGACCGAAACGCTGAAAGCAGAAGGGTATTACGTCTATTCGGTAACGGAAGAAATGACCACGATAAACTTGTTTTTTAATGTGCTGAAGGCGGGACTTATTTTTGTCGGGACGATCGCCGTATTGATCGCATCAATCGGCATCTTCAATACGATGACGATGGCCGTCACCGAACGGACGCGTGAAATTGGCGTGATGAAAGCGATCGGTGTGCAGCCAAAACTCATCCAACGGCTGTTTTTGATGGAAAGCGCCTGGATCGGCCTCGTCGGGACAGCGCTGGCAGTCGCAATTTCCTACGCAGTGAGCTCTCTCGTCAATTGGCTCATTCCGAAAATCGTACTCAATATTCTTGCCGAAGACGGAGCGGGAGCAGCGGACATGACCATTATCGTTTCCGCCATTCCGTGGCAACTGGTCGTGATCGCCTCACTTATTTCCATCGGTGTCGCGATGGTTTCTGGCTGGCGGCCGGCACGCAAGGCGACCCGGATTGATGTCATCCAGGCGCTGCGGCAGGAATTGTAGAAACAGCTGGGCCTGTGTCGTCTTCTCTATCAGAAGCGGTACAGGTCTGCCGGTTATTCCGGTAAATTGCGAAGGTCTAACAAAGTTTTGCTTAGGTTCCTTCTTTCTCGATGACTATTCGCTCAGATAAGATTTATGGGGCGAAAAAAGGACGGAATGCTACCTATGGAAAGCATTTCGGGATGCGAATAAAAGCCTGAAAACTTGTCTGAAAATATAGTATTTTAAACACTTGGAACCGCTTTCATTTACCGGCAAAATAAAGCTGTAGTTCAGTTGAAGAGGAGGACGGGAAATGAAAAAGGCAATGCTGACATTATCGGTTGCAGGCGCTCTTATGTTTAGTGTGGTACCCGCTGCATCAGCGGTGGGCAATGGTCCGGGTTACGGTGGAAATGAAACGATCAACACCTCGATTTTGACAACATACGAGGAAATGGCGGATTTTCTGCAGAAGCAGGATGCCAAGCAGGCGCATATGGAACTTGAAGTCATCGGTCAAAGTGTAAAAGGGCGCGATTTGTATCTGGCTAAATACATAAGCGATCCGGACAATCCAACCATCCTTTTTCTGACCCAGCAGCACGGCAATGAGCAGCTGACAACAGAAGGGGCCCTGGAATTCATCAAGCATCTCGGTACAAGTAAGACAAAAGGCATTCTTGATAACGTGAACGTACTGATCGTGCCAATGCTGAATCCGGACGGCGCAATGGGGGATGTGAATTTTTCACTTGATGATTACATTGCCAAAGGAGATCGTCACCTGACACGCTATAACGCAAATGAAGAAGACTTGAACCGGGATCACGTCGCAAAAACACAGCCGGAAATTCAGGCGCTTCACACTAACGTACTGGGCGCTTTCGATATCGATTATATGATCGACCTGCACCATCAGGGGGCTTGGAGTGAACGGGACGGGGAACTTGTCTCGGGATCGATTCTCTACCCGACTACACCGAATGTGGATCCGGATGTCCTCTTGGGATCGAAACAATTAGGAAGCGTTGTGTTTAACGCAGTAGATTCGACTGGCTGGGGACACCTAGGAAAGTACGGAGGCGGAGATGCTGAAACAATCAGCCGCAATGGACTTGCAGTTGAATATGGCATTTCAACACTTCTGTTCGAAATGCGCGGCATGTCAGACCATTATTATGAGCCATACGTCCTTGGCCAGAAAAGCAATGGTTACCTCATCAAGCAGACGGTTACGACATTGGATGCCGCCGTACGGGCAATCTCAGACGGTTCGATCGAACAGGCGGATGTTTCATTTTGGGATACATTGGCAGTACAGCAGTGGCGCGATACAGAATAATAAACAGCAAAAAGAGCGCCTCGGCGCTCTTTTTCTTATTCCATGACGTCTTCCGGCCGCCAGCCATTCTTCAATTCCCGAATGGATAAGCCATATGTCAGTTCAAGATGCGGGTAGTCTTTGAACCGGCGCCAATCACCGCCCCATTCAAAGCCGAGATCTTTGCCGATCGCCGCCACTTCGAACCAGTCAGGTTCCCCGTTGGCATTGGCATCCCGTTCGAGATCCCAGGAAATATCTCCATCTTCCTCCAATAGAGCAAAATCGATTGCCAGGCCGTAATTATGATAAGAGCCGCCGCCTTCAACTTGTGTCACAATCGAGCCTTCAGTGGTGCGGCCCTGTGCGTATAATTCATTTTGCCGTTCAGCAGAACGGAACCCTTCTGTCACGACGGCGTCGATGCCGATCGCCGCTGCCCGCCGGATCAGTTCATCGCTTTTCTCCGCCACTTCCGGGTGCAGCGCTGTCGGGAGTGGCCGGGCGCGCAGTTCTTCACGGAACGCAAGCTCCCGCTGAATCCAGACGGCCAACACAAGTACAATAGCTGCAATGAGGAGCCAGAGGGCTAATTTTTTCCATTTCACGTGCATTCCCCTCCAATGCGTTCAGTGTAGCAGAAACTGCAAAAAGAGCGTAAACAGACGTCTTCGATTATAATGGTGAGCGGAAGGAGCGGATTGGAATGGTATTGGAATTGATGAAAACCCACGCATCCGTGCGTGATTATGAGGATAAGCAATTGACGCGTGAAGAAGTGGCAGAGCTGATTGAAGCGGCCCAGCATGCGGCAAGTTCGCATTTTGTTCAGGCATATTCAGTCGTCTGGGTGACAGACGAGAAGAAGCGCCAGCAGCTTGCGGAGTTATCCAAGAATCCGAAACAAATGCTCGGAGCAGGCGCGGTGTTCCTGATTTGCGTGGATTACAATCGCCTGAAACATGCGGGTGAACTGAACGGGGTCGACATATCGTTCGATTACGCGGAAAATATGCTGGTCGGCGTAACGGATGCCGGCCTGTTTGCACAGAACCTTGCACTGGCCGCCGAGTCACAAGGCTATGGCATCTGCTATATCGGCGGCGTGCGCAATAATATCGAAGCGATCAGTGAACTGACGGAACTGCCGGAAGGTGTATTTCCGGTATACGGGCTCACAGTCGGCGTGCCGGCCACACGCAATGAAGTGAAGCCACGCCTGCCGGTTGAAGCAATTCTCCATGAAAACGCGTACGACGAAGACAAGTACGAAGAGATTCTGCCTGCCTATGATGAAACCATCCAAGCGTATTACGGCAGCAGAAGCGCCAACCAGAAATCGGATACCTGGACTGCCCAGATGGCTTCATTTTTAAGCAAGCCCCGGCGGCCGCATATCCGGGAGTTTCTTGCCAAAAAAGGTTTTTTATTCAAATAAAGAAACGTTTCCCTGCTTTTGTTCGTATAATGGAGTAAAGAGGGGGAATCGGAATGAGGAAACGGATGGGCATGCTGGTGCTGGCCGCCGGACTCGCTGCCTGCAGTAATGAAGAAGCCGCAGGCGGACTGATGATTGAACCGAAGGAACTGGATCAGGACGAACAGGCGCTGGTCGCGTCGATGCCAGTGGATGTCTTCCAGGCTTATGAACTGAATGGACCGCTTCCAGAAGATGCTGTAATTAAGCTAGTACTGGAGCATTACGTGAATGGTGAAGAAATGGACCCTGTTTTAATGGCCCATTTTTCGGGGGCAGAAGAATTGAATGATGCCCTGGTAAGTTTCGCAAAATCTCCGGATATTGAAGGGAACACGGTATTCGTCGGAGGCGGACCGAGCGGGAACGTAATGACGATCATGGAAACTGGAATGAACACCGGCGGCGCAACGTTCGGTGACTTTGTTACAGGGGAAATGGTTCTGCAACTGGAAGAGCCGGCATATACCGGCTATTATGCGATGGAAAGCGGCAACCGGATCGACGCGGGGAGTTTTCTGACAGAGAGCAATGAACTGGCCTTGCCGGCGATTCAACAATTCGAACATTTCTATGCAATGACAGTAACGATTACAGAGGAGGCGCCTTAATGAAAATCGCCCTTTTTGGCGCAACCGGGCGCACCGGCAGTGAAATTCTCCGTCGGGCACTCGCGGACGGCCATGATGTGACGGTATTGGTCCGTCAGCCGGTTGCAGAGCGGGCGCGGCTGACGGTGATTGAAGGCGACGTCCGGACAGAAGCGGATATCAAGAAAACAATAGCCGGTGCAGATGCAGTCATAAGCGCGCTCGGCACGGACAGGAAAACCATGCTGACAGATGCGATGCCATTAATCATTGAAGCGATGAAAGAGCAGGGCATCAAACGGATCATAACGATCGGGACAGCCGGCATTCTGAACAGCCGGCTCACGCCTGGTGTCTTGCGGTATCAGGGAGGCGACTCGAAGCGCCGGTCGACGTTCGCGGCGGAGGAGCACGAAAAAGCGTTCCGGCTACTCGAGGCTTCGGAACTGGATTGGACGGTCATCTGTCCCACTTATCTGCCGGAAGGGGAAGCGTGCGGCAAGTATAGGACAGAACGGGATTTTCTGCCGGAAGGCGGCAAGGAAATCACGACAGGGGATACAGCGCAATTTGCCTACCGTGAGCTGTTCAACCGGAAATTTGTGAAAAGCCGTGCGGGAATCGCCTATTGATGAGATGAACGCAAAAAGGCTGGCCTCCAACGTGGAAGCCAGCCTTTTTACGTTTATGCCGTCACATCCCGGGTTGAGAACGTCCAGTAGCTGACAGCCATGAATACAAGAAAGTAAACAGCCAGCACGATAAGTGACAAAGTGATCGTAATGTCCGGCACAAGCTGTCCCTCTGTGTAAAATTGCGTAAGGTCCGTATGGGTGAACAAATAATACTTCACGATTTCGAACCGGCTCAGCAGGAACACGCCCTGCACACCGACGAACATGAGGAAGATGGACAGTCCGATGGCCAGCGAACTGACCGGAAAACCTTCCTAAGTATAAAGGCGGGCGTGGAAATTACAGAATTGCCTGAGCTGGAAGCCCACTGCTTCAGTGATGGGAGTGTCAGCTGCTTTCCTAAATTCGTTCTTGTCCGACTTAACGGGGCTGCGCCGTGAAAGTTTCACTTAAATTCCCATGAAGAGGCATATCGGCATAAAAATGCGGGAAAATAAGAAAAAGGATGGAGGGATTAAGATGAAAGACTTGAGCAATGAAGAACAGATTCTGATTGCGTATTACGTTCAGTATTACCGTGGTGCCTCTGCAGAAGAGATTGAAAAGCTTCACGAGCAGCTCCGGAATGAAATTGGGGAAGAAACGTATGACAAGGCATTACAGAAACTGAAAGACCGGGGAAGGGTGAGTGGTCTTGAAAAAGTGAAAGAGAACAATGAGAACGGCACACCGATCCCGATGGCGACAAACGACGGCATTCTAGCGATCAATACATTATTTGAAATCACGTCGGATTCAGCTGAGGAAAGCCAGCTGTACTATTTGGAGAACAACCTGAAAACAAGCGGCTTTCAGTTTACACTGAATCCGGTCAAACAGTATGTGGAGGAAGCCTTCCGGAAAGAAGCGGAAAAAGAACCGAATCAGAACCGTCCATGACTGTCGGACCACCATCCGACAGTTTTTTCATGCCATGAATCTTGTGTTCATGGTATTTTTTCTTTTTGGTGGAATGCATTCGGCTGTGATTTGCCTAAAGAAGAGGGACACAGAAGGCTTAAAGAGCGTTCCAGGGATCTTAAAGTGCATTCGGCTATTCTTAACATTCATTCAGTTCCCCTTAAAACGCACTCGACAGCGCTTAAAGTTATTTCAACCGTGTTTAGTCGCCACTCAGTCTTAATTCCAGTACAAGTCCTAAAAAGTTATCATGACGTACCAGCAGTTTCCCTGGAATTTAACGTTTGCATTTTTCTTCCTTGTCCTTCTGTCACTCATACAGAATTATGTGATAATATTAAATGGAAGCGATTTCATCAGGAGGGATGGGAATGACAATTTTGCGTCAAACAGTAGGGGAAGTATTGCGGGCACAGGCAGCGAAACATCCGGATACGGAAGCGTATGTGTATCCGGAACATGGCATCCGGAAAACGTATAAGGAATTCGATGCGGAAACGGACGACCTTGCAAAAGCCTTCATGGGAATCGGCATTGAAAAGGGTGAGCATGTCGCCATCTGGTCCGACAATAAGCGGGAGTGGCTTTTGAGCCAATATGCAACCGGGAAAATGGGCGGTGTACTTGTCACGGTCAATACGAACTATCAGGCGGCCGAACTCGAGTATTTGCTGAAGCAGTCAGATGCCACGACACTTGTGCTCGGGGAGGAGTTTAAAGGGACAAATTACATAGATGTACTGAATGAAGTCGTGCCTGAACTGGCTTCCGCGGAAAAAGGGAGCATCGCCAGCAGCAAGCTCCCGCATTTGAAGCGGGTTATTGTGATGAGTGAAAATTCATATCCGGGCATTTACACGTGGTCTGAATTTGCAGCATTTGCGGATTGGATGACGGATACGCAATTAGAGGAACGGTTCAATTCCATGGATCCGGATGATGTCATCAATATCCAGTACACGTCCGGCACAACCGGTTTTCCGAAAGGAGTCATGCTGACTCATGTGAACGTCGTCAACAACGGTCGGCTCGTCGGCGATTATATGCGGCTCACTGAAAAAGACCGGCTGTGCATCCCTGTCCCGCTTTTCCACTGCTTCGGCTGTGTGCTCGGGACGCTTGCGGCGGTCACTCATTCCACGACAATGGTGCTGATCGAGCAATTCGATCCGAAAAAAGTGCTGCAGATGGTGCAGGATGAAAAATGTACGGGACTTCACGGTGTGCCGACAATGTTCATTGCTGAACTGAATCATCCGGAATACGACACGTTCGATACATCCACACTCCGCACAGGTATCATGGCCGGCTCTCCTTGTCCAATCGAAGTAATGAAGAAAGTGATCGACGATATGGGTGCATCAGAGATTACAATCGCCTATGGACTGACAGAGTCGTCACCTGTCATCACGCAAACCAGTGCGGATGATCCAATCGAAAAACGGGTCGCGACTGTCGGCAAACCCCACCCGGATGTCGAAGTGAAAATCATCGATCCGGCAACCGGTGAACAAGTGAAACAGGGAACGCCGGGCGAGCTGTGCACCCGCGGCTATTTAGTCATGAAAGGCTATTATAAAAATGAAGAAGCGACACGCCAAGCGATCGATCGGGATGGCTGGCTTCACTCCGGGGATATTGCAGTGGAAGATGAAGACGGCTACATCGCGGTCACTGGCCGGATCAAAGACATGGTCATCCGCGGAGGCGAGAATATTTACCCGCGTGAAGTGGAGGAATTCCTGTATCAGCATCCGGCTGTGCAAGATGTGCAGGTGATTGGCGTTCCGGATGAAAAGTATGGGGAAGAATTGATGGCCTGGATCATTCTGAAAGATGGGCAGCAACTGACTGCCGAAGAATTGAAAGGTTATTGCAAGGGGAAAATCTCTCATCATAAAATCCCGAAATATGTGGAGTTCACAGACGCGTATCCAATGACCGCATCTGGAAAGATCCAGAAGTTCAAACTTCGGGAGCAATCCGTTGAACTGAGTGGAAAGATATGAATGGCTGTATTTAAATCAGGTTGTCTGATATTGATACATTTTGGAAGCAGCAGAATATTCTGCAGCTTTTTTATGTTTATGTTTCATTAACTGGGGAAATACTCATAATGTGACTTAAAAACCTTTAATTCAGGACAATTGCTCAGGAAAACGGGAATTTACCTAAAAGAAGGAGAGATTGGATTATGGCAGAAAAAGTGAAATTAGCCGTTATTTATTACAGCTCTACGGGCACGAACTATCAGTTTGCCCAGTGGGCGAAAGAAGCGGGAGAAGCAGCCGGTGCGGAAGTCAAACTTGTAAAAGTGCCGGAACTGGCACCGCTATCTGCAATTGAAGCAAACCCGGCTTGGCATGCGCATTATAAAGCGACTGTTGATGTTCCGACAGCGACAATCGATGATATGGTGGAAGCAGACGGACTTATTTTCAGCGTACCAACCCGGTTCGGCGTCATGGCTTCGCAGATGAAGCAGTATTTTGACACAGCGGGCGGCGCTTGGGGACAAGGAAAATTGGCCAACAAGGTCGTAAGTGCGATGACTTCTGCACAAAACCCGCATGGCGGACAGGAAGCGACAATTCTGTCCCTTTACACAGTCATGCATCACTGGGGAGCAATCATCGCAGCACCTGGCTACACCGACCCTGCACTTTTTGCAGCAGGCGGTAACCCGTACGGCACAAGTGCAAGTATCAGCCAAGATGGTGAGATCATCGGAGCGGACGCAGTGAAGGAAGCTGTAGGCATCCAGGCACGCCGCACAGTAGAAGTGGCCGGCTGGGTGAAAAAGGGTCTGAACGGATAAAAAATTCAATGGGAAAGCAGATGGGGAACTTCTTTCCTCATCTGTTTTTTTATTTAGACACAAAGGAGTGAAACAGGCATGGAGTTCTGGCTGAGTGCGGTATTCGTAATCGGTCTGATGGTGATTCACTTGCTTGCAAAGAACATGAAATTCCTTAGCGTCGAGCCGCGCAGCCGGTTCTTGTCAGTTGCGGGTGGTATCTCGGTGGCATACGTTTTCCTCCATCTGTTGCCGGAACTTGGTGAATTCCAGGAACATTTAAGGGGTACAATAGAAAATGAGTTCTGGCAGTTTTTTGAAGATCACATTTATCTGGTGGCAATGCTGGGGCTGGCTCTTTTTTACGGATTGGAACAAATGGTAAAGAAGTCGAAACGGCAGAACGATGAAGCAGATAAACGAAAAGCAACGGCAGAAGTATTTTGGATACATATCTCCTCATTTGCTCTTTATAATGGACTGATCGGCTATTTGCTGATCCGTGAAGAATTTGCCGATGGATGGGGGAAAACGTTTTTCTTCATCGCGATGGGTGTTCATTTTATCACAAATGATCGGGGACTCCGGGCAACCCACAAAGAAGACTACGATAAATTTGGACGCTGGCTGCTGACAGCGGCTGTCTTTATCGGCTGGTTGATCGGTGTGTTCACAGAAGTGAGCGAGCTGCTGATTTCATTCCTCGTCGCCTTCCTGGCGGGAAGTGTGATACTGAACGTCATGAAAGAAGAACTGCCGGATGAGCGGGCGAGCAGTTTCAGTGCGTTTTTCATGGGCCTTACCGCTTATTCGTTCTTATTGTTTCTGTTCTGAATAGAAAACAGCGATCCGCACAGGGGTCGCTGTTTTAAAATTTCTTGCCTTTTGGATTTCTTAATGTGCTGCCTGTCCAATTTTTCTTTCGCATGTAAGCGTAGAGGGAAACAGTTGTCAGCACAATGACAGCAATGGCGAGCAAATAACCATATTGCCATTTCAACTCCGGCATTATCTCGAAGTTCATGCCCCATAGAGCGCCCCAAGCGGCAAGCGGCGTGAACAGCATCGTAATAATGGTCAGCGTTTTAAAGATTTCATTGCCGCGATAGGAAGAGAGTACATTCTCCAGATCTGTCATCTGCTGGATTTCATCGTCATACTGATTGATGATTTCAAAGCAGCGATCGATTCGACGGTATGTCCGTTTATAATGGATGCCATCGGCGACTGAATCACCAAACGCTTCCTGCAGCGCATCACGTGCTTCCATAATGGGGATCATCAGATTCTTCCAAACAATAATCTCGTGCCGGTTTTGAATGATCCGATCCAGCACACTTTCGTCGTTTTTCTCCTTGAGCTGCCAGAGTAACTGGTGCATCCGGTCTTCGAAAGCATCAATATCCTGAAGAAAGGAAGTGACAGTTTCGCCGAGCAAGACCATAAATCCTTCAATGGCGGTCTCTGCGTGCTGAAGTTTTTTCGTGACTTGTTGTTCAGTGAGCCGGTACAAGAGTGAGAAATCAACCAGATTCGAGACAAGCAGGTCCTGTGTTAAGCAGTAATGAAAGATGGTTTTATCCTGCTGTTCTTCCATGTTCTGATGATAGATTACCGACCCCCAGATGGCTTCCCGCCCTTCTTCTGTCGTCTCCATCCCCAAATTATTGTTTCGGTCCGGCGAAAGCGATGAAAGCCAATCGACGCATGTATCCGGAAGTCCTGAAAGTGAAGAGCCATCTTCTCCTGCTGCCAGGTCGATGTGGACCCATTGCCATTTGCCATTATTAAAAATGTTTTTTTTCATCTGCCAGCCTCCTGTTTCGCTAGCTTTATTCTATAGAACTTCCCGATTTCTATGCAAGCTTAACGAGAACTTACAGTAAAAGACTAGTTGTTTAAGAATGTGAATGCAAATTAAATCGGAACAGAAAGTCGGGAACCGACCGCATTGAAATAAGAAGCTTCCAACTTTCTCTTACCTAGTCGTCTCATACAGCTGAACGCGTATGATAAAATAATCCTTAAAGGAGGGGACGGAATGCGAATCACACGCGCAGTACTATATGCAGTAAAGTATCCGCTTCGGGAACCATTTATCATTTCATACGCGACATATCCTGATATGCCTGCAGTCGTTCTGCAGCTCGAGACCGACAGCGGCCTGACCGGATATGGAGAAGCCGTGCCGGATGAACATGTAACAGGTGAGTATTACTCGGCGGCGTTCACAGTGCTGAGAGAGGTGCTTCTGCCTGGCCTGATGGGCATGAGCCCGTTCGCTATCGAAATGATCCATCATAAAATGGATTCACTGCTTGGAGGCAATCCGGCTGCAAAAGCGGCTATTGATATCGCCTGTTATGACCTGATGGGAAAAGCGACAGGCCAGCCGGTATACAATCTCATTGGCGGAAAAGCGAAAGAAGAGCTCACTTATCCGAAAGTGCTTAGCATTGAAGCACCGGCTGTTATGGCGAAAAAAGCACAGCAGGCACAGGAAGCCGGCTATGCGTCGCTGAAACTTAAAGTGGGACAAGGTAAACCACAGGAGGATGTGGAACGTATTCTGGCGGTCCGGCAGGCAATCGGTCCTGATTTCCCAATCCGGGTGGATGTCAATCAGGGGTGGAAAACAACAGGAGTTGCCGCTGCTGCCATCCGGCAGCTTGAAGCAGCGAATATTGCCTGGGTGGAGCAGCCGATTCGCCAGGGGGATATTCGGGGGCTTGCAGAAATCCGTACAAAAACGTCTGTCCCCATCATGGCGGATGAAACGTTGCAGACCATGCATGATCTCTTGGAAATCATCGGTCAGCGGGCGGCTGATTCTGTGAATATCAAGTTAATGAAATGCGGCGGTATTTTCCCGGCTATGGCCATGTCAAAGACGGCAGAGGCTGCAGGCATCACTTGTCAAATCGGTTCGATGGTCGAGTCATCCATCGGTTCAGCAGCAGGTTATCATGTAGCCATTTCCCGAAAGAACATCGAAAGCACAGAGCTGACAGGCCCGCTCTTGTTTACAGAAGAGATTGGCAATCTGCGTTACGGACTCCCGTTCGTTCATCTGTCGGACCGACCGGGACTGGGCGTGGAAGTGAACGAAAAGCAGCTGAAAAAATTGACTGTCAGTACGGCGGTCTGCGGAGGTGCCGAAGGGTGACAACAATGATAGCGAAACGGATAGATGAATGGTTTGAACATTTCCATGCACACCCCGAGATCAGCTTTAAGGAAACAGAGACGACCAGAAAATTAGCTGAGATCATGGACGAGTTCGGCATTTCTTATAAACTGTTTGGAGATATCCCGGGCCTTGTGGCTGAAATGGGGACAGGAGATGAAGTGATCGCCCTGCGTGCGGATATGGATGCATTATGGCAGGAAGTGGATGGTGTATACCAGGCGAATCATTCCTGTGGTCATGATGCGAATATGGCGATGGTGCTTGGCGCGCTTGCGCTGCTGATGGATGTACCGCTCACGCGCAAGGTCCGGTTCATCTTTCAGCCGGCTGAAGAAAAAGGCAACGGAGCCTTGGCCGCGATTGAGCGGGGAGCGGCGGATGGCGTGACTCATTTATACGGCGTCCATTTGCGTCCGCAGGAAGAACTGCCGCTCGGCAAAGTGGCACCGGCGATCCATCATGGTGCCGGTGTCTTCCTGCGGGGGAAAATCACCGGGGAAGATGCGCACGGCGCGCGGCCGCATCAGGGCGCGAACGCGGTGGATGCACTTTTTGCGATTCACCAATTCATCAAATCGATTTATTTTTCACCGTTCGAACCTTATTCCGCGAAGCTTACCAATCTGCATGCCGGCGGTGACAGCGTGAATATCATTCCGGGCACTGCTTCTTTCGCTGTTGATGCGCGAGCACAGTCCAATGAAGTTCTTGAGAAACTGCGTGACCGCATTGAAGAAGGCCTGCGGGGGATCGGTGCGTTATACGGTGTTGACATCACCGCCGAATGGGATGATTACATACCTGCCGCAGAAGTCAGCAGCGAAGCGGCAGCACTGACGCGTGCAGCTGTTGAGGCGTCTGTCGGGAAAAATATGCTGGCGGAGGAAGTGGTCACACCGGGAGGCGATGATTTCCACTTCTATACCATACGCAATCCCGGAATCAAAGCGGCCATGGTCGGCGTCGGTGCTGATCTTGGTCCGGGATTGCATCATCCGAATATGACATTCAACCGGGAAGCGCTCTATACAGGAGCGCTTGTGCTGGCTGAAACAGTGAAGAGAACGGCAAACCGATAACGATAAAAAGACAGCCCAGAAACGTTGGCTTCTGAGCTGTCTTTATTTGAGGAGCAGGGAATCATGTTTTTTTGAATCTTCAAGTCTCATTTGTTCGAGTTCCAGTCTCAGTTTGTCTGTTTCTGTCACATAATTAATCTGCTTCAGCCGTTCCAGTTCCAATTCATCCTTGAGGCGGTCGTGTTTCATCTTCTCGAGGCTTCTCTGATGTGAAGTAAGGATTGCGACAATAGGTATGGAGAGCGCCATTACTGCAGGAATGATTCCAACCAAGCTATCCATGCAAGAACCTCCTCCTGAATTTTCTGATTTCTATCAGTATACAACGGAAAAAGAAAAAGAAAAAGAAAAGATATGACAAGTGTCATGTATCATAATGACACTTGTGTCTGTTGTGCATTCAATTATTTCTATAGTATAAGGGATACAAGAGATCGGCGGGCAAAAAAACTGCCGGCTAAGGAGGAGAACCAAGTGAGCAAAGAGCAAACAAAGCAGCTCAGAAAGTCCGTTTCCCCTTTTGAAAAATCGGATCTGCGGGCAAGCATCATGCAAATCGTTAATACGGTAGTGCCATTTATTCTGTTGTGGATCTTAGCGTATCAGGCACTGTCCGTGTCCGTCTGGCTGACTGTCGGACTGTCAATCATTGCAGCCGGATTTGTTATCCGGATGTTCATCATTTTCCATGACTGTACACATGGCTCGTTCTTTAAAAACAAAAAAGCGAATGCAGTAGTCGGAACGATTACCGGCATCCTGACGTTATTTCCATATGAAAAATGGAAACGCGAGCATGCGATCCACCATGCGACCAGCAGTAATCTCGATAAACGCGGAGTCGGCGACATCTGGGTCATGACAATCGAGGAATATGTGGAAGCATCAAAAATGGAACGGCTGAAATACCGTTTGTACCGCAATCCGCTCGTCATGTTCGGATTCGGCCCATTATTTCTTGTCTTGATTGCAGGCCGCTTTAACCGCAAAGATGCACGTAAAAAAGAACGGAATAACACATACCTGATCAATGTTTCAC
The DNA here is from genome assembly GCF_001999905.1 of Planococcus lenghuensis. Classification (NCBI taxonomy): domain Bacteria; kingdom Bacillati; phylum Bacillota; class Bacilli; order Caryophanales; family Caryophanaceae; genus Planococcus; species Planococcus lenghuensis. The sequence continues at coordinate 395,639 of NZ_CP019640.1, forward strand.
TCGTTGTTCTGTATACGCTGATGATTCTGCTGATCGGCTGGCAGGCATTCCTGCTTATCCAAGGTACGGTCATGTTCACAGCAGGCGCACTTGGTATCTGGTTGTTCTACATCCAGCACACATTCGAAGATTCGTATTTTGAAGACGAGAGTGAATGGGATTATGTGAAAGCAGCAGTAGAAGGCAGTTCTTATTATCAGCTGCCGAAAGTACTGCAGTGGGTAACCGGGAATATCGGATTCCACCACGTCCATCACTTAAGCCCGCGTGTTCCGAACTATAACCTTGAAAAAGCCCATTCCAATGTGCCGCCGCTGCAGAAGGCGACGACGATTACAATCAAATCCAGCCTGCAGTCATTGCGTTATAAAGTATATGATGCAAAAAACAAATCATTTGTAACATTCCGTGACATTCAACAGCAGCTGGACGAAGCGAAAACTGCGAAGCGGATGAATTCGGGACTGCAGAAATAAGAGCTACTATGAAAAAGCCATCCCCCCGGATGGTTTTTTCTTTTGGCTGCAACAGGTATACTGAAGAAAAAGAGGCGGCAGAGAGGGAGGTCATCATGCAGAGCTGGTATCATATTTTTCCTAAAAATCCATGGCTGAGCATCTATGCCTGGATCGCTTTTTGTATTTTACCTTTCTTTTTCATTTTCCGAAAAGTTTCAGCTCTGGAAATTGTATATGGCATTAGCATGCTGATTCTGTTTTTTATCGCATATTGGTTGTCATTTGACCGAAGGGGCGGCTGGCGGGTTTATTTTTGGGTAAGCGTGGAAATGGTAATCAATATTGGAATGACGCTTGTTTTCGGTTATGTGTACTTTTCTTTGTTTCTGGCATTTGTTATTGGCAGTATCCGCAGTAATACCGGTTTTTTTATCATGTATGGCATTCATGTCGGCACAACAATAGCAGCTATCATTTTTGGCTTTTTCCTGCACTATGAGTTATTCATATCCCAACTGCCCTTTTTGCTTGTATCAGTGATCGGTGTAATTCTTGTGCCGTTTAATTCTTATACCCGCCAGAAGCGGCAGAAGCTGGAGGGACAATTGGAAGATGCCAATAAACGGATTTCTGAACTGATCATCATGGAAGAACGGCAACGGATTGCCCGCGATCTGCATGATACACTTGGCCAAAAGCTGTCATTGATCGGATTGAAAAGCGATCTGGCGGGAAAGCTGGTGGACCGGAATGCGGAATCTGCCAAAAAAGAGCTGAAGGATATTCAGCAAACTGCCCGCACGGCGCTGAAAGAAGTACGGGAACTCGTATCGGAAATGCGCGGAACGAAACTGCCGGAGGAACTGGCAAGAGTGCAGCAGCTACTTGAAGCGGCGGGCATTAACTTCCTGTTCAAAGGCGATTTAAAGTCGGTCCGGATTCCACTGCTTGTGGAAAACGTCTTGAGCATGTGCCTGAAAGAGGCGGTCACGAACGTAGTAAAACACAGCGGTGCAGAAACATGTATCGTCTTTATCCGGCAGACAAAAAAAGAGCTGCTGCTGACGGTACAGGATGACGGAACGGGCATTCCGGAAAGCACACTTTCATCGACAGGCAATGGACTGGCAGGGATGAGGGAGCGGCTGGAATTCATCAATGGCAGTATGGAGATGGAATCGATTAACGGTACCGTGGTGAAAATCCGTGTGCCGAGCGTTATTTTACATTCGGCAGGGGAGGGGTCGGCATGATCCGGATTGTACTTGCAGAAGACCAGCGCATGATGCTTGGCGCGCTGGGTACACTTTTGAGCATGGAAGATGACATGGAAGTGGTCGGGCAGGCACATAACGGTGAAGAGGCGCTTGCACTCGTAAAGCAGCAAAAACCGGACGTCTGCATTATGGATATAGAAATGCCGATCATGAGCGGATTGGATGCAGCAGAAGCCATGCAGGAACTTCCGGTGCATATTATCATTCTGACGACATTTGCACGTCCGGGATACTTCGAGCGGGCCCGGAAAGCCGGTGTTAAAGGGTATTTACTGAAAGACAGCCCGAGCGAAGAATTGGCAAGTTCAATACGCGGTGTGGTGAATGGCCGGCGCGCTTATGCACCGGAGCTCATCGATCTTGCGTACAGTACGAGCAATAATCCGCTGACTGAGCGGGAAAACCAGGTGCTTGAACTGATTGCGGAAGGGAAGAACACGAAAGAGATCGCCGAAGAGCTATTTCTAACGACCGGCACGGTCCGCAATTACATTTCAACAATCCTGGATAAACTGGATGTCGGCAACCGCATTGAAGCGATTTCACGCTTTAAGGAAAAAGGCTGGTTCAAAAAATAAAATGGCCGCAGGACTTATTGTAAAACCTGTTTTTGCATAGGTGGCTCAGTTAATCTGACTCTGTAAATTTCAAAGTCTGCCTGCGGGCAGGCTTTTTTGAATGCGCTGAAGCCGGCAGTCAGGTTTATCCCCCCAGTGGCGACGGGTATAAAAAAAGAAACTGTTTATGAAAATGGAGGACACCAGAATGGCAATTGAACGGGTGAAAGTCGGCTATGTGGAGCTGACAGAAGAAGAAACACAGCGACTGTTGACAAAAGTCAGCAGCGATCGAAACATAAGCACTGCAGAACAATTGCAGGAGATTATGGATAATTATGATTCACGGCTGTTGGAACCGCAGGAAGGAGATATACCGCCGGAAGAATTGGCTGGCGAAGAAGTGCCGGGAGTGCCTGGCCTGCAGGAAGAAATGATTGAAGTATTCCCTAAGCGGGAAGCGGGTCCGCATTACCGGATTAAAGCATCGAAGAAACAGTAACCCTGTCAGCGGAATTCAAAATAGAGGGCGGGTGAAGACATGCGCGTACATCTGGAGGACGAGCAGGCAACCCATCTCCTGAAAGAACAATTTAAGGAGATGTTCGAGAGCCAGGGAGAGATTGTATTTCTCTGTATCGGCACGGACCGTTCCACAGGTGATGCATTCGGTCCATTCGTTGGGCTCGAATTGAAAAAAATGAAAAAGCTCTGGAAAAGAGAAAGCGTCCATGTGTACGGCTGTCTGCATGACCCGGTACACGCACTCAATTTTCACGGCATACTGAACGACATTCAGACAATGCATCCCGACGCGCTGCTGGTGGCAGTGGATTCCTGTTTGTGCAGCATTGGCAGCCTGGAAACGATCTGTGTGGAAAACAAGCCGCTGAAACCGGGAGCGTTCAATGCAGAACTGCCTGAGACCGGGGACTGGCGGATTTTAGGGAATGTAAATGTGAGTGGCTACATGGAACATATGGTGCTTGGCAGCACTAGACTGTCACTCGTGCTTCGCATGGCGGAAAAGACGGCGCAAGCCATTTCGCTGGCACTCTTTCAATTGGATCAGGAGAAACAGGAGGCAACTGTTTCTACATAAAAAACCCGTTTCGAAAATCGAAACGGGTTTTTATCATATGGCATTCGTATTCTGGATGAGGTTCAGAAATTGCTTTGTTCGTTCCTCGGTGGGATTAGTGAAAATATCATCCGGCCGGCCGCGTTCAATCACGTGACCGCCATCCATGAACAGCACTTCATTTGCCGCTTCCCGGGCAAATCGCATTTCATGGGTGACGACAATCATGGTCATCCCTTCAGCAGCCAAATCCTTCATGACCTGCAGCACTTCGCCGACCAGTTCGGGGTCGAGCGCAGAGGTCGGTTCATCAAATAGCATCACTTTCGGTTCCAGTGCAAGTGCACGGGCAATCCCGACGCGCTGCTGCTGGCCGCCGGATAACTGGAACGGGTATTCATCCAGTTTTGCACCGAGTCCGACTTTCTCAAGCAATTGCACTGCGCGTTCCCGGGCCTGTGCTTTTGGCACTTTCTGAACGGTGGCTGGTCCTTCCATGACATTTTCGAGCGCTGTCATGTGAGGAAACAGGTTGTAATGCTGAAATACCATCGCAGACTGCTTCCGGAATGCGGCAATACTTTTTTTCGAGAGCGGCTTTGAGAAATCGACGGTCTGTTCATCGATGGTGACAGAACCGGCAGAAGGGGTTTCCAGGATATTCAGACACCGGAGAAACGTCGTTTTTCCTGAACCGGAGGGACCGATGACGACCGTTGTGCCGCCTTTCTGCACGTCCAGATCAATCCCTTTCAGCACTTCCAGCTTACCGAATTGTTTATGCAGATTGTGAATCGCTATCATCGCAAACTCCTCGCTTTCCTGATCTGTTCATATCATTAACGGGATACATACCGGTCAAACCGGTTTTCAAGCCGGCCCTGTACCAATGACAGCAAAAAGCAGATTATCCAGTACAGGAGGGCTGCTTCCGTGTATAGGAGCAGAAACTCATATGTCCGTGCCGCAATTTCCTGTGCCCGCCTGAACATTTCTGTCACAAGAATAAGTGAAGCGAGCGAGGTATCCTTCACAAGCGAGATGAAGGTATTTGATAAAGGCGGGACCGAGACCCGTGCTGCCTGCGGAAGAATAACCCGTCGCAGCGCCTGTGTATAAGACATACCGATTGTATCTGCTGCTTCCCATTGTCCTTTCGGTATGGAGAGAATAGCGGCCCGGATGACTTCAGAAGCATACGCGCCGACGTTCAATGAAAATCCGATAACAGCAGCAGGAAATGGATCAATCTCGATATTCAATGTCGGCAGACCATAAAATAGAATGAACAGCTGTACAAGCAATGGCGTCCCGCGAATAGCTGAAACATAAATGCGTGCAATAATCTGAAGCGGTTGTATCGTTGAAATCCGGGCCAATGCGGTAAGTACTGCTAAAATCAGACCGAGCGTAAACGCAATCAGCGTTAATGGAAGTGTATATAAAAGTGCTCCCTCCAGCAAAGGCAGGAGGGAGGATTGGGCGATATCGATCAGGCGCTGATTCCGTTCAGGGTCTGCGAACAGACTACTCAAGAACATTTTCGCCAAACCATTTCTTAGATATTTCTTCATATGTGCCGTCTTCGATCATTGCGGCCAACGCTTCGTTTACAGCTTCTACAAGTTCTTCATTTTCTTCACGGAACATCAGACCGCTTTGTGAAGCATCTTCATGGATAGCGGCAATCTGAATATCAGCATCAGGCCGCTGTTGTAAGTAATCAAGAACAGCGATCCGGTCATTGACGAGTGCATCCACCCGGCCGGAAACAAGCAATTCAGCAGATTGGCTGAATCCTTCAACGCCTTCAATTTCAGCACCGTAAGAAGTGGCGATATCCGCAAAATTACTTGTCAGTGACTGGGCAGTTGTTTTTCCTTCAAGATCTTCAAATGTTGTGAGTTCCGTATCGTCCGCACGTGTCACGAGTACAGCTGCCGAAGTGATATACGGATCGGAAAAGTCATACTGCTCCAAGCGGTCTTCACGGATGCCGACCTGATTGGCGACCATGTCGAAACGCCCGGCATCAAGTCCTGCGAACATGGCATCCCATTGGGTTTCCATAAATTCCGCTTCAACGCCAAGGCGATCAGCGACTTCCCGTGCGATTTCCACGTCAAACCCAGTTAGTTCACCGGACTCATCATGGAATGTGAATGGAGGGTACGTTCCTTCTGTACCGACTCGCAATACACCTTCTTCTTCAATGGCTGTAAGTAAGTTTTCTTCTTCAGCAACGCCTTCAGCGGATTCGCCGGCTTCTTCAGCGCCGCACGCTGCCAGCAACAAGATCATGCCCAGCAGCAAAACGAATAAAATGGATGATTTTTTCATATCGCTGTATCTCCTTTATTTCTTATAGTTTTAGTAGGACTTAGTTATCTTATATCAATCACTTCAGTACGTCAAAAAATAGGCATACTCTCTGTGGTCGAGAGTATGCCTGAACTCCGTCACTCATATAATGTATCTTCAAGTTCACCATTGCCTTTATAAATTTTGAGCTCACCGTCGTGTTCAGTGACGTAATGTTTGGCTTTATCAAGCAGGTCTTCCTTCGTTTTTTCTGACATGATGACATCGTCACTGCCTTTTTTCGTCAGTTGCCAACCGTCATCAGCCGACTTGACTTCATAGACTGGCTGATCTTCGTTTTTGTGTACATAATCTTTTGCTGTGTCCAAGGCAATGGGGATGGCCCGTCCTTCATCGTAGCCTTCCCGCAATAAAGCATTCGCGACTTCAATTGCCTTGTTCCGGACATCTTCATCCAGATTTTTAAAGGAATCCGGATAATCTTCTTTACTCCACGGCATCATAATCGCCTCCTTAAGCACCACTTTCCCGTCAATCATGGGCCTGAAACAGAATTTGTCACCATTCCGCCATAAATGTATGGTAAGCTAGGGAGAAAGGAGGAGAAAATATGTCAGAGTTTACGTACCAGATTATTGCGTTAGCTATTTATTTTGCCGCTATGCTCTACATAGGTTGGTATGCTTACAAGAAAACAACCGATTTATCCGATTACATGCTTGGCGGCCGCGGGCTTGGTCCTGCAGTAGCGGCGCTCAGTGCAGGGGCATCGGATATGTCCGGGTGGCTCCTGCTGGGATTGCCGGGTGCGATTTACCTTGGTGGCCTTGTTGAAGTATGGATTGCGATCGGACTTGTGATCGGTGCTTACTTAAACTGGCTGTTTGTCGCCCCGCGATTGCGTGTCTATTCAAATGTTTCAGAAGACTCCATTACAATTCCGAGCTTTCTCGAAAATCGCCTTCGCGATAAGTCGCGGCTGATCCGGGTGGTATCGGGGATCATCATTCTGATCTTTTTTACGTTCTATGTTTCTTCAGGAATGGTTGCAGGGGGGCTGTTTTTCCTTGAATCGTTTGGCCTCGATTACCATTGGGGACTGGTCCTGACATCCATTGTCGTTGTGGCCTATACACTGTTCGGCGGATTTCTTGCAGTTAGCTATACAGACTTTGTCCAGGGTATGATCATGCTGCTTGCACTGATTCTTGTTCCAATCGTCGGTATAATCGTTACCGGTGGCTTTGGTGAAACAGCTGCCAGCATCCGGGAAGTTGAACCTGGTCTGCTGGATTTCTTGCCGGAAAGCGCCACGGCGATCGGCATCATTTCTGCGGCAGCCTGGGGACTTGGTTATTTCGGTCAGCCGCATATCATTGTGCGCTTCATGGCGATTAAGACGTTGAAAGAAGTCAAGACAGCCCGCTGGATCGGCATGGGCTGGATGATTCTCTGTCTGATCGGTGCAGTCGGCACAGCGCTCGTCGGGATTGCCTTTTTCCGGCAGAATCCAGAGAATACATTGACTGACCCGGAAGCGGTATTTCTTGGAATGGGTCAGCTGTTATTCCATCCGTTCATCGCAGGGATCATGCTGTCAGCGATCCTTGCAGCAATCATGAGTACAATTTCATCTCAGTTGCTTGTATCGTCTTCAGCTCTGGTGGAAGATTTATATAAGATCGTCTTCAAGAAAGAGTCAACGGCCAGTCAGTATGTGAATCTGGGCCGGCTTGGCGTTCTGCTCGTTTCCATCGTTGCAGCCTACCTTGGCTGGGACCGGGATGCCACTATTCTGGATCTCGTTTCATATGCATGGGCAGGATTCGGTGCTGCATTCGGCCCGGTAATTCTACTTGCGCTGTTCTGGCGAAAGCTTACTTCATGGGGCGCGCTGGGCGGTATGATCGTCGGTGCTGTCACTGTGATCGTCTGGGAAGGATTCGATACGGAATTCACGAACAGTATTTATGAAATCATTCCCGGATTCATCTTCTGTCTCTTGGTCGCATGGATTGTCAGTCTTATCACTTACAAACCAGATCCTGAAATCCAAAAAGAATTTGATGAGACAATGCGTCTGTTGAATGTAGAGAAGTAAAAAACCGCAGCCTGTGAAGGTAAGGGGTTCCGTTTCCTATCGCAAAACTTTAAAATACACGCTAAAATGCCCTGTAACTTGTAATCCAAGTTGCAGGGCGTTTTCTGTTAGTGTGTCAAGATTTTCGAAGTGCTACGACTCCTTTTTAAATATTGTTTTGTATACCTATTTGTCTCTATACAACAGCTATTGTAAAAAGACAAAACAAATGCAAATTATGGTGCGAATTCTAGTGCACTTATTTCCTATAAAATGGTATTAGGCATGATTGAGCACATAGAGAATCGAGTAGTAGTTTAATCAACAGTTCGACCGTATTGCTGATCACTAAACAGCACTTAAAGCCTTCCGAAATGGAAGAAACTTTTGAGGTTTGCATTTAAGTCGAAGTACTGAAAAAGCACTACTAAGGGCGGCGCTAAATGATTTGCTTGTCAAACCTTGGGGGTCACCGCTTGAGTTGCCAGTATTTATACAATTATCAGTAAATTTATGGTAGACTAAGGTAACTTTAAAGTTGGATGAGGAATAAAAACAAAGTGGTTTAAAGCAAGTAAAGGGATAAAAAACAAGGAGGGAAAGCACTAATGAAAAGACTAATGGTTGCATTCTCATTGATATTTTTTGTCATCGGCTTATTTGTGGTTTTCAGCTACTACCAGAACAATACCATCGAAAAAGCTGTCAAGAATCAGGAGGATTTAGAAGGTTGGGGGCTTATCGAGAAAGTTCCCTTTGCAGATGGCGTGGTGGCAATCGCAGAAGATCAGGGCTTGCTTGGCTCCGCTTACTTCGAAAAGAGTCTTTTGGGATGGAAACGCGTCGCTTCTTCTCAACATGTGCCGCTCCAGGAAGAAGGAATGAGAAACGATTCATTCGCATTTTTCGTATTAAATGGCCAGACTTTTCTGTGGGGTGATGTGCCGCATGATTCCAACGTTGCTGAAGTCAGTTTTAGTCAAGACGGACGTTCCTATTCCACCACAGCCACTTCTTCTGTATGGCACATCTCGCTTCCTTTTGAAATCAATGGGTTCGATCCTGAACAATTCGCCGTCACCACCTCTTCAGGAGAAGAAGTCTCATACCCATTCAATGGCGAGTAGCTGAAGTAATTCATCGGACTCGCCCTACTCTCTGTACGAGAGGTAATAACTACGAAGCGGTTCCTGGTTACAATAACAGGATATAAGGAAGTATTGAAAGTTTAACGATGCGCCTTCTTACCTGAAGGCGCATTTGTTGTGTGTAGATATTTTTGCTTCAGGAAAATTTTCACTTAAGAGTTCGAGCGTATTATGTATGAGCAGTGCAATAAAACGCCTTCCCAGATGGAAGGCGTTTTCGTCTTATTTCCCATTAATTCACCACAACTTACACTGCATTTTCCTCACAAATTTCAATACATCGCATGATACAATTTGCAATACATTTCGGTTGTTTGCGATAGGAAACGGAACCCGTTACTGTGAAGGCTGCGGTTTTTCTGTATCTTAATGGGTCATAAGCCGACTGATATGCCGTGTCAGATCCTCTGATTTGAATGGCTTAAGCAAATAATCATCCGCTCCATGTTCAAGTGCTGCGGCAACCTGGGCACCGGCGGACCGTTCGAATAGCACAGAAATGAATAGCCGTTCGGCTGGGTAGACTGAGCGAAGTTGCTTGATTGTTTGCAGGCAGTCAATGTTGATAGTGTCTCCGTCGATCAAAAACAAATAACGTCTCTCAGGCCGATATACGCGGGTATCCGAAAATTCGCTCTTGTGCCTGAACGTCCGGGGCCGGATCAGGTAATGACTCAAGGAACATTGCTCAGCTACTTGTTTTATGAGCATAGCACGAATCAGCGGGTTATCAGCCAAGAGTATTATTTCCAGTATTTTTCCATGTGATGAACTCATGATGTCCGGATCATAAATGCAAATGCGATCGCGTCCTTGATCTTTGGCGTAATACAATGCCTGGTCTGCTTCGTCTGTCAGTTTTTCGGCATGGAGGTTAGTCATACAGGTTTCAGTTATCCCTGCAGAAAATGTCACAGAGAATGTGTCAGTGCCGACAGTGAACCGGTAGTTTGCAAATGCCGTGCGGATACGCAATACGATTTCCCGGGCAGCTTCCTTAGTGGTGGAAGGCAGGAGAAGGGCGAACTCTTCACCGCCAAAGCGGAACAATCCATCCTGCTCCCGGATCAAGCTTTTTACACATTTCGCAAATTCCCGGAGTACGGTATCACCTGCAGCATGGCCATATGTATCGTTGACCTGTTTGAAATTATCCAGATCCAGCAGCACAAAAGCAGAAGCAGTCCGTCTGTCCTGATATGCGGTAATGTATTCAGGTACGACGTTTGTCAGATAACGGCGATTATAGGCGCCAGTCAAATCATCCATGATTACCATCCGTTGAATTTCACTTCTGTAAGCCAGACGATTGTAAAGGTATGGAAGGAAAATGGCTGGATCGATCAGCTTTTTGATAAAGTCTGTTGCTCCAAGCTCGTAGGCGCGGATTTTGTCGGTTTTTTGCGGATTGGCGGCCAGGGCAGCGATCGGCGTGAAATTTTTCCGGGAACGGGCGGCTAGTTTTTCCAGAACAATAAAGCCATCCATATCGGGAAGATCCAAACTGAGCATAACAAAATCCGGACGGATCGTATAAAAAAGGTCCAAGCCTTTGCGTGCAGTCAGCGCAACCACCACGTGGATATTTTGTGCTCCCAGTATTTCCTTGATGCTGTTGGCAAATTCAAGGTCCGCATCGATCAGAAGCACAAAAACCTGACCTTCCATCCGCTCGCTTGGATCTGTCCGGACGGGTTCGTAGGCATCCTCAGTCAGCAGCAGCCGGAGCTGACTGATCAGCGCCTGAACCTCTTCATCAGCAAGTCTGTCTGGGACATTGCCTGCATAGAGGCCCATCAGTCTTTCAGCCGTTTCCGCTATCCCTGTCATTCCCAGCGTTCCTGCAGTGCCTTTGAGAGAACGGAAAAAGCGGTGAACAGTCTTTTCCATCGGCGGTTTATTACCGGACCAATCTGAAATCACTTCTTTTATCCGTTCCTTAAGTGTTGTCTGGTAAATATCATACATCTGCACCGCCCCTTTTGCCAGCGTCATTTTACCTGATTATACCAGAACTGTTTTAGGTGTAGAATAGTAAAAAACACGGGAGACAGGGCAGTCTCCCGTGTTTGTTTATGATTCTTTCTGGCTTGCTTCTTTCCGGTTTGCTTCTTTCCGGTTTGCTTCTTTCTCCATCCGCCTGAACCGGCGAAGATCCGTTTTCCGGATCGGCAGCGGTTCATCTCGCAGCATTTTTATGATTGCAACCATAAGCAGCACGAGTATAACAGTGAATGGGAGTGCTGAGACGAGAGATGCTGTCTGGAGAGCTCCTAATCCGCCTGCGCGGAGCAGAACTGCTGCGATTCCTGCTATCAATACACCCCAGACTACTTTAAAGAACGTCGACGGGTTCAGGCTGCCGTATGTTGTCATGCTCGCGAGAATGTAGGTCGCCGAGTCAGCAGAAGTGACCAGAAACGTGAAAATCAGCAGGATGGCCAGAATCGATGTGAGTGTATCAAACGGCAGCTCCTGGAATGTCAGGAACAATGCTGCTGTTAAGTCTTCATTAACTGCTTCTGCAATTCCCGCTGAGAAGTTCAAATCATACCAGATAGCTGTGCCGCCGAATACAGCAATCCACACACAGGCGATTGCCGGCGGGACAATCAGCACACCAACGATGAATTCACGGATGGTCCGGCCTCTGGATACCCGGGCGACGAATGCACCGACGAATGGTGACCAGGCGATTACCCAAGCCCAGTAGAAAATGGTCCAGCCTCTGACCCATGTACCTCCCTGATATGGTGTCAGGCGAAGACTGTACTGAATGAAATTGGCGATATAATCCCCGAGCGCCAATACGAACGTTTCCAGGATGAAAACAGTCGGACCGGCAAAAAATACAAATATCATCAGTAGGAGTACCAGGCCCAGATTCAGGTTACTCAGATAAGCAATCCCTTTATCCAGCCCGGTTGTTGCTGAAAGAGTGTATCCGATAAACATGGCGCCAATGACCGCTAATTGAACGTAAAACGAGTCACCTGTATTGAACACGATATTCAGACCGCCGCTCATCTGCAGGACGCCAAGGCCGATTGAAGTAGCGACCCCCATGACTGTCGCAATAACAGCGAGTGAATCGATGGTACCGCGCACCACTGGATTTTTACCCGTGACAGGTGACAGGGCAGTGGAGACGAGTCCATTCTGTTTTTTGCGGAATTGCAGAAAACCGATAGCAAGACCGACAATCGCAAACACAGACCATTGGCTTATACCCCAGTGGAAAAAGGAGTAAGCCATCGCAAGCCGGGCAGCAGGTTCATCAAGTGTACTGCCGTCAGGGAAGGGAGAGGTGTAGAAGTGGCTCATTGGTTCGGCGATCCCCCAAAAAACGAGACCTGCACCGAACCCGGCGGAGAATAGCATGCCGATCCATGTGAATAATGGGAATTCAGGTCGTTCGTCATCTCCTCCAAGCCGGATGCTTCCATACCTGCTGATTGCCAGGGCAATGAGAAAAATGACTAAAATAAATACTGCCAGCAGGAAGAACCAGCCAAAATTCACAGTTGTGAATTCCAGTGCCTGACCTGCGATTATCCCGAATCCTTCAGGAGCGATGGCGCCCAGTATAACCAGCAGCAAAATGACGGCAGCTGATATCAGAAAGACGGGATTTGAAAAATGATTTTTATTGTCCATAATTTCCTCCTTCTAAAAAGTGGTATGGAACTTGATTTTCTATACCCTTGGACGGATTTAGCATAAACGCTGTGAATGCCAAAATGAGTTTGCGGGAACAGAAAATGGGGTAAAATCATACATTCTATCCGTGGCTTACGGCGGGCAAGGAAGGGTGATAAGTGCTGATGCTGGACCATATTGTTCATCTTACACGAAAAGACCCGGAATATACAGTTAAAATATGGAAAAAAGAAGGGCTGCATGCCGTTGTCGGAGGGAGGCATCGGCAATGGGGTACGCAAAATGCCTTGCTTTATACAGCAACCAGTTATGTTGAATGGCTTTCATTAGAAGAGCAGGAGACAGCAAAACTGGCAAATCATCCCCTGACGGAATTGCTGCTGCATGACGAAGTGGGATTCGGAACGATCTGCCTGCGGACAGATGATATACACGAAACAGATCAGCGGCTGCAAAGAGCGGGCTTTACAACTACCGGCGTGATGCCGGCTGAACGGCAGACTGCGTCAGGCGCTACACGCCGTTGGCAGCTTCTTTTCATTAAAGAGGAAATTTCTGATGAACTTCCGTTTCCATTCTTCATTGAATGGGAAGAAGAGGATGCATCGCGGTATGAAAAACTGCGGAGAGATGGCACAATTCTGCCTGAAAACGAAGCATTGAATATCGAAAAATGCGTATTCGGTGTCAAAGAACCGGCTACAGCAGAAGAAAGGTGGAAAAGATTGCTGGGCGGTTCGCTTCAGCTGCCGAATTGCCGGATGGAATTCCGCGAATCAACCAATCAGCGGGAGCGGCTGGAAGAGGTGGTTTTTAAAAATGGGACCCGGAAAATGATGTTTGAACAAGGGCGGTATTTGGTCCCGTAACCGCACAAAAAAACCAAAAAGAAAATATTTACAACTTACCAGCTTTTTGCTTTTATTTTATCTGCATTCGGAAAAAGAAAGCAGGCCACACAGCCGTCGGTTAAGTTACTTGTTGTCAATCCTCCGGCAGACACCGTGTTTCCCGTATCTGTCACCTCACCTGAACAACCGGTTGTGAATTTCAATGCCATTGAAGAAAGTCCAAAGTTTTGTGAGCTGATCCGTGTGAATACAGGCGGCTTCCGCCAGCTGTAATGCTGGCTTGAATCCATGGATAAAAGAAAAAACCGGAAGAAGGGCGTTTTGCCCTTCTTTTTTCGTGGGTAAACATCAGGAAAGGAGGGCTCGGTTATGATGGAACAATTAATTGAAAAAGCGATTATTGCAGGCGTTCAGCTGCAAAGTGATATACATTTTGATTATGAAATGGAAGAGCTTCGAAATTTAGCGGAAGCATGTGATGTTGATGTAGTCGGGGAAGTCCGCCAAAGCTTGGAGCGGGTGAATCCCGCTTACTTCGTCGGAAAAGGGAAAGCGGAAGAGATCCGGAATTTGTACGAGGAGATGGATGCGAACCTCGTTATCTTTAATGATGAACTGTCACCTTCTCAAATCCGCAACCTGGAAGAGATCCTTGAATGTAAAGTCATTGATCGGACGATGCTTATTCTGGATATTTTCTCGAGGCGGGCAAAGACGAGAGAAGCGCAAGTGCAAGTCGAACTGGCGCAGCTTCAGTACTTGCTGCCCCGGCTGGTCGGCATGCGGGCATCGCTCAGCCGGGTCGGAGGCGGTACGAGCGGCAGCTCTGCCACCAGAGGGGCCGGTGAAACAAAACTGGAACTCGACCGCCGGAAAATTGAAGACCAGATCAGCCGGCTCCGAAAAGAACTGGAACAGATCCGGGACCAGCGTGAGACCCAACGCAAGCGGCGAACCCGGAATGCGGTGCCGGTTGTCTCGCTCGTCGGTTACACGAATGCCGGGAAATCCACTATCATGAACGGGCTGCTGCATGAAACCAGCCATGCAGAGGCAAAGCAGGTATTTGAAAAAGATATGCTGTTTGCTACGCTTGAGACATCTGTACGGCAAATTGCGTTGCCGGACAATAAATCGTTTTTACTGTCGGACACTGTCGGCTTTGTGTCAAAACTCCCGCACCATCTTGTACAGGCTTTCCGATCAACATTGGAAGAAGCACGGAATGCAGATCTACTTTTGCATGTCGTTGATGTATCGGACGAGGAGTACCGCCACATGGTGGATGTAACTGAATCGACACTGCAGTCGGTCGGCGTTGAGAATGTGCCAGTGGTTTACGTCTATAACAAAGCGGACCAGGCACACATCGAGTACCCGAAAGCGAGCGGTGATAGCCTTTGGATTTCTGCGAAGCAAGGAGCGGGGCTTGATCTGCTGCTTAAAACCATTCGGAAACATATCTTTGCTGACTATGTGACATGTCGGCTCATGGTGCCATATGACCGGGGAGATATCGCAGCTTATCTGAATGACCGGGCAGCCGTGCTCGGAAATTCATACGAAGAAGAAGGAACAATTATCAAAGCGGAATTGAGTCCCATTGACTATGACCGGTTTTCCGAATTTGTAATTGGAAAATAAGAAAAGCGCAAGCGCCTTGCAAGCCCCGACAAGCGCTGGAGGGCCAGCTGAAGATGGCGTATTTTGCCATCAGAAGCGGGACCGAAGCAACCTCGAAGGGCTAGGCGCTGAAGACTGGACAAAGAAAAGCGCAAGCGCCTTGCAAGCCCCGACAAGCGCTGGAGGGCCAGCTGAAGATGGCGTATTTTGCCATCAGAAGCGGGACCGAAGCGACCTCGAGGGGCTAGGCGCTGAAGACTGGACAAAGAAAAGCGCCAGTGCTCCATATTTAAGGGAAAAGCGCAACGGCTTTCGTAGGCCGCTGCGCTTTTAAATTGTTGTGGATCTTAATCTATTTTTCATAAGAGTTCTATTTGGCGGAAAGCGAATTCTATTGGCGGAAACTAGTTGTTGTTTGCTAAAGCTTATTTCTATTGCTGGAATTGAATACGGTGCAGGTTCGCAAAGATACCGTCCTGTTCGATCAGCTCGGAATACCCGCCTTCTTCCGCAATGCCTTCCGGCGTGACTACGACGACCCGGTCCGCTTCCCGAATAGTGGCGAGGCGGTGGGCAATGATCAGCGTCGTCCGATTCTCCGCCAACTCAGTCAGCGCCTGCTGAATAATGCGTTCTGTCTCTGTATCCAAAGCGGATGTTGCTTCATCCAGAATCAGGATCGGCGGGTTCTTCAGGAATGTCCGGGCGATGGCGAGCCGCTGTTTTTGGCCGCCGGACAGTTTTAGGCCCCGCTCACCAATCTGGGTTTCATAGCCATGCGGCAGCGCGGAAACGAATTCTTCTAAATGAGCACGGCGGGCAGCCTCGTAAATTTCATCGTCTGTCGCACCGCGTTTGCCGTAAGCGATGTTTTCCTTGATGGAACCGGTGAAGAGAAAGACGTCTTGCTGCACGATACCGATATGGGATCGCAGTGACTTTTTCGTCATATCCCGGATATCAATACCATCAATCGTGATTGCACCTTCATCGACATCGTAGAAACGTGGAATAAGAGAACAAATGGTCGTTTTCCCTGCACCTGACGGACCGACGAACGCAACTGTCTCGTTGGCATTCACATTTAAAGAGATATGATTCAGCACTTGTTTATGCTCATCGTAGCCGAAGGATACATCCCGGAACGCGATATTACCTTCGAGTTTCCCGATATCGACTGCGTCTTTCCGGTCCAGCACTTCGGTTTCCTGGTCGATCAGCTCCCGAAAACGATTGAAACCGGCCATTCCTTTTGGATAAAGTTCCAAGAGTGCAGAAATCTTATCGATCGGCTTGATCAGGACATTCAAGTAAAGGACGAAACTGACAAGTTCTCCATACGACAGCGATCCCTGATAGCTGAGCCAGGCACCGTAGACAAGAACAACAAGCGTCAGCAGCCGGGTCATCATGTAGATGCTTGAATGAGTTGCCGCCATAACGCGGTATGCAACAAGTTTCGCCCGGCGGAACAAGCTGTTGTCGCCTTGGAAGCGTTCAATTTCAAAGTCTTCATTTGTGAATGACTGAACGACGCGCGCACCCGATACACTGTCTTCAACCCGGGCATTGACATCGGCCACTTTGCCATACAGCGCCGTCCATGCCTTATTCATCTTAATATTGCTGAACGTGATGAGCCAGATCAGGAACGGAATGACGATCAGTGTCACAAAGGCAAGCTGTGGGTTGATCCAGAACATGATGCCGAAAGCACCGAAGAATGTCATGATGGCGATGAAGAAATCTTCCGGTCCATGGTGGGCGAGTTCTCCGATATCAAATAAGTCAGTTGTGATTCGGCTCATAATATGACCGGTTTTTGTGTTATCGAAAAACTTGAAGGACTGCCGCTGCACATGGGTGAACAATTCTTCCCGCATATCGGTCTCAATATTGATGCCGAGTTTATGGCCGAGATAGCTTACAACGAATTGCAGGAATGTGGACAATAGGAAGACGATGAGCAGAAGCGCACTGACCGTAACAATCGTATTCCAGTCATCTCCCGGTAGCAGTTCATCGATGAACCACTGGACGGCGATCGGGAATGCAAGCTCCAGAATAGCCACAATGACCGCACTTGAAAAATCGATCATGAATAATCGCTTATGCGGTTTGTAATAGGAAAAGAATTGTTTCAGTCTCAATAAAATCACCTCTATGAAATTGCTGGTCATTGAAAGTATAGTCCAAATCGGAAATAAAACAAATTGCCGGTTCTTTTTCCTGTTTTTTGGAACTTTTTTTGTGCTTATCCGTATTGTAGGATAAGGACTGAAGAGGAGATGAGTGTGATTGAAAAAATGGTTACCGGTAATTGGAACAGGTGCATTGGCAGTCAGCCTTGCAGCTTGCGGAGCACAGACAGAGAACGGGTTGACAGTGGAAGAGGTATTTGCAAAATCAGCAGAGGCATCTGAGGAAGTAAACAGTATGCACGCTGAAATGGCGATTGAGCAAACGATCACATCAGAAGAGATGGATATGTCCACTTCGATGGATATGGCAGTTGATATGGTCGTGGAACCGCTGGCGATGCATCAGGAAGGTACAGTTATAATCAAAGCGCCGGAAATGCCGGAAATGCCGATGGAAATGGAAATGTATATGACCCCAGAAGGTATTTACATGCATGACGGCATGTCCGGTGGCTGGATCAAGATGCCGGGAGATGATGTGGAACAGATGCAGGCGATGATGAATCAGCAGGCAGCAGATCCGGCAGAGCAGCTGGAACAGCTGGAGCCATTCCAGGATGATTTCACATTTGAAGAAACAGAAGAGGCATACGTCCTGTCACTTGATGCATCAGGCGAGGAGTTCCAACAGCTGCTCGACCAGGAAATGGAGAACCTGGCGGATCAGCTTGGAGCGGAAGGAGCGGAAACGCTCGGTGAAGTGGAGATCAAGTCCGTTCAATATAAGATTGATATTAATAAAGAAACGTATATGACAGAATCGCTCGATATGACGATGGATCTTTCCATGACAGCGGAAGGCGAAACAGTCGATGTGATACAAAAAGTTGAATCCGTGTTTTCGCAGTTTGATGAAATTGAAGCGATTTCTGTACCACAGGATATCATCGACCAGGCGCAGGAATTTTAAAAAGGAAATAAACCCGTGTCCGTTTTTGCAGTTAGCCTGCAGAGGGGACATGGGTTTGTTGTTTTTCAGCCTGGAAATAATTATTTGTTTCACTTGATGAAAGAGGGAAATTGTTTTGCGGCGGAATTATGACAAACTAAGTAACTTTCTAATTATTTTCCAGTTCATTGAAAATAATTCTCAATAACCTATTGACTGTAAATAACAGGATGCTATACTAAGTCTGGTAATGATAATCATTATCACCGGTTGATAATCCCAATTTACAGATGAATGAGTGAGAGTAATGAAGAAACGCATTTTAATACCTGCATTAATCATCCTGTCGTTCATCTCTCTGTTTGTAGGTGTCAGTGATATCCGGCCGCTGGATCTTCTGGATCCCGGATCGGAAGAAACACAGATTTTCATGATCAGCCGTTTTCCCCGGCTGGTGGCGATTTTGCTGGCAGGGGCCGGCATGAGTATGGCGGGTCTCATCATGCAACAGCTTAGCCGGAACAAGTTTGTCTCGCCGACAACAGCTGGCACGCTGGATGCAACAAGGCTTGGTATTCTCGTCTCGATGCTGTTGTTTTCCGGAGCATCCATGATGTGGCAGCTGCTGATCGCATTTGCCTTTGCACTGGCCGGAACGTTTTTGTTCATGCAAATCCTGGACCGCATCAAATTCAAAGATGCCATCTTCATCCCGCTCGTTGGGCTAATGTTCGGGAATATCCTGTCATCCATCGCGACATTCTTTGCTTACCGGGCTGACATTATTCAAAATATGTCCGCTTGGCTGCAAGGTGATTTTTCGATGATCATGAAAGGCAGCTATGAACTTCTTTACATAAGTATTCCGGTATTTTTGATTGCTTACTTTTATGCCAACCGCTTTACGGTTGCCGGTATGGGAGAGGATTTTGCCAGGAATCTCGGCATGAATTATCGGACCATTGTCAATATCGGGTTGGTTTTAGTTGCCCTTATCACAGTGACAGTCGTGCTGACAGTCGGCATGATTCCGTTCCTGGGCTTGATCATTCCGAATATCGTTTCGATATTCAAAGGGGACCACCTGCGGAAAACGTTGCCGCATACAGCGATGCTTGGTGCCATCTTCCTGCTGGTCTGCGATATTTTGGGACGATTGCTCATTTATCCGTATGAAATATCGATCAGTCTGATGGTCGGCGTCATTGGCAGCTTTGTCTTCCTCTATTTGCTCTTTAGGAGGCAGGCGTATGCGTGATACATCAAAACTGCTGCTGTTAACCGCCCTTGCGCTGCTGTTCTGTGGAATCTATTTATTCCATGACTTGAATGGGAGTTTCGATTATGCCCTGCCGCGCCGCGGTGTGAAAGTTTTCGCCATGGTGCTGACTGCAGTATCGATCGCCTATGCGACCGTCGTGTTCCAGACCATCACCCATAACCGGATTTTAACGCCGAGCATTATGGGGCTGGATTCACTTTATATGTTGCTGCAGACGGTACTGGTATTCTTCCTTGGCTCCACCCATATCACAATCATCAATAAACAGCTCAATTTTGCGCTTTCAACGGTCGCGATGGTCGTGTTCGCCTTTTTGTTTTACCGGTTTCTATTCCGTAAAGGCAACCGCCCGATCTATTTTCTGCTGCTTGTCGGAATTATCCTTGGCACTTTCTTCGGAAGCATTTCGACGTTCCTGCAGGTGCTGATCGACCCCAATGAATTCCAGGTGATTCAGGACCGGATGTTTGCAAGTTTCAATAATGTGAATGGGGATCTTGTCTGGACGTCCGTTGCTGTTGTCAGCATTTTGCTGATCTTTGCCTGGCGGCAGAACACCTATCTGGATGTACTGTCTCTCGGTCGCGATACCGCGATCAATCTGGGTGTCGATTACGATGCGCTTGTGAAGCGTATGCTGATTCTGGTTGCAGTGCTGATATCCGTTGCTACGGCGCTTGTCGGCCCAATCACTTTCTTCGGGCTGATTGTGGCTAACCTGGCTTATCAGTTTTTCAGTTCTTATAAGCATTCCATCGTCATCGCCGGATCCGTGCTGATCAGTATCATCGCGTTGACCGGCGGCCAGTGGGTGGTGGAGCGGGTATTCACATTCTCAACAACTCTGAGCGTCATCATCAATTTCGTCGGTGGGATTTACTTCATCTATTTGCTGTTAAAGGAGAGTCGATCTGCATGATTCAAGTTCGCGAACTATCAAAGTTTTACGGAAAGAAACCGGTCATCGAGAAAGTATCTGTCAATATCCAGCGCGGTCAGATTACATCGTTCATCGGACCGAACGGAGCAGGGAAATCAACACTCCTGTCAATGGTCAGCCGGCTGATCGATGCCGATACGGGAAGCGTGCTGATTGACCAGACCGATTCGAAAAAACTGAAATCCAATGAGTTTTCGAAACGTGTTTCAATTCTCAAGCAGTCAAATTACATGAATGTAAGGCTTACGATCCGGGAATTGGTTGCTTTCGGCCGCTTTCCGCATTCAAAGGGCAGGCTGACGGCAGAAGACGAAGAGATGATCGACCGGTCCATTGATTACATGAATTTGAAAGACCTGGAAGACCGGTATTTGGATGAGTTGTCCGGCGGGCAGCGCCAGCGTGCATTTGTCGCCATGGTGATCGCCCAGGATACAGAATACATTCTGCTCGATGAACCGTTGAATAACCTGGACATGAAGCATTCGGTCCAGATTATGAAAATCCTCCGCCGGCTGGTGGATGAGCTTGGCAAGACAGTAGTCATTGTCCTGCATGATATCAATTTTGCTTCCGTCTATTCCGATCGCATTGTTGCATTAAAGGACGGCCAGGTCATCAAGGATGGCCCGACGCATGAAATCATTCAATCGGCCGCATTGAAAGAAATTTATGACATGGATATTCCGATTCAGCAGATGGATAATTGCCGGATCTGTGTTTACTTTAACTCGTGATATCAAATTAAAATAAAAACTAGGAGATGCTAATTATGAAAAAATGGCTATTGGCGATTTTCGCTATCACAGTGCTGTTCGTACTGGCAGCGTGCGGAGCGGAAGAAGAGGCGAATGAGGCAAGTGTTGCAGGAGCAGAAACAGAGACTCTAACGATTGAACATAAACTTGGTGAAGCGACATTCGAGCAAAATCCGGAAAAAGTCGTTGTGTTTGATTTCGGTGTGCTGGATACACTGGATGCATTGGAAGTTGAAGTGGCAGGCGTGCCGCAAATGCTGATCCCTGAATACCTCGAGAAATACAACGGGGAAGAGTACACAAATGCCGGCAGTCTGAAAGAGCCGGATTTCGAAGCGATCCATGCACTGGATCCTGATCTGATCATCATTTCTGCCCGCCAGGCAGAATTATACGAGGAATTCACAGACATTGCACCGACTTTATATGTGGAACTCGATACGGCCAATTATATGGAGTCATTCGAATCCAATATGACACTTTTAGGTGAAGTATTCGGCAAAGAAGCGGAAGTGGAAGAGCAACTTGCAGCGATTGACAGCCGGATTGCCGAAGTGCAGGAATTGGCCGCGGCTTCTGAGGAAAAAGCACTTGTTGTTCTGGCGAATGAAGGAAAAGTGAGTGCTTATGGGCCGGCTTCACGTTTCGGCTGGATCCATGACGTACTCGGTGTGGCTGCTGTTGACGAAAGCATTGAAGTATCGACGCACGGTCAGAGCATCACATTTGAATACATCCTGGAACGCAATCCGGATACGTTGTTTGTCATTGACCGGACAGCGGCAGTTGGTGGCGAAATCGGCGCTAAAGAAACAATCGAAAACGAATTGGTGAAAAAGACGAACGCTTATCAGAATGATGGCATTGTTTACCTTGACCCGGACTTCTGGTACCTGTCCGGCGGCGGTCTGCAGTCTGTCAGCCAGATGGTTGAAGACGTTGCTTCTGCCATTCAATAAGGATAAAAGCCCGGGTGCGAATGCACCCGGGCTTTTTCGTGCGCTATAACGTGAACCCGTCAGGCGTGTTTACAGCAACAATGATGATTTTTTCTTCATCCAATTTCTCTTTTAAGTACGTGGCTTCTGTTTCCGTGAATCCGAACTTCCGGAACTGGTTGGTCAATTGGCTGTCAGTGTTCCCGAAAATCCGGGTGATGGCTGAGCCGATCCCGGATCCCGGGCCGGGTGTATTGGCATCCCCCATTTTGGCGATCCGCTTTGAATGCTGGTCCGTCTGGGTGAATACATAAATGTCCTTGGCATCAATTCCGTGGGCCTGCATTTCTTCGATTCCTTGAACGGCTTCTGTATCCGAATGGTACTCCCTGTACAAAGTAGTCATATGTCATACCCTCCGTTTCTGAATCATTCAAGTGGCAAAGGACGTCCAGTTGCTCCTATCTTCCGATTGGTGTGTATAACGCTATGTTTACCACTAATCTTCTGAATGAAAACCGGCTTATGATACGATAACAGCAGAACTAACGGGAGACAGGAGGAGAGTGGGCATGTACCGAATATCCGAAGAACTGGCAGAGCTTGGACGAAAGAGAATAGAGGGATTTCCGGTAGAGGGATTTGTCTATGGATCCGGCCCGTCAAAACCGGTGTTCATGATGGTTGGAGAAGCACCGGGAGAGACAGAAGTCCATTCCAATATTCCGTTCACCGGAAGAGCGGGGAAGGAGCTGATGGCTTCCCTTCAGTCAATTGGCCTTACCCGGGAGGACGTTTATATTACAAGTGCAGTCCGGAGCCGGCCTTACAGATGGGAAGAAAAGAAAGAACGGGATGGAACTGTAACTGAACGGAAATACAATCGGCCGCCGACCAAAAAAGAAATTATTGCACATGCACCGATTTTGGATGCTGAAATACGGGATATCAAACCGCCGCTGATTGTGACGCTTGGCAACGTCGGTCTGCAGCGCCTGACAGGACCGAAATCGAAAGTAACAGAACTGCATGGCACCCTTCTTGAAACGCCTGTCCGCCAGTGGAATGAAGAGGCGGGGAAGTACATAGAAACGGAAGAAAACTATTATGTCTTTCCGACATTTCATCCGGCCAGTGTATTCTACAATCCTCCGGTCCGGGAATGGTTGCAGGAAGACTGGAAGAGGCTTGGCCAATTGCTGGATAGAAAGTGAACAATCTGAAACCTTCCTTTGCATAAAAAAGTTGCGCTAAGGAAACACTAGCGGTAGAATAGCTGTAATCAAGCTTGAACAGAAGGAAGGTTTCTCATGGACTTTACAGTTGTTATTGCTTTTGCACTGACACTTTTTGCGGGATTGGCTACTGGTATCGGCAGTCTGATCGCTTTAATGGCCTCCCGCACGAATACAAAATTTTTATCGCTGGCTCTCGGGTTCTCTGCTGGTGTAATGATCTATGTTTCGATGATTGAAATTTTCGTAAAAGCAAAGGACTCCCTTACTGGTGTATATGGCTCTACTGGCGGTTACTGGGTAACGCTCGCCGGGTTCTTTGGCGGCATGATTTTCATGGCGGCACTTGACCGGGTACTTCCGCAACTGGGCAACCCGCATGAAGTGAAAACAGTTGAAGATATGACGGAAGGGCCGACAAATGCAGAATATGCCCGTCTGCGGAAAATGGGGATTTTCACTGCACTTGCCATCGGTATCCATAACTTTCCGGAGGGCATCGCTACGTTCATATCTGCAATACAAGATCCGGCACTTGGTCTGGCGATCGCAATCGCAGTTGCTATTCATAATATTCCGGAAGGGATTGCGGTCTCCGTGCCGATTTATTATGCAACGGGTGACCGGAAGAAAGCCTTCAAATACAGCTTTCTATCCGGCATTTCAGAACCGATCGGTGCCGTGGCGGCCTGGCTTTTCCTGATGCCTTACATGAGCGACACATTGTTTGGGATTGTATTTGCCGGGGTAGCCGGCATCATGATCTTTATATCGCTGGACGAATTGCTTCCGGCGGCAAAAGAATATGACGAAGCGCATCTGTCCATTTACGGACTGGTCGGAGGAATGGCTGTCATGGCGGCCAGCCTCGTACTCATTGCCTGAAGACATTCCGGAATATTCTTACTTATTTCAAATGCATTGTCAGATGTTCGTTGAACACGTATAGTGTATGTGTAAAGACAGTACATTACATGTGTAAAGACAAGGGGAATGAAAATGGCAGTTACAGCTGAAAAAGGACAGGTACCCATTTCACGCAACCGCCTCCTTGGCGTTGCGGGTCTGGCTTGGATGTTCGATGCCATGGACGTCGGCATCTTATCGTTTGTCATCGCTGCATTGCAGAGCGACTGGAATTTGACTGCGGGACAGATGGGCTGGATCGGCAGTGTGAATTCGATCGGTATGGCGGTCGGCGCATTTGTGTTCGGCATTTACGCCGACCGGGTTGGCCGCAAAAAAGTATTTATTATTACCTTATTACTGTTTTCGATTGCCAGCGGGTTGTCGGCATTTACAGCATCGCTGGCAGCCTTCATGATTCTGCGCTTTTTCGTCGGTATGGGGCTTGGCGGTGAATTGCCTGTGGCTTCAACCCTGGTATCGGAAAGCGTCGAAGCAAAAGAACGGGGTCGGACAGTTGTGCTGCTTGAAAGTTTCTGGGCAGCTGGCTGGCTGGTGGCTGCAGTGATCTCATATTTCGTGATTCCATCGTTCGGCTGGCGGGTGGCATTGCTGCTGACAGCACTGCCGGCATTGTATGCGTTGTATTTGCGCATCAGTCTTCCCGATTCACCGCAATTTACAGCCAGGAAGAACATTGGGCGGTCCGTCGCAGATAATGTCAAAGCCGTCTGGACCAAAGCATATGCACGTCCGACGCTGATGCTCTGGATCGTATGGTTCACCGTCGTTTTCTCGTATTATGGGATGTTTTTATGGCTGCCGAGCGTGATGGTATTAAAAGGATTTACATTGATCAAAAGCTTCCAGTACGTGCTGATCATGACGCTCGCCCAGTTGCCGGGTTATTTTACGGCGGCTTGGCTGGTCGAACGTGCAGGGCGTAAATTCGTTCTTGTGGCTTATCTGCTCGGAACAGCCGCAAGCGCGTTCGCGTTTGGGGAAGCGGAAACGGTCACAGCGCTTCTTGTCTGTGGTGCTTTCCTGTCGTTCTTCAATTTGGGGGCATGGGGAGCGCTGTATGCTTATACACCGGAACAGTACCCGACCGTTATCCGTGGAACGGGAGCAGGCATGGCAGCGGCTGTCGGCCGGATCGGCGGGATATTAGGTCCGCTGCTTGTCGGTTGGATGCTGTCAGCCAATGCTGAAATCAGTATCATCTTCACGATTTTCTGTGTGTCCATTATCATTGGCGCTTTGGCAGTCGCGTTCCTCGGAACAGAAACAAAACAGCAAGAACTTGAAACAGACCTGAGAGAATCCTGAGTCCGGCTTCCCGCTTGAGAGCGGGAAGTTTTTTTATTCAGTTAAAAAGGAGATCCCGTCACTGTCTCGAATAGTACATAAGATATGGAATTGAAGAGGTGAAGGAAATGATGTGGCAGTGGTATCATGACCCGGTCGTGTTTGCACAAAAAACGGAACCGGATCTGTACAAACACGAGGATAAATACAGTTTATTCCTTGGAGTGCTCGGGCAGATCCGGCTGGGCCGCTATAAGGAATATATTATGGGAACACTGGAAGAGGACGGCCGATTGCTTGCCGCCTGCCTGATGACCCCGCCGCATCCGCTGCAGATTGTCCTGTTTGAAGACAGGGAAGGTCTCCAGGAAGTGATCGCTGAACAATTCATTGAAGAAGGTATCTCGATTAATGAAGTTGTGGGCGAACGAGTGGCGGCCGAGGGGTTCGCTGCTGTATGGACAGAAAAAACAGGAAGAGAAGCCGCAGTGCTGATGGATCAAGGGCTGTACCGGCTTGACAGCGTAACGCGGGGACTCGCAAAGAGTCCGGGAACGTGGCAGGTCGCCGGCACGGATGATGCGCCGTTGCTTGAGGATTGGTTTATCCAATTCCACCGGGATGTCGGATTGAAAACACCGGCTTCGGAAGAGGCGGCCGAACGGATAGCGGCCTTCCTGAAAGCAAAAGAAGTTTATCTCTGGGAAGTCGACGGTGTGGCGGTTTCCTGCATGAAGCGGGGACGTCCTTCCAAGCACGGCGTTACCGTCTCATTCGTTTTCACGCCTGAAGAACACCGAAGAAAAGGATACGCCCGGTCACTGGTGGCTGAAGTATCAGAAGAACTGCTGGAGACATATGATTTCTGCATGCTCTATACCGATCTGCTGAATCCGACGTCCAATAAAATCTACCGGGAAATCGGCTATCAGCAAATAGCGAATCCCGTCCATCTAACGTTTACAACAACAGATTAAATTGAATATAATGAAAACAACAAACTTGAAAGGGTGACGGGTGGCCGATGGATAACTGATCCTGTTTCTACGCAACCGAATTTTATGGTTCAGCGGAAATTGGATTCGTCTGCCCTTTTTTCATAAAGGCACCCTGCCGGTACCGGCGGGTAATTTGGGTTTTCGAATTCTTCCGACTTTATGCGGAGGAATTTTTTTGTTTCTCCGGCAAGGGGGAATTTTTATGACGATACTTGGAAAATTGACGAATTTACAGCTTGCCTATGATGAACAGACAATTCTGGAAAACGTACAGGCAATTATTCCAAAGGGAGCGCGAATTGCCGTAATCGGCCGGAATGGAGCCGGGAAAACATCTTTGCTTGAAGCGATTGCTGCTAATGATTCCAGCATACAATGGATGGGCCGTTTACCACAGATAATGTACATGCAGCAGGAGATCAAAGGAATCAGTCAGGCGGGAACAACCATAGCAAGCCGAAAACTGAAGTCCCAATGGCATGTGCCACAAAATCACATTAAATTGAGCGGCGTGGAAAAGATGAAGCTGCGGCTGGCTGATGCGTTTGCCGCGCTGGCGGAACTGCTTCTGCTCGATGAACCGACGAATCATCTGGACGCAGCAAGTGTCGGACTGTTAATTGAGCAAATGAATGCCTATGAAGGTACGGTTCTTTTTGTGTCACATGATCGGTATTTTATTGATGAGACAGCGACACATGTTTGGGAACTGGAAGCCCGGCAGCTGAGAATCTATGAAGGGAATTACAGTGCATCGCGACAGGAAAAAGAACATCGGAGACTGACTCAGCAGCGGAAGTACGACCGTCAGCAGGCGAAGGTCGCGATGGTGGAAAATCAGATTGCAGAACTCCAGTCCTGGTCTGGAAAAGCGCATGCTGAATCGACAAAAAAGGATGGCTATAAAGAGTATTACCGGATGAAGGCAAAGAAGAAGGAGGTACAGATCAGAAGTAAACGCAAGCGGCTCGAGGCCGAACTTGAGGAGGGAAAAATCGAAAAACCATATAAGGAACCTGAAATCTTTTTTGAAATCCGAGGAAATGAAAAGAAAGGAAAACGCGTGCTGGAGCTTAATAATATCAGTAAACGGCTCGGAGACCGGACGCTGTTTTCCGACGTATCATTCACCGTCCAGCACGGGGAACGAATCAGACTTGTTGGACCGAACGGCAGCGGCAAAACAACGCTGTTTGATATGATTAATGGCAGAACAGAATACGAAGGGAAGGTCTGGAAGACATCCGGCATGCAGATCGGCTTTTTAAGTCAGGATGTTTTTGATCTGCCGGAAAACCGGACATCGGCAGAATTATTCGGACGGGAAAATTTCGCTGAAGAGGGCGAGGCCCGGACACTGATGAACCATTTAGGGTTCGGGAAAACCCATTGGCAGCAGCCGGTCCAGCAATTGAGCATGGGGGAGCGGGTCAAATTGAAAATGATGGAATTTATGCTGTCAGGCTGTGATGTGCTGTTGCTTGATGAACCAACAAACCACTTGGACCTTCCGTCCCGGGAACAGCTGGAGAAGACCTTACAATCGTTTCCGGGCACACTGCTCATTGCGACCCACGACCGTTACTTCATGGAAAAGCTGGCGGACAAACTACTGGTATTCGAGGAGGGGCGGCTGCTCAAATATGAAGGCAATTACCGGGACTGGACGACAAAAGACGAGCGTAAGGAAACACCGGATTTGCTTCAACTGGAGACTGAACTCCAGGCGGTTCTGGGCAAATTGAGCTTTTTAAATCCGGGAGATGAAGAGTACCGCAAGCTGGATGAACAATTCAATGAACTGATGAAAAGAATCCGGGCAGCAAAAACAACAGATGAATAGCGATCGGATAAAAAGGGGCTGTCCGAAAAGGTCAAAAGACTCGTTTACGACACCTCCCGGTCCGGGATGGGAAAACCGGACGCTTTCGGGTCCACAGGAAGTGGTTCATGCAGCTGGCGCGACAGGACATCGCGTTGCCAGCTGCCAGGACGGATGTCCGAGCCACCGCCGCTCATGCTTCGCGGCGGGGATCTCGGCCACCCGTTCTTCCGCCGGAGTCGCCGGTTTCTCCACCCCGGCTCAAAAAGCAGCGGCAGAACAGGAAAGCGCGTATCTCACCATTTTAGCGAACGGGATCAGCAACTAATAGATCAAAAACGGCGGGAAGAGGACTGAAACTCTCTTTCCGCCTTTATGCATTCTGTCTGATTGTCTCCTTCAACTGGCCTGGCACGGAACGGCGGAAGCCAGCGAACAGCAGCGGCAAAGCAATTGCCGCTGCTGTTTGCGACGAGCTTGCGCAGGAGCAAGCGAGTGTTTGCGCAGCAGAAGCCGTTCTATTATGGAAGAACATCTGGGCAAGATAAGCCTAAGGGCTTTTTGGACAGCCCCTTTAAAGTTGATTGGATAAGTTATTACCTGATTCTCAAATAGATGTGCTAGACTAACAAAAGATTCTGAGAAAGAAGGGATGTTATGGAGAAGTGGTGGAAACGGGCAGTCGTTTATCAAGTGTATCCCCGCAGTTTTATGGATACGGATGGTGATGGCATCGGGGATTTGAACGGAATCACTGAGAAACTGGACTATATTGCTGAGCTGGGGGCAGACGTAATCTGGTTGTCGCCGGTTTATGATTCACCGAATGACGATAACGGTTATGATATTCGGGATTATCAAAGCATTATGACGGAGTTCGGCACGATGGAAGATTTTGACCGACTGCTGGCAGAAGCGCATGCGCGCGGCTTGAAACTGATCATGGATCTTGTCATCAACCACACATCGGATGAACATGAATGGTTCCGCACAAAACCGGAATACTACATTTGGCGGGACAAACCGAATAATTGGCAGTCTTTTTTCAGCGGAACTGCTTGGGCATACGATGAAGTACAGAAGGGTTATTACCTGCACCTGTTTTCAAAAAAGCAGCCGGACCTGAATTGGGAAAATGAAGAGATGCGGGAAGAACTTTATACCATGATGCGCTGGTGGCTCGATAAGGGAGTCGATGGTTTCCGGATGGATGTAATTAACATGATTTCAAAAGATCCGGCCTTCCCGGAAGCCAAAGATGGAGATGGCAATCCGCATTTTTTGAATGGACCGGAGATTCATCGCTATTTGCGGGAAATGAATGACCGGGTGCTGTCTCATTATGATATCGTAACGGTCGGTGAGATGCCTGGCACTTCACCGGAACACGCCCGGGCCTATACGCGGGAAGAAAATAAAGAACTGAACATGATTTTTACATTTGAGCACATGGAACTTGATCAAACCGCAAGAGAAAAGTGGAATTTAAAGAAGCTGGATCTCAGAGAGTTAAAAGCGAATATGGAAAAATGGCAGCATGCATTGCATGAAGAGGGGTGGAATAGCCTATATTGGAATAACCATGACCAGCCACGAATTGTTTCACGTTTCGGAAATGATGGCGAATATAGAGTGGAATCAGCGAAAATGCTGGGTGCCTGTCTCCATTTCATGCAAGGGACCCCTTATATTTATCAGGGAGAAGAACTGGGAATGACGAACGTAAAATTTGACTCCATAGAAGAATATGAGGATATTGAAACACGGAATATGTACAGTGAAAAACTGGCAAAGGGAATTCCGCCGGAAAAAATCATGCCTGCCATCTGGGCAAAGGGCCGGGACAATGCGCGGACACCGATGCAATGGTCCAATGAACCCAACGCCGGATTTACTAAAGGGACGCCGTGGTTAAAAGTGAATCCCTCTTATCCGAAGATAAATGCCGCCTGCAGAAACGAAGAAGGGTCAATTTTTTCGTTTTATCAGTCACTCATCCGCTTGCGGAAAAAGCTTGAGGTGATAACGAATGGAACGTTTACACTTCTGCATCGTGAACATCCCGCTATCTTTGCATACGAACGGGAAACAAAGGCAGAGAAGATAACGGTCTGCTGTAATTTCTCGAATCAACATCAATTGATTGCGCGTCCGAATGGTAAATTGCTGCTGAGTAATTATAAAGAAGTTGAAGAACAGCCGGATCTTTTCCTCAGACCTTATGAGACAGCTGTTTTTTATAGCGGTCCTGCTGAATGATTCAATCAGAAACGGTGGAAGAAAGGATTGAAATACAGCCAAAAAGGAAAGAAAATTTTTAAAATTTTTATTGTGCAAACGTTTTCACCATGCTATTATACAAATAATCACTTGTTGGAAACGCTCATTCGCACAGGTTTCCAATTTTATTTTACGCAGTTTATGCAAACGATTGCACAAAAAACTAAAGGGGGCTTTTACAATGAAGGATTACGGTTTACGCAAGGGGTTATTGGTTTCAATGATGCTATCCGCCGGGGCACTCGCTGCCTGTGGGGCTGAAGAAGAAACGACAGCAGCGACTGCAGGCGAAGATGAAGTAACAGTCGATGTGTTTCAGTTTAAAGTCGAATTTAAAGAGCAGTTTGAAACATTGGCTGCCCAGTATGAGGAAGAAAACCCTGGTGTAAACATTGAAGTCACAACAGTCGGCGGCGGAGAAGATTACGGTGCTGCTTTGCGTTCCCGTTTTGCTTCAGGAGACGAGCCTTCTATCTTTAATATCGGCGGTCCGCAGGATGTGGCTGATTGGAAAGCGAATTTGACAGACTTAACAGATACGGAAGCGGCAAATGCAGCGCTTGACGGCACACTGGAAGGCGTTACAGTGGAATCGGAAGTATTGGGACTCCCTTACAATCAGGAGGGCTACGGCTTCATTTATAACACGCGTATCCTTGAAGAAGCTGGCGTGGACCCTGCTTCCATCACGGATCTTGCCAGTCTGGAAGCGGCTGTAGAGAAAATCGATTCCCAGAAAGAAGACTTGGGCCTGGATGCAGTATTTGCCCTTCCAGGGAAGGAAACGTGGGTAACCGGACTGCATTTGTCCAATACATTCCTTGCGCCCGAATTTGATAACAATGTATTGACTGCATTTGATGCACCTGAAGTTACGTTTGAATATGGAGAGGCATTCAAGAAAATTCTGGATCTGCAGAATGAGTATTCAGTCCAGCCTACATTAAGCCTCGATTATTCCATGCAGGTTGAAGAATTATTTTCAATGGAACGGGTGGCGATCATTCAGCAGGGCAACTGGGTATACGGATCGATTGCCGGAATTGACCAGGAATTGGCAGACAGCGGCATTGGCATGATTCCGATTCCGGTTGATGGGTATGATGAAGGCGGACTGCCGGTCGGCGTACCGATGTACTGGGCAGTGAATTCAGAAGAGAATCCGGAAGTTGTGGAAGCATCCAAAGCTTTCCTTGACTGGATGTATACATCTGAAGCAGGAAAAACTGCAGTGCTGGAAGATTTCAAATTCATTCCGGCTTATGAAGGATACGACACATCGAAAATCTCGGACCCGATGTCCAAAGCAATCTATGATGCTGCCGAAGCAGGCGAGACGATCGGCTGGGTGTTCATGGGCTATCCGACCGGGTGGGGACAGGATCAGCTTGGTGCAGACATTCAGAAGTACTTGAGCGGTGAAGCAAACTGGGAAGAAGTCACTGAATCTGCAAAAACTGCATGGAGCACGGACCGAAGCAACTAATACAATGCCGCAGACAGAGCAGCTTTCGGGCTGCTTTGTTTCGTCAGTGGCGAAAGGAAGGCGATTTTGAATGCGAACACGTGATTTATCCTATTGGCTGTTTCTGGCTCCGGTTCTGTTGGCATTGACGCTGGTGGTCATCATCCCGATGCTCCTTGGCGTTTATTATTCTTTTACTTCCTGGAATGGCATTGTAACCGGCGGATTTGTCGGCCTGCAAAATTATATTGACCTGCTGAAAGACGAGCGATTCCTGGCTTCCCTCTGGTTCACCACCAAATTTTCAGTGGTGTCGGTTATCCTCATTAATTTCATTGGCCTGTCTTTGGCGCTGATTGTGACATCCCGCATCAAATCCAGTAAATTGCTGCGCACCACTTTTTTTATGCCGAATCTGATCGGCGGCCTGATCCTCGGATTCATCTGGCAATTCATCTTTGTGAAAGTTTTTGCCAATATCGGTCAATTGATGGGCATCGAAAGCCTGCAGGGCTGGCTGGCAACGACTGAAACGGGCTTTTGGGGATTAGTCATTTTGATGAGCTGGCAGATGGCTGGTTATATCATGGTCATTTACATCGCATACCTTGAAGGTCTTCCGCAGGAAGTGCTCGAGGCTGCCCAATTGGATTGCCGGAACGAATATCAGCGGTTCCGCTATGTTGTGTTTCCGCTTGTGGCTCCTGCTTTTACGGTAAGTATGTTCCTGACGCTGTCCAACACATTCAAATTATATGATCAGAATTTATCACTGACGGCAGGCGGACCATATAACTCAACAGAGATGGTAGCCATGGAGATATTCAAGACGGCCTTCACACAGAATGCATTCGCTTATGCTCAGGCCAAAGCGGTAGTTTTCTTCGTAATCGTAGCGCTCGTGGCTCTTGTGCAGGTATACATCAATAAACGCCGGGAGGTGGAGATGTGATGCAGAAAAAATGGAATATCCGGACGGAAGTCCTGGGCGTCCTTCTCGGAATCCTGTGGCTGACTCCATTTTATCTAATGTTCGTCAATTCATTCAAAACAAAGAAAGAAATCTTTACTGATACGACCAGTTTGCCTGAAGGTTGGAATATAGCCAATTACACTGAAGCATTTCGAGAACTGGATTTTCTTCAGACCTTAGCCAATTCGCTGCTGATCACGGTAGCGAGTGTCACCTTGATCATTATCTGTTCATCCATGGCCGCTTATTCATTATCCCGGGCGAAAAGTAAGATCAGCACGGTGCTGTTTCTGGCGTTTGTAGCCGCGATGCTGATTCCATTTCAGTCAGTGATGATTCCGCTGGTCACAGTTTTTGGTAATTTTGAAATGTTGAACCGTCCGGGACTGGTGTTTATGTACCTTGGATTCGGAGCGAGCCTATCGATTTTCCTGTACCACGGTGCGCTGAATAACATCTCCAGATCACTTGACGAGGCGGCGACTGTGGACGGAGCGAATCGTTTTCAAGTGTTTTGGTTCATCATTTTTCCGATGCTGAAGCCGATTACAGTCACAGTGGCCATTCTGAATATTATCTGGATTTGGAACGATTATCTGCTTCCTTCGTTGGTCATCAATTCACCGGGCAGTGAAACGCTGCCATTGAAGATGTTCTTCTTCTTCGGTGAATACACAACGCAGTGGCATCTGGCGCTGGCCGGATTGGCACTCGCTATTCTTCCGGTTATTATCTTTTACTTTTTCGCTCAAAGTGCGATTATTAAGGGAGTATCGGATGGAGCTGTAAAATAAGGGGGACCGGCATTGACTGTCACAATTAAAGATGTCGCAAAACATGCGCAAGTATCGCCGTCAACTGTCTCCAGAGTGATCGCTGATAACCCGCGGATCAGTCCCAAGACAAAGGAAAAAGTGAAAGAAGTCATGGAATCCTTGGGGTATCACCCGAACTTTCAAGCGAGAAATCTCGTTATCCAAAAAAGTCAGACACTGGGGATTATTATGGAAAATTCTGCAGCGCTGGCTTTCCAGAACCCATTCTTTCCTGAGGTGCTCCGTGGAATTTCAGCCGCTGCGCACAAGAGCCAGTTTGGGCTGTACTTATCAACAGGAGCGACAGAAGAGGAAATTTTTGAAGAAGTGGTAGCGATGACGCTCGGAAAACGGGTGGATGGGGTGATTTTGCTATACTCCAAGATCGGTGATCGCGTCATGGAGTACTTAAAGAACAGCGGTGTGCCGTTCTCTGTAGTAGGACGGCCGTATGCTCAGGCAGAAACGATTTCCTATGTCGATAACGATAATGTACAGATTGCAAAAGAAGTGACGGACTATTTGATTGGTCTTGGGCACCGGCATATCGCGTTTGTTGGCGGAACTGCTGATTATGTTGTTTCTTTGGACCGTCTGAAAGGTTACCAGCAGGCGCTAACAGATGCGGGACTGCCATTCATTCAGGAATATATTGCAGAGCGGAATCCTATGCAAAGTGATGAAGAAGGAGCGATTCGCCGGTTGATGGAATTGCCGATACGGCCGACTGCCATCGTCACACATGATGACCTCGTTGCCTATGAAGTCATCAGTTATCTGGAAGATATGAAACTTAGTGTACCGGAGGATGTGTCGGTTATCGGATTCAATAACCATGCGATTTCTGAACATTTAAAGCCGCCGCTCAGTTCAGTGGATATTTCCATCTATGAATTGGGCGTGCAGGCAGCTAATTTAGCACTCGAAAAAATACTGGATGAAACGGCTGCGGTACGGAAGGTTACAGTGCCTGCCCGACTGATTGAACGGGGATCCTGCCAGCAGCTTTGAAAGGAAACAGTCATGGAGAAAAAATGGTGGAAAGAAGCAGTTGCATATCAAGTCTACCCCAGGAGTTTTCAAGACTCGAATGGTGATGGGATCGGTGATATTAATGGAGTGACCAGCCGGCTCGATTACCTGAAGGAGCTCGGCATCGATGTTATCTGGGTCTGTCCGTTCTATAAATCCCCTAATGATGATAACGGGTATGACATCAGTGATTATCGTAATGTACTCGAAGAGTTTGGGACAATGGAGGACTTTGACCGGTTACTGCAGGAAGTACATGCCCGGGACATGAAATTGATTATCGACCTCGTCATTAATCATACAAGCGATGAACATCCATGGTTTACTGAGTCGCGTTCTTCCCGGACCAATCCAAAAAGGGATTGGTATATCTGGCAGGATGAGCCGACAAATTGGGAGAGCATTTTTGGTGGGCCTGCCTGGGAGTATGATCCGCAGACTGACCAGTATTATCTACATCTCTTTTCTAAAAAACAGCCGGATCTGAACTGGGAAAACCCTGAGGTTCGGGAGGCGCTGTACGAAATGGTCAATTGGTGGCTCGATAAAGGAATTGATGGCTTCCGGGTGGATGCCATCAGCCATATCAAAAAAGAGTTGACCGATATGCCGGATGCAGCAGGACGCCCATATGTGCCGGCTTGGGAAAAGATGATGAACGTTGAAGGCATCCAGCCGTTTCTGGCTGAACTGCGGGACCGGACATTTGCCCATTATGATATTATGACGGTCGGGGAAGCGAACGGGGTACTGGCCTCGGATATCGAAGAGTGGGTAAGCGAAGAAAACGGGAAGTTCAACATGATTTTTCAGTTTGAAAGCCTGGAATTATGGAACGCCGAATTCACTAAAGGGATTGATGTGCCTGAATTGAAGCAAGTGCTCAGCCGCTGGCAGCAAGGTGTGGCAGGAACAGGATGGAACGCATTATTCGTTGAAAATCATGACCAGCCACGCATTGTCTCGACATGGGGAGATGATGGCCTGTATTGGCGGGAGAGCGCGACAGCAATCGCCACAATGTACTTCCTGATGCAGGGCACGCCATTCATCTACCAGGGACAGGAAATCGGAATGACAAATGCGCCGTTTGATCGCATTGAACAGTACAATGATGTCCGCACGCAGAATCTGTATCATTACAACCGGGCGGAAGGAATGGCGCATGAAGTTGTTATGACCATGATCCATGCGACCAGCCGGGATCATTCCCGGACGCCGATGCAGTGGGACGACAGTCAAACAGCGGGCTTTACGGACGGGGAGCCGTGGCTGGATGTTAACCCGAATAATACTTGGCTGAATGTTGAAGCACAGCAGCGGGACCCGAAGTCTGTGTTGGCTTATTACAGGCAATTGATCGCGCTCAGAAAGCGCAGTTCGACGCTCATCTATGGCAGCTATCAGCTCTATGAGACCGGCTGTGAACAAATCTATGCGTATGAAAGGGAAGATGACGACGGAACAGTGCTGGTCGTCTCAAACCTGAGTCCGCATGCCTGTCTATGGAAAGAACCGGAAGACAGCGAACTTCTCCTCGGCAATTATGATATCCGAAACTCGGCCGAGCTGAAACCGTACGAAGCACGTGTTTATCAAGTAAGGGGCTGACGGTTGAAGCGGCTGAATTGAAATCTTTGTTGAATTCCGACACCATGAACTTTCCGTTCATGGTGTTTTTTTCGTCCGCGGCAAGCGAGCGGTGATGCCTTGATTGCAGACAACTGAAAAATGCCGGTTTTTTAACTCGACTTATATAGCCGGGAAAAAGCGGTTCTTTGCGAACGAGCCAGAAAGGACCGGAGATAAGGATTATTGCTTACGGGATATATCTGAGGGGTATAGGGAAAATAACTGTAAAAGAGGAGAAAGTAGATGGAAACAGCTGGATTGAAAGCGTTGGTTCTAAATTGTACCTTAAAGAAAAGCCCTGAAACTTCCAACACAGACGCTTTGATCAATGAAGCGATCCGTTATTTTGATCAGGAAGGAGTAAAGACGGAAATAGTGCGCCTGGCCGATTATAATATTGCGCATGCCATGGCAGTGGACGCCGGT
Organism: Planococcus lenghuensis; assembly: GCF_001999905.1. Lineage (NCBI taxonomy): Bacteria > Bacillati > Bacillota > Bacilli > Caryophanales > Caryophanaceae > Planococcus > Planococcus lenghuensis. Next base: position 432,596 of record NZ_CP019640.1, read on the forward strand.
GATGGCGATCAATGGCCGGAAATTCACCAGAAGGTGCTGGATTCCGATATTCTGATCATCGGCACGCCTGTCTGGATGGGAGAGAAAAGCAGTATCGCAACCAAAGCCATTGAACGAATCTATGCAGGCAGCAGCGAAACAAACGACAAAGGCCAGTACATTTACTACAACCGGACAGCGGGCGTAATCGTGACAGGCAATGAAGACGGGGCAAAAGACAGTGCCAAGTCCATTCTGTACAGCTTGTCTCATATGGGATTCATTGTACCGCCGAACGTGGATACGTACTGGGTCGGTGAAGCGGGACCGGGTCCTTCATTTATCGAAGCGGAAGGACAGAAAAACAGTTTCACTAAACAACATGCAAAGATCATGGCATATAATCTGATGCATTTTGCTCAAATGTTCAAGCAACATCCGATTCCGACTGAAGGAACAGTTATCGATGAAGACAAACAGAATGTCAGCGACTGAGTTGATCGACTGATCAGAGTCAGGAAGTTCCTGTCGTCACAGAATGGCAGATACGGTAGAATAGAGAAAAGCAGAAATGAGGGGGAAGCCATGATCCGGTTCGAAGGAGTGACGAAGCGATTTGCTGATGGAACTGAAGCGCTCAGCGAATTATCGCTTGAAATTCCAGGCGGCGGACTGACAGTGATCATCGGTCCGAGTGGCTGTGGTAAGACAACGTTGATGAAGATGATCAATAAACTTGAAACACCGACAGCGGGAGATGTGTTCATTGAAGAAAAACGCGTCTCTGCGCTTGATGATGTCTCACTGCGCAGGTCGATTGGTTATGTGATTCAGCGAATCGGCCTGTTTCCGCATATGACCATTAGCCGAAATGCGTCTCTTGTGCCTGATTTATTGAATTGGCCAAAAGAAAAAACAGCAGCACGCGTCAGTGAGCTGATGAAAATGACGGGGCTGGATCCGGATATTTACCTGCAGCGGTACCCGCTCGAACTGTCAGGCGGCCAGCAGCAGCGGATCGGTGTTGTGCGTGCGCTTGCCGGCGATCCCGATATTATGCTGATGGATGAACCGTTTTCCGCACTGGACCCGATCAGCCGGGAACAGCTGCAGGATGAGCTCCGTAATTTGCAGAAGGCGATTCGGAAAACGATTGTTTTCGTGACGCATGATATGGACGAAGCGCTGAAGATTGCAGACTGGATTGTCATCATGAAAGACGGCAAAGTGGAGCAGACGGGAACACCCGAAGAAATTGTCAGCCGGCCAGCAAGCCCATTCGTGGAAGAATTCATCGGGTTTGAGCGGCTGAGCCGCCGGCAGACACCTGGGAAGCAGCAGCTGATCAGATTCTCCGAATTGTTCCAAAGTGAATGGCACGGGGAAGCGGAACCGATTGCTTCATCAGCCACAGTTGAAGAAGCGGCGAGAAAGCTGCGGAAGAGTGCCATGAAGCAATTGGCGGTCATGGAAGGAGAGCGGTTGCTTGGGTATGTGAATGAAAGCGGACTGTTAAAGGCGCTTCTGGCCGAAGAAGGTGAAAGCGCTTGAGTGGATTCATCGATACGGTCATCACCCGACAGGATATGATTCAGACAGCGCTGCTTGAGCATATGTTCCTGTCGTTTATCGCAATCGCAGCGGGTATCGTAATCGCATTGCCGGCAGGTATACTGATTTCCCGGTATGAGACGGCTGCAGAACCGGTTATCGGCGTGACGGCGATTCTTCAGACCATCCCGAGCCTGGCGCTGTTCGGTTTCCTGGTGCCGGTTGTCGGAATTGGGTCACCGACCGCATTGATCGCATTGATCATCTATGCATTGCTGCCGATTTTGCGCAATACATATGCCGGCATTGTGTCGGTTGATGGAGCGATTATCGAAGCGGGGCGGGGCATGGGCATGACAGCTGCTCAGGTACTATGGAAGATTGAACTGCCGCTTGCATTGCCATTCATTATGGCTGGTATCCGGACAGCGACTGTCCTGACTGTCGGTGTCGCGACGTTGGCGACATTCGTCGGTGCCGGCGGGTTAGGGGATATCATTTACCGCGGCTTGCAGTCGTACAATAATTCGCTTGTGTTGGCCGGAGCACTTCCGGTTGCACTGCTTGCGATCGCTTTCGACTGGCTGCTGAAACTGGTGGAGCAGAAAACCACGCCGAAGGGCTTAAAACGACAGGGGGAAAAAAGTTGAGAAAAGCAGGATTAGGATTAATGGCAGCCACTTTGCTTCTCGGAGCATGCAGCGGCGGAGAAGAAGCGGCTGAGCCGATCATCATCGGTGGAAAGCCTTGGACGGAACAATATATCCTGCCTCACATTCTGGGGCAATACATTGAAGCCCATTCCGATTATGAAGTGGAGTATGAGGATGGACTCGGTGAAGTGGCAATTCTGACCCCTGCACTGGAGCAGGGGGATATTGATCTGTACGTGGAATATACAGGGACCGGGCTGAAAGATGTCCTGAAGATGGAATCAGTAGCCGGTCAGACATCCGAAGAAGTGCTGGCTGCGGTACGGGAAGGCTATGAGGAAGAGCTGGGCGCCACATGGCTTGAGCCACTCGGCTTTGAGAACGGCTATACATTGGCTTTTTCAAAGGAAAGCGGTTATGACGCCGAAACGTATTCTGATCTGGCTGAAATTTCCCGAACAGAAGATCTGGTATTCGGCGCGCCGCATCCATTCTATGAGCGGGAAGGAGACGGCTATGACGATCTGGTCGAGACATACGGATTTGAGTTTGCCGAGACGGAAAGTTTTGATCCGGCCATCATGTACGAAGCGGTCCAGAGCGGTGAAGTGGACGTGATTCCAGCCTTTACGACAGACAGCCGGATTGGTCTGTTCGATCTCGGAACAACCACAGACGATCTGAATTTCTTCCCGAAATACGACGCTGCTCCGGTGGTTCGGCTTGAGACACTCGAGGAGTATCCGGAACTGGAAGAAGTGCTGAGCGGCCTCGCCGGTGAAATCAGCGAGGAAGAAATGCTTGCGATGAATGCCCGGGTGGACGTTGACCAGGAACAGCCGCAGGATGTAGCTCACGACTTTCTGGTGGAGCAAGGTTTAATTGAAGAATGATTGACTGTCCTGCAGAAACTTTCTGCAGGATTTTTTGTGGCTTAAAAAAAGGGAATCTTGTACAATATAATTGAATGACTATTCATTTTATTTGAATAAATGAAAACGATTACAAGTTAAGGGGTGGCAGTATGAGAGAAGTTGTAATTGTGGAAGCGGCCCGCACAGCAGTCGGCCGGCGAAAGGGCATGTTCAAGGATGTGCGGCCCGATGAACTGGCTGCAGGTCTGCTGGATGAACTGGTCAGCCGGGCAGGAATTCAAAAAGGGATAGTGGAAGATGTGATTCTCGGCTGTGTGACCCAGTCTGGAGAGCAAGGCGGAAATGTGGCTCGTACTGCTGCGCTGATTGCAGGATTTCCGGATTATGTGCCGGGTGTCACAATTGACCGGCAATGCGGTTCCAGCCAGCAAGCTGTACATTTCGGTGCCCAAGCCATTCTTGCAGGAGATATGGATGTTGTCATTGCGGGGGGTGTGGAAAGCATGACCCGCTCACCGATGTTTTCCAACATGCAGGGGACAGAACCGAGCACCCGATTGACCGAGCAACATGAAATCATCAATCAAGGGCTGTCCGCGGACCGGATTGCCGAACAATGGGGGCTGACCCGGGAAGCGCTGGATGCGTATTCCGTGCAGAGCCACGAACGGGCGCTGAAGGCGATTGGGTCTGGTGTTTATGAAAAGGAAATCGTACCTGTCGCGGTGACTGATGACAGTGGACAGACCCGCGAAGTGGCGACAGACGAAGGCCCGCGCCCGGGTACAACAGCAGAGGTGCTGGCGGGACTGAAACCTGCATTCGACGAAAACGGCAATATCACGGCCGGAAATGCCAGTCAGATGAGCGACGGAGCATCAGCGGTTCTCCTGATGTCACGCGAGAAAGCGGATGAACTCGGGCTTAAGCCCAAAGCGCGGATCGTTGCACGGACAGTCGTCGGGTCCGATCCGACACTTATGCTGACGGGACCGATTGAAGCGACGAAAAAAGTGCTTGCAAAAGCGGGACTGACACTTAATGATATGGATCGCTACGAAGTGAACGAGGCATTTGCGCCAGTACCGCTCGCCTGGCTGAAAGACATGGGAGCGGATCCGGATAAATTGAATGTCAATGGCGGCGCAATTGCACTTGGCCATCCGCTCGGGGCGACAGGAGCGAAGTTGCTCGTTTCACTCGTTCACGAGCTGGAACGCTCCGGCGGCCGTTACGGCTTGCTCGCAATCTGTGAAGGTATGGGGATGGCGAATGCCACTGTCATTGAAAACCTGCAGGAGGTGCATGCATGAAGGGAGCGGACATTAAGGCCATTGTGACAGGCGGTGCTTCCGGTCTCGGAGAAGCGACGGTACGCCAGCTTATTCAGAGTGGGGGGAGAGCGGCTATCTTGGATTTAAATGAAGAGCGGGGTAAGCAGCTGGCAGACGAACTCGGTAATCACGTCATCTACTTGCCGACCGATGTCACCGATGAACTGCAAGTGGCTGAAAGTCTGGCGGCAGCGGCTGAAAAATTCAAGGGCATTAATGTGGCGGTGAATTGTGCAGGCATTGGAACACCAGGGAAAGTGCTATCCAAGAATGGTCCGATGCCGCTCGCGCAATTCGAGAAAGTTGTGCGGATCAACCTGATTGGCACATTCAACGTGACCCGCCTTGCAGCTTCCCACATGCAGCAAAACGAACCGGATTCAGAAGGAGCACGCGGGGTGATCATCAACACGGCTTCTGTAGCCGCGTATGAAGGACAAATCGGCCAGGCAGCATACAGCGCATCAAAAGGCGGTGTTGTCAGCATGACACTCCCGATCGCCCGGGAATTGGCATCGAGCGGCATCCGGGTGATGGCGATTGCTCCGGGACTGATCGATACACCGATGTTCGATGGGCTGCCGGATGCAGCCCGGGAAGCGCTTGCCGGAATGGTGCCGTTTCCAAAACGGCTCGGCAAGCCATCGGAATACGCACAGCTGGTGCAGCATATTATCGAAAACACATTGCTGAACGGGGAAGTCATCCGGCTGGATGGCGGCATCCGCATGCAGCCGAAGTGAGGAGTGGGAAAATGGCAAAGTACCGGTTTGAAGAAGAAGAACATGAACTGTTCCGCAAATCGCTGCGGAAATTCCTTGAAAAAGAAGCAGTGCCAAACTACGAGCAATGGGAGAAAGAGCGTTTAATTCCGAAGTCATTCTGGAAGAAGCTTGGAGATATGGGCTTTTTATGTCCGCAAGTGGAGGAAAAGTATGGCGGGCTGGATGCGGATTTCCGCTATGCCGTCATCATCGGTGAAGAGATGGAGCGCGTCGGGGCAAGCCTGACCGGTGTCGGTTTGCATAATGATATCGTTGCACCGTATATCGAATCCTACGGCACGGATGAGCAGAAAGCGCGCTGGCTGCCGGGCTGTGTAACGGGGGATCACATCATGGCCGTTGCCATGACAGAGCCAGGTGCCGGATCGGACCTCGCCGGCATCCAGACGACTGCGATCCGGGACGGGGATGACTATATCGTCAATGGTCAGAAAACTTTCATCACGAACGGGATCAATGCCGATCTCGTGCTGACCGTGGTGAAAACCGATCCCCAAGCGGAGCCGCGGCATAAAGGAATTTCGCTGTTGATGATTGAAGAGGGGATGCCGGGCTTTTCCCGAGGGCGTAAATTGGATAAAGTCGGTCTGCACGGACAGGATACAGCTGAACTGTATTTCGAAGATTGCCGGGTGCCGGCGTTGAATCTGATCGGCGACGAAGGAAAAGGATTTACATACTTAATGGAAAAACTGCAGCAGGAACGGCTGGTTGTGGCGCTTGCCGCACAAGTGGCTTCTGAAGATATGCTGGAAATGACGCTCGATTATGTGAAAGAACGAAAAGCGTTTGGCAAGCCGATCGGCTCGTTTCAGAATACGCAGTTCAAGCTGGCTGAAGTCGCGACAAAAGTGGAACTCGGCCACGCCTTCATCGAATCACTGGTGGAAGACCATATGGCGGGGAAGGACATCGTATCAAAAGTCTCGATGGCCAAATACTGGCTGACGGATACTGCGAAGAAAATCGCGGGTGAATGCATGCAGCTGCACGGCGGTTACGGCTATATGGAAGAATACAAAATTGCCCGGCGCTACCGGGATATTCCGGTCGCTGCCATTTATGCCGGCTCGAATGAAGTGATGAAGATGATTGTGGCTAAGCGGATGGGCTTATAATGACGGACAGCCTGACTGGAATCCGGGTGCTCGATGTGACTTTTTATCTGCCGGGGCCTTACGCAGCCAAACGGCTGGGGGATATGGGAGCTGAAGTGATCAAAATCGAACCGCCTGGCGGTGATCCGGCAGCTGTTCTGAGCGGGGGGCACGTTTATGGCGCGGTGAATAGCGGGAAAGAAATTATCCGTCTTGATTTGAAGAGCGAAGAGGGGCAGACGCGCATGACGGAGCTCGTCAGGTCAGCTGATGTGTTGATCGAGTCGTTCCGGCCTGGAGTCATGCACAAGTTCGGCTTTCATTATGAAGCGGTAAAGAACATTAAACCTGATCTAGTCTATTGTTCGCTTTCAGGATACGGGCAATCTGGTCCGCTTGCCCATTTGGGGAGTCACGACTTGAACTACCTGGCGATTTCCGGGAGTCTTTTGCAGATGGCCGGCCGCTATCGTTCTCCTGTGCCGCCGGTTAACACGTTTGCTGATTACATTGGTGGACTTGTTGCTTCTGAACAGATTTTAGGAGCACTTGTTAAAAGATTCAAAACTGGTGCGGGCGCTTACGTGGACATCGCGTTAGCAGATGCAGCAGCACAATTCCAAATTGTGCATGATCAATACTCCACAGCCAATGTTTCCGATATTGGCATACCGGAAATTGCCGGAACCGCCGCCTGTTATTCAGTTTATGAGACAGCGGATGGCCGGCACGTCACCTTGGGGGCGCTGGAAGGGAAATTCTGGCGCAACTTCTGTGAATTCGCTGAAGAGCCGGAATGGCAGGAGTATGGATTTGCTTCTGAAGAAAGTCCGGAGTATCAGGAAATTGCCGCATATTTTAAAACGAAAACCTGGCGTGAGTGGTATGACATTTCCATGGAAACGGATTGCTGTCTGGCACCGGTCCTCATGCCGCACGAACGGCACGAACATCCGTTTTATAAACAACTAAATGCGAGATGAAGGAGATGGATGATCATGATGCAGGCACCCTTGCTGTTATCGTCGTTTGTTAAGAGAGCTGAGCAGTACTTTCCCGAAAAACTGATCATTTCAAGAACCGGGGAACAGACCCATCGCATTCCGTACAGGGATTTCGCCAAACGCACCCGTCAGCTTGCGAACGCATTGACCAAACTCGGTATGAGGCGGGGAACAAAAGTCGGCACATTCGGCTGGAATCACCACCGCCATCTGGAAGCCTATTTCGGTGTGCCGGGTGCTGGAGCGGTACTGCACATGATCAACATCCGGCTGTCTCCGGAACATATCCTATACGTCATCAACCATGCAGAAGACGAGATTCTGCTGGTTGATCGTGATCTGCTGCCGCTCATTGAGCGGATTGCGCCGCAATTAAAGACAGTAAAGCATATTGTTGTCATGAAAGACGGTACTGACTTGCCGACCACCGGATTAAAGAATATCCATTCTTATGAGGCGCTGGTGACAGCGGAGCTGGATGATTACGTATTTCCGGAAGACCTGGACGAAAACGCACCTGCCGGCATGTGCTATACATCTGCCACAACCGGCAATCCGAAAGGGGTTGTCTACTCGCATCGCGGCATCGTGCTGCATAGCCTGGCACTCGGAATGGCGGATTCAATGGGGCTGTCTGAGCGGGACATTGCGTTATCGGTTGTGCCGATGTTCCATGCAAATGCCTGGGGACTGCCGTTTGCCGGTGTGCTGTTCGGCACCACACAAGTGCTGCCGGGTCCTGGATTCACACCGGCATTGCTGCTGGATCTGATCGAGCAGGAAAAAGTGACGCTGACCGCAGGTGTACCGACCATCTGGCTGGGCGTACTGAAAGAACTTGAAACGAACCCGCGGGATCTCAGTTCGCTCCGCATGATTATTTGCGGCGGTTCGGCATCACCGAAAGGCCTGATCCGGGCTTTTGAAGAAAAATACAATATCCCATTCCTGACCGGGTATGGTATGACGGAAACGACACCGCTTGTCAGTCTAGCTGTGCTGACATCAGCGAACGAAGAGGCATCCGGCGATGAGCGGATTGATCTCCGGTCCCTGGCAGGGCTGCCGATGCCGGGACTTGAAGTGCGGATCGTCAATGAAAATGGGATAGTTCCGTGGGACGGTCAGACAATGGGTGAGCTGAACGTAAAAGGCCCATGGATTGCCGACGAGTACTACCGGGATGATCGGACAGCGGAAGCTTTCCGGGACGGCTGGCTCTATACAGGGGATATCGCAGTCATGACGCCGGATGGCTACATCAAGTTAATGGACCGGACGAAAGACTTGATCAAAAGCGGTGGGGAATGGATTTCATCAGTTGATCTGGAAAATGCATTGATGACCCATGAAGCGGTATTTGAAGCCGCGGTGGTTGCTGTTCCGCATGAAAAATGGCAGGAGCGGCCGCTTGCCTGCGTTGTACTGAAAGAAGGTTATGAAGAAACTGATGAAATGAAAGCCGAGCTTCTTCAATACCTGGAGAACCAATTTGCCAAATGGTGGGTGCCGGATGACGTCGTGTTCCTGAAAGAAGTGCCAAAGACATCCGTCGGCAAATTCCTTAAAGCCGCGCTCCGGAAAGAACTGGACGGCTACTATCAAGGAGTATGACGAAAAGGGGCTGATGTTTTGGAAAAGGACGCTCCCGCCCTTTGCGACGAGCTTGCGCAGGAGCACCTCTTTTTGACGGAAGCGTTCCCCCTCTTCCCACGTTATTCGGTCCTTTCATTAGCAAGAAGCCGTAAGATTGAAGGATAGCGTCAGTGCGTTCTACAGCAAATAAATGCTGGTTCTAGCAATCAACCATCTCATTCTGTTAGCCACCGAAGGCGATCAGATTCTGCAGTTTCGTAGGAGTTTATCTATAACCTGACACGCCTTCGACTAGAAGGCGTGTTTCTTCGGTATCACTGGACAAAGAAGGGAATATATCAATCTTTCTCTTGTTTTAAGTGAACGGTGAAACGGGAAAACTGCTGGGAGAGGAACAGGAGGGAGACGGATGTTTGAACCAGTACCGGAATCTTTTTTTGAGGCACCGACGCTTGAGCTGTCCCGGGATCTCTTGGGACAGCTGGTCGTCCATGAAACCGAGCAGGGAATAGTAGCCGGCCGGATTGTTGAAACGGAAGCATATATGGGCGTCGAAGACCGGGCGGCGCACAGCTTCGGCGGAAGAAGGACGAGACGTACAGAAATCATGTATGGCCGGCCGGGTCTCGTCTATACGTATCAAATGCACACCCACACGCTTCTTAACGTGGTCGCTGGCCCGGTGGATACACCTCGTGCGATTCTGATCAGGGCGGTTGAACCGGTCGAAGGAACGGAAATCATGGCAGAACGCCGCGGCCATATGCCGATAAAGCAATGGACAAGCGGGCCTGGGAAGCTCACGAAAGCGATGGGGATTACCATGAAATACTATGGCCATCATTTTACAGAGTGTCCGCTCATTATTGCAAAAGGCGAGCCGGTATGGGAAGTGGAGGCCGGACCGCGTGTCGGCATCCAAAATACCGGTGAAGCGGTGCATTATCCGTACCGTTTTTTTGAAAAAGGAAATCCATTTGTTTCCAAATACCGATGAATTCAACGTTTAGTAAAAGCTGAAACGGGAATATTAATAAAGTAGCGGCTGATAGAAGAAAACGTTCTAGTATGGCCGTAAAATCAGACTTAAATTCAAGTGAAATAAAAGGAGTGACGAATAGTGGCTAAAATTGCAACTCTTATAACGGATCTGTTCGAAGATGTGGAATACACGGACCCGGCTAAAGCATTTACAGATGCAGGACATGAAGTGGTTACCATTGAAAAAGAAGCGGGCAAAGAAGTGAAAGGCAAGCAGGGAGATGCCACCGTCGCCATTGATAAAAGTATTGACGATGTAAACCCTGAAGATTTCGATGCACTGTTCATTCCTGGCGGTTTCTCGCCGGACCAGTTGCGCGTGGATGACCGGTTTGTGCAGTTTGCGAAATCATTTATGGACAGCGACAAACCGGTGCTGGCCATCTGTCACGGACCGCAATTGCTGATCACAGCCAAATCCCTGGAAGGACGCACAGCAACCGGATATAAATCCATTCAAGTGGACATGGAATATGCCGGCGCAAAAGTGAAGGACCAGGAAGTTGTCACTTGCTGCAATCAGCTCGTTACAAGCCGGCAGCCCGACGATATTCCGGCGTTCAATAAAGAAGCACTGAACGTGCTTGAAAAAGTTGGAGTGGCTTCAAGTAAATAATGAAACTACGATAGAAAGAATATGAACCCGGCAGCTTGCTGCCGGGTTTTTTGTTCCAGAAAACAAGACGTCAGCAGCATTGTCCGTTGTTTTGCAGGTAACTTTAGTATTAATCCAGCAACTTTGCCATATAAAGCTCATCCTGCAGCTGACCATCAATCAAGAGGGCATGCCGGCGTGTGCCTTCTACCATATATCCGGCCTTTTCATACAAATGGATGGCTGCTTTATTTTCTGCAGCTACGGTCAATTCCAGCCGGCTTACCTGCCTGTGAGAAGCGCTTTCCTCCGCTTTTTTCAGCAATGCCTGTCCAATGCCGCGACCCTGGAATTCCGGAAGGACACCGACGACAATAGCTGCACGATGAGCAGCGCGTTTGGCTGAATTGCCTATAAAGAAGAGGTAACCGGCCTGGCGTCCGTTCAGGATTGCGATCAGCACCAAAGAGGTACCGCTTTTTTTCCATTCCGCCAGCTGCTTTCGCATGTTTTGAGTAGACGTATTGCGTTCGTCGCGGCTGTACAGCATATAGGAAGAGGCAGCTTCTACTCTCCGCTGCAGGTCGATGACCGATCTGGCATCGTCCGGTTCGGCAGAACGAACAAGAACCGTATCCCGTTCAAGTCCACCTGTCTGTCCCGGCTGACGCTGCGAATCATCTGTCCGGACAAAAATAACACGCCCGCCTGGCTCCACGTCTTCGACTGCATATCCGGCACGGGTCCATGCATGAAAATGTTTCGCAGGTGGTTTTGTTTTCTTCCACCAGCTTTTATTTAAATAAGCGGCATTGGGCAATTGGTGTCCGATAATCTGTTCAATTTCCTGAAATGTTAGAATAATTCTGTTATTAACGGCATTTCGGAAATAAGCGGCCAGCGATAGATACTTTTTCTCAGGGTTATTCCCCATTAATCATCACTCCTCTCTGAAGAATCAGTTAATAAGAATAAGTATACTATTGGTCCTACTTAATTGCATATCTTATTTCCTATGTTTTTTTAAAAAGATAATAATTGGAAAGCAGTGTTGCAGGTTTTTTATTTTCATGAGGCAATATGGTAAAATAGGGAGCGGAAAATAAGGTGTACAGGAGGATTAATAATGTCAAAAGTATTAGTGTTGGGTCATAAGAATCCGGATACGGATACCATTGCATCTGCAATTGCATATGCATATCTTAAAGAGAAAATGGGAATGGATACAGAAGCGGTTCGACTTGGGGAAATTAATAATGAAACTGCCTATGCACTTGATAAATTCGGTTACGGGGCACCGCGGCTCGTCAGCCGGGTGTCCGAAGAAGTAAAACAAGTGATCCTGGTTGATCACAATGAGCGCCAGCAAAGTGCAGATGATATTCAGGAAGTGCAGGTCATTGAAGTGGTCGACCACCACCGGATTTCAAATTTTGAAACAGCAGATCCGCTTTATTTCCGCGCTGAGCCTGTTGGCTGCACGGCTACCATTTTACTGAAACTCTATAAGGAGAACAGCGTGGAAATCCCGCAGGAAATTGCAGGTCTCATGCTGTCTGCCATTATTTCCGATTCCCTGCTGTTCAAATCACCGACCTGCACGGACCAGGATATACAGGCTGCAAAAGAACTGGCGGAAATCGCGGGTGTGGATGCGGAAGATTATGGTCTTGCCATGCTGAAAGCGGGAGCCGATCTTAGCAATAAAACGCTGGAAGAGCTCATCTCGCTTGATTCAAAGGAATTTGAGGCAGCCGGCAAGCGATTCGAAGTGGCGCAGGTTAACGCGATCGATACGGATGATGTAATGAATCGTCAGAAAGAGCTTGAACCATTGCTGGAACGTACGATCGCCGATAAGGGGCTTGATCTGTTCGTGTTTGTCGCAACGGATATCCTGAACAGCAATTCCACTGCACTTGTGCTTGGAAAAGAGGCGGACACGGCCGCTCAGGCCTTCCGTACTGAACTTCAAGATAACCGGTTGGAAATGCCGGGTGTTGTTTCCCGTAAAAAGCAAATCATTCCGGTGATCACTGAAGCCTTTAAAGGCTGATTCCCGCCCCATGGTGTGACCTGCTGCTAATTATGCAGAAAGAGGTGTCCATATGAAAATAGATATTTGGTCAGATTACGTATGTCCGTTTTGCTACATTAATAAAAAAAGACTGGAAGAAGCGATCAAGAGAACCGGTTTCGAGAAAAGCACGGATATTGAATACAAGGCCTTTCAACTGGATCCCGATGCACTGCCGGCATCCAGTGAGACCGGAATTGAGCGGCTGGCCAGAAAGCAGGGCGTTTCACAGGAGGAAGCCGGAAAGATCGCAGAAGATCTTAATGCTCAAGCGAAGACGGTGGGTCTTAAATTCAATTTCGATGAAATGACGACGGTTAATACTTTCGATGCTCACCGGCTTGCAAAATGGTCAGCTATCCGGCGCAAACGGAAAGAGTTCGATAATCATGTTTTTGATACTTACTTTTCAGAGGGCCGGAAAATCGGCGTGGAAGAAGTGCTTATTAATATCGCGAAAGAAGTAGATCTGCCCTGGTATGAAGCGGAAAAAGTGCTTCGGTCAGATGAGTTCAAAGAAGACGTTCTGGATGATATCCGGCAGGCGCGTCGTCTTGGCATCACTGGCATCCCTTTTATTGTCCTGAACGGCAAATACTCGGTTTCAGGGGCACAGCCTGCTGAAGTGCTTGAGGATATCATCCGAAAAGTGGCGAAGGAAGAAGGGTTGACACCGGTTCTGCATCCTATCTTGGAAGAAGAGCAGCAAGCGGGTGCTGACCGGAAATGTGGTATGTAAACAGAGTGGTTGACTTCCACTCTGTTTTTCTTTACACTCGTAAAGTCTTTAATTCAAGATAAATATTTAACAAAAGGGAGTTTTCTCGGCAATGAACGTTTTAATCGTGAAAGCAAATAACCGTCCGGCATCTGAAGGAGTTTCCAGCAGAATGTACGACGTGTTCATGGATAATGTAACAACAGACGTGAACGTAAAGACATTCGATGTATATAAAGAGGATATGCCTTACTTCGGCCAAGACTTTTTCAATGCGATGCAAAAGTCTGCACAGGCAGAAGAATTAAGCGATATTGAACAGCGCATCCTGACAGCATCCAACAAAGCTTTGGATCTGTTCATGGAAGCGGATATGGTAGTCTTTGCGTTCCCGCTGTGGAATAAGACGATTCCTGCTCCTCTTCAGACATTCATCGACTACGTCTACCGGGCCGGCGTCACTTTCAAATATACAGAGGAAGGTCCGGAAGGTCTTGTCCCTGAAAAGAAAGTTCTTATTTTGAATGCACGCGGCGGTGTTTATTCGACACCTGAAATGGCACCATTCGAAATGAGCGTCAATTATGTCCGGCAGATCATGGAATTCTTCGGCATTAAGACTATTGAAGAAGTGATCATTGAAGGGCATAACCAGTATCCGGATCGTGCAGATGAAATCGTTGCAGAAGGTATGGAAAAAGTGGCGGAAACAGCGCGTAACCTGACGGCGATAGGAACGAAATAATAGAGCAGGCCTGATTGCAGATACATACTGCATTCAGGCTTTTTTTGTTTGTTCGAATATTTGGGAAGAGAACAGGGTAGAAGATAGGAAAAGGCGATAAGGAGGAAACACATTGGCTGACTACAAAATCCCAGAACATTCTTCTCTTTGGAAACAGTCTGTTGACATTCCAAGTTACCCGGCACTGCAGGAAAACATTTCAACGGAAGTTGCCGTGATCGGCGGCGGTATCACCGGTATTATCACGGCATACTTGCTGACAAAAGCAGGCAAGAAAGTGACGCTGATTGAAGCCAGTAAGCTGCTTGAAGGGGTCACTGGCCATACGACGGCGAAGATCACAGCCCAGCATGGCCCGATTTACGCTGAATTGATCAAGACACATGGCGAGGAAAAAGCAAAACTTTATTATGAAGCGAATATGGATGCGCTGAACTTTTTTCGTTATACCACAGAGGAACTTGGCATCGACTGCAACCTAGCAGGACAGGACGCTTATATTTACTCGGAATCAGAACTGACGAAGCAGTTGCTTGAAAAAGAAGCGGAAGCTTATGAAACACTCGGCATCGACGGCGGGCTGGCTGAAGTGGAAGCTTCTTTCCCGATCGATGTGAAAAATGCATTGGTCATGCGCAATCAGGCGCAGTTTCATCCTGTGAAATTTCTGATTCCGCTCATTAAAGAGATTGAGAATAACGGCGGCAAAATTTATGAGAAAACCCGGGCGATTAAAGTGGTCAATCATAAGGATCCTGTCATCCGGACGGAGAATATGTCGCATATTTCAGCGGATAAAGTCGTTGTGGCAAGTCATTTTCCATTCAATGATTCTGATGGCATGTACTTTGCCCGCATGAACATCCAGCGGTCGTATGTGATTGGTGTCAGAACAGCTGCCACTGTGATTCCGGATGGCATGTATATCAGTGCGGATAAGCCTTCCCGTTCGATCCGATATGCATTGGATGAGAATGGCGAAAAAGTGCTGCTGCTCGGCGGTGATGGTCACCGGGTCGGTATGAGTAAGACGAATACGATGGAGCATTATGAAAATCTGGCTGAGTTTGGTGATAAATATTTCGGTATTGATGATATTCCTTACCGCTGGAGTGCGCAGGATATGACGACACTCGATAAGGTGCCATATATCGGAACGAGCACAACCGGATACGAGAATATTCTTGTGGCGACCGGTTTCCATAAATGGGGCATGAGCTCAGGAGCGCTTGCGGGGCTTTTGCTGACCGATCAGATTATCGGCAGGGAAAATCGCTATGCGCATGTATTTGACCCGACCCGCTCAAAAATGAAAGCGGCGGACGCCATGCGCTTCCTGAAAGACAATGGAACAGTAGCCAAGGAACTTGTCAGCGGAAAACTGCAAAAGCCTTCCAGGACGCCGCAGGACCTGGCGCAAGGCGAAGGGGGCGCTGTAACAGTCAATGGCAAGCGGGCAGGTGCCTATAAGGATGAGTATGGCCAGATACATACGGTCGATACCACCTGCACACATATGGGCTGTGAAACAAACTGGAATCAGGCGGAAAAAACGTGGGATTGCCCGTGCCACGGTTCCCGTTTCAAGTATACAGGCGATGTGGTCCACGGACCTGCAGTAAAACCGCTCAAGAAAATGCTGGACTAAAAAGAACGGACTGCCTACGAAGGGCAGTCCGTTCAGACTGTAGACAAAAGATTTTTTATACAAATAACTGGATATGAACGAGTCTCGTTCAATTAAAAGAAAGTGAAAACAGGAAAAAGGACGCTCCCGTCCTTTGCGACGAGCTTGCGCAGGAGCATCTCTTTTTGACAGGAGCGTTTCCCTTTTTCCTGTCTTATTTTCATTAGGATTCGTTATGCCGCTAAGCGTTCTGAAACAGTAAAGATCACCAAACGAGGCTGGATAACTAGTAAGGATATTCTTTACGGTCATCCCGTAACTGTTCTCACAGCACAGTCGAAGTAAAACTCGCGAGACTCCAGCAGGAGAGCGGACAAGGGAAGACCCTGCAGGCCGCTTGCGGCCGAAGCGGCTTGCCGTCCGCCTGGGCAGTTGGCTGCGCGACGTCCTGTCGCGCCAGCTGCATGACCCGCTTCCTGCGGGCCCGAAAGCGAGCGGGTTTTTGCCGACTGCTGCCGAAGGTAATCCGTTTATGCAATCTGCTCCGTTTTTTCTACTCTAATCCCTGACCGGCCGCAAATGTCCTGTACAGTTCATGGGAAGCCAGCAGTTCTGCATGCGTGCCTGTGCCAGTCACTTGTCCTCTTTCCAGGAACACGAGCCGGCTCGCATTGATGACGGTGGACAGGCGATGGGCAATCACCAGTGTCGTCCGGCCCCGCATGAGCCGCTGCAATGCATCCTGTACAAGAATTTCCGAACTGCTGTCGAGACTGGAAGTCGCCTCGTCAAGGAGCAGGATTTCAGGGTCATGGAGAAGTGCCCGGGCGATTGCAATGCGCTGACGCTGACCACCGGATAATTTAATGCCGCGCTCACCGACAAGTGTATCGAAACCATCTGTGAGCTGTTCAATGAATTCCAGCGCGTTTGCATCCCGTGCGGCGATGATCAGCCGTTCTTCCGGCACGTCACCGGCGATACCGTAACTGATGTTATCCCGGATGGACCCGCTCATCAATGGGCTTTCCTGTGAGACATAGCCGATTTTTCCACGCCATTCACGGAGTGTGAAATCAGTGATGGAGATTCCGCTGGAAGTAATCCGGCCGGCGACAGGGAGATAAAACCGTTCGATAAGCGAAAAGATGGTGGTTTTTCCGCCGCCGGACGGACCGACGAATGCGGTGACTGTTCCCGCTTCGGCCTGGAAACTTACATCTTTCAAGATCGGCTTGCCGGATTCATAGGAAAAACTCACCTTATCGAACGTGACATCCGCCGCTTTTGGTGAGCTGGTTCCACTGTCCTGCTCTGTCTTGGATGACAGGATGCTTTTGATGCGTTCCGTCGCACCGACCGCTTTTTGAAATGCCGTGAAGAAAGCAGCCATCCGCGCGAACGGAACTACAATCTGGAACAAATAAAACAAAACCGCTACAAGTTCACCGGCCGTCAGGTTGCCATTTGCCACCTGGACGCCGCCATAACCAAGAATCACAACAAGAATCCCCATCATGATAAAGGTCATTGCAGGAGAGACGACAGCCTGGATTTTTGCTTCTTTCAGGCCGAACCCGAACAGCCGGCGGATGGCTGCCTGTCCGTTCTCGCTCTCCGGCTGTTCCGCCCGGTAAGCTTTAACGAGCCGGATTTCAGCGAGCACACGCCCGAGCAGGCCTGAAAATGCCGCCATTTCATCCTGCGTCGCCCGAGCCACCCGATGCATCATGCGCCCGAGCGGTATGAGGATCGCCATGGAAACCGGAACACTGACAAGCATGATCAGCGTCATCTTCCAATCGATGAACAGCAGGATTGCGACAGCGCCGACAACGGACAGTAAACCCGTTATGAAAGTGACTGCATGATCTGTCACCAGTTGCTTCAATGTTGTTGTATCCTGGGTGATGCGGCTCATGGTCTGCCCGGTTTCGTGCTGATCAAAATAAGGTACCGGCAGACGAAGCACGTGTCTCCATAGCCGCGTCCGAAGATCAGCAACAATTGTTTCGCCGATATAGGTGAGCATATAATAAGAAACACCGCCGGCTACCGCCTGCAGGAAAAATACCAGGAGCAGCAGGCCGAACAGGCGCCAATCCATTGATTCGACGGAAAGCGTATCAACCAGATCCTGCATGACGAGTGGAATGATAAGCCCGATTCCTGTACTGGCAATCGCAAGAATCAAAGCCGCTGCTGTTACAGCCTTAGGCCAGTTGAGTGAGCGGAGCAGCTGGAGAAATTGCCGCCAGTCTGTATTTTTCTCTTTCATGATGATGACTCCTCGCTTCTTAATACACTTATTGTGCGAGAAAGCCGGTCATTTGTCGACTGAGACGAAAAAAAAGCCAGCGGGGATTTCCCCCTGGCTTATCCTGTATTTACTGAGCTGCTGAGGCCTGGATATCAACAGAAATTTTAATATCTTCACCGACAAGGACGCCGCCGGTTTCCAGTGCCTGATTCCAAGTGAGACCGAAATCTTTTCGGTTGATAGTGGTTTCCGCTGAATAACCGACCACTTCCTGTCCCCATGGGTTCGTGCCGGCTCCTTCGAACTCTGCTTTGAAAGTGACCGGGCGTGTAACGCCTTTGATCGTCAAATCACCGATCAGCTCATAATCATCACCGCTCTGAGGCCGGACTTCTGTTGCGGCAAATGTGATATGCGGGTAAGCTTCCGCATCGAAAAAGTCTGCAGAACGAAGGTGGTTATCCCGGTCCTCACTGCCTGTATCGATGCTCGCCACGTCGATTTTGAATTCGATCGCCGCGTCAGTCAGATCCTTTTCTTTTGTTTCAACAGAAGCTTCATATGAATTGAAGGCACCTCTGACTTTTGAAATCATCATGTGTTTTACTGTGAATCCGATACTTGAATGTGAAGCGTCGACATTTAACTTTACCATTATGAATTCCCCCTTGAAATGAATGAATGTTCTTTAATTACTATAATCGTTAAATTATCTCGAAGTCAATATATTTTAATTAAAGATTATTGAAACACAGATAAAATTGTTTTGTTAATTGCGGTTTTCCGCCCCGGTTTTACTTGTAAAACCGCCCGGAACATCGCATACTTATTTTAGCTTATGTGTAGAAAGGGTTTGCATGAGATGACGAAAGAACTATGGCTGAAAGAATTGCGGCAGCTTTTGCCCGAAGAATGCGTAAAAGCAGACGAGCCGCTGTGCTTGCATACATTAACAAAGATGGGTGGACCTGCAGATGTGTTTGCAGCGCCTTTTACAGAAGACGATGTGGAGACGACCGTGAAGTATGCGGCCGACCGCAATATTCCGCTGCTCATGCTTGGTAACGGATCGAATATGGTCGTGCGGGATGGAGGCGTCCGGGGGATTGTACTGTCTCTTGAAGCGCTGACCGACATCCGTGTCGAGGGACAGCATGTCCACGCCCAGGGCGGGGCGAACATCCGGGATGTTTCCCGGGCGGCGGCTGACTGCTCATTGACCGGCTTTGAGTTTGCCTGCGGTATTCCAGGTTCGGTCGGTGGGGCAATGGCGATGAATGCCGGAGCTTACGGCGGAGAGATTAAGGATATTATCCGCCAGGCGACGGTACTTACACCGGAAGGCAAGAAACTGGTCCTGTCAAAAGCGGAACTTGAACTCGGCTACCGGAAAAGCATCGTGGCGAAGAAGGGCTATTATGTCCTGTCTGCTGATTTTGAGCTGGAAGTCGGTGATCAAACGGTGATCAATGAAAAAATGGCTAATCTTACGTTCCAGCGGGAATCGAAACAGCCACTGGAGTTTCCGTCGGCAGGAAGCGTGTTCAAGCGGCCACCCGGCAATTTCGCCGGAAAGCTGATTCAAGACAGCGGCCTGCAAGGAAAAGGATTTGGCGGAGCTGAAGTCTCCACGAAACATGCCGGATTCATTGTAAACAAAAACAATGCAACGGCCGGGGATTATATCCGGACGATTGAATTGGTGAAAATGACGGTACACGAAAAATTCGGCATCGACCTCGAACTCGAAGTGAAAATTGTCGGAGAAGACCTGATCCGATGAAACTGCGCCGCATCTCCAGAGATGCGGCGTTTTTGCTGTTGCCGGAGCGTGAGGACAGGACGGTTCGGCAGGTATGATATTATGGAGTAAGTACAGCTGGAAGGAGGCGGAAAATGGGTGATTTCACGATAAATGGGATTCTGCTGATGGGTGGGCTGTTTCTGCTGATCGGTGTTTTCATGACGACCGTCTCCGCCCGTTTCGGTGTGCCCTCGCTTGTGCTCTTCCTGATTGTCGGCATGGTGCTCGGCAGTGATATTTCCGGTCTCATTTATTTTACGAATGCTGAAGTGGCTCAGCTTGTCGGGATATTCGCATTGGTTATTATTTTATTTGAGGGCGGTCTTCAATCCAAGTGGCGCGTGATCCGACCTGTGATGGGTACATCGCTCATACTGGCAACGCTGGGTGTCATTATCACAACAACGATTGTGGCTGCCGCTTCTTTTTATGTGCTCGATATTTCTTGGCTGGAAGCGTTCCTGCTTGGTTCAATTGTGGGCTCAACGGATGCGGCTGCTGTGTTTTCTGTGCTGGCCGGTCAGAACGTCAGCTCGAAAATTTCAGCTACACTGGAAGCGGAATCCGGAACGAATGATCCGATGGCCATGTTCCTGACCATTGCGTTCATTCAGCTGATCCAAGTGCCGGACTCGTCCCCTTGGCTAATTGCAGGTGCATTCTTTTTGCAGGTAGGGGTTGGCGCCGCGATGGGAATCGTATTCGGATTGATTGCTTCATACACGATCAACCGGATCCGGCTGGGGGCCTCCGGTCTCTATGCTGTGCTGGCAGCAGCGTTTGCCGTCTTTATCTATAGTATGACATCGGTTTTGGGCGGTAGCGGTTTGCTGGCGGTCTATCTGGCTGCATTAGTGATCGGGACGCGGGAATTGACCCATAGCCATTCAATCATCAGCTTTCATGAGGGGCTCGCCTGGCTGATGCAGATTGTCATGTTCGTGATTTTGGGGCTGCTTGTGTTTCCGAGCGAACTGGCGAATTGGGAACTGATCTGGAAAGGGCTCATTCTGTCGATTGTATTGCTGTTCATTGCAAGACCGGCCGCCGTATTTATTGCAACATTATTCTCCGATTATGATTTGAACGAGCGGCTGTTCATCTCGTGGGCCGGCCTTCGGGGAGCAGTCCCGATTGTTCTGGCGACGTTTCCGATGCTCGCAGGGATTGAAAACGGCTTTGTCTTCTTTAACATCGTCTTCTTCATTGTACTGACATCCGCCTTGTTTCAAGGGTCAACTATCCCGTATGCAGCGCGAAAATTGAACCTTGTCGGTCCTGAACTTCCACAGCGGATCCATACGCTCGAGCTTATTTCAATGGGAAGTGCAAACGCCGAAATGCTGGAAATCGCGTTGGGGAAGACCTCACCTTTTGCCGGCAAGCCGGTTCAAGCGATCGGCTTGCCGGAACAGACACTTATCTCAGCAATCATCCGTTCGGGCAGGCTGGTGATGCCTGCGGGACCCACGAAACTGAAAGCAGGAGATATTTTGTATATCCTGACGGAAAAAAACCAAGCCGTAAATGTCAGAGTGATATTCGGTGACGAGGAATTTATTGACTGACCCGCGCAATGCGGGTTTTTTGTTGGAATTTTTCGTTTCTTTGCATTCCTATTCCTGTATACTATAAAGAAAAAACAAAGGGATTGGGGCAAATGAAAAAGAAGAAATGGCTGAAGATTTCAGTGATCATACTGGGAATCATCCTCAGCCTCGTCGCTGCTGCGCTTATTTTTGTAAACGTTTACATTAATAGATCGAAACCGGTCATTGAAGGAGAGCTGGCTGTTGCTGTATTGGATGATGATGTGATAGTGACCCGTGATGAAATTGGGGTGCCGCACATTGAAGCGATGTCTGATGCGGATCTGTACCGGGCGCAAGGGTACGTACAGGCTCAGGACCGCATGTTTCAGATGGATTTGTCCCGGCGACAGGCGAGCGGTGAACTGTCCGAAGTGATCGGGGAAGCTGCAGTGGAAACGGACAAACTGTTCCGGACGTTCAGCTTGCGGGATGCCGCGGCGAAATCGCTGGAAGGATATGATGACGAAGCAGAGCAAGTGCTTGAATGGTATGCCGAAGGTGTCAACGCATATATGGAAGAAGCGAAAGAGGAAGGCGCATTGCCGTTTGAATTTAAGCTGCTCGGCTATGAGCCGGAACCTTGGTCGCCACTCGACTCACTGACTATCGGCAAGTACATGGCCTACGATCTTGGCGGCCACTGGTCAGCGCTCGCGTTCCGGCACTGGGCGCTGAATGAATTTACCGAAAAGCAGGCACGGGAGCTGTTCATCACCTATCCGGATAACGCCCCGTCAATCATTGAAGCCAATAAAGCAATGGAAGTGAAGGTTGCGGGTGAATTCAACGCAGATCTCGTGCCGCCGGAATTCAACGGCAGCAATAACTGGGTCGTTTCAGGTGAAAAGACGGCGAGCGGCAAACCGCTGCTGGCCGATGATCCGCATCTGGGTCTGTCGACACCATCGATCTGGTACCAGATGCACCTCGAAAGCCCTGAACAGAACGTAAGCGGCGTTATCTTTGCCGGTATTCCGGGCATCATTCTCGGACATAATGAAGAAATTGCATGGGGTGTGACCAACGTCGGACCAGATGTACAGGATCTTTATATTGAGACGCCGAACCCGGATGACCCAACCCAATTCCTGTATGAAGGGGAATGGGAGCAGGCGGAAGTGAGGGAAGAGCGGATCCTTGTGAAAGACGGCGAGCCGATCGATTATGAAGTGCTCACCACACGGCACGGCCCGGTCATTTCCGATGTGATTTATAAAGAGGAGGACCCGGGCGCGGTATTTTCGATGCAGTGGACGGCACTGGAACCGACACTTGAACTGCAGGCCGTGCTCAACATGAACAAGGCATCGAATTGGGACGAATTCGAGTCAGCCCTGGAGGATTTCCAGGCGCCGGCCCAGAATTTCGTTTTCGCTTCAGAAGACGGAACGATTGCCTATAAAGCGAATGGCCGCATTCCGATCCGGACGACCGGCGACGGCCAGTTGCCGGTACCGGGCGATTCTGCTGAATATGGCTGGGAAGGGTACGTGCCGTTTGATGAATTGCCGGTCGTCGTTAATCCGGAAGAAGGATTTATTGCGACGGCAAACAATGAAGTGGTGGGAGAGGAATACCCGTATCACATCACCGATTTTTGGGCGCAGCCTTACCGCTATATGCGTATTGCAGAAGTACTCAGTGCGGGAGAGGATCTGACAGCGGAAGATATGATGGAGCTGCAGATGGACAAGAAAAACCTGTATGCGGAAGAATTTCTGCCATCCATGATCGAAGCGGTGCGGGTGGAAACGGATGAGTTCGATGACTTGCTGGCCATCCTGGAAGAATGGAACATGGTGGATGAAGTGGATCAGGCGGCACCGCTCATTTTCCGCACATGGATCCGGAAGCTGCCGGATACATTATGGGAAGGGAAAATGCCGGAAGATGTCTATGAATTGATGCCGGGGAAAAATCACATTACCGATCAGCTGATGCGCGAAGCATTTGCCGGCAATCCGGGTGAATGGGTTACGGAATTCGGCGGGGTGGAACAATGGCTGGCAGTTTCATTGGCTCAAGCTGAAACGGAAATTGCTGAAGAACTCGGAGAAGATGCAGGTGACTGGGACTGGGGAGATGAACACGAATTGCTGTTTCCTCATCCGGTCAGCGGTGCTTCACCGATTCTTGCAAGATTCATGAACCCGGAAATCCTGCCCGTCGGCGGTTCGAATGTTACCGTCATGGTGGCTGCCTCTGATCCGGACGGCATCGTCGATCACGGAGCATCATGGCGCTTCGTCGCTGATCTTGCGGACTTGTCGGAAGCCTATCACATCGTCGGTCCCGGCCAGAGTGGGCACGTCAAATCCGACTTCTATAGCAACCAGGTGGATGACTGGGTTGAAGGCGATTACCACGTGACACCGATTGAGGGAGACGTAGAAGGCAGCACATTGATACTGCTTGCAGAATAATAGAGGAAACGCATCGGCCTGAGTGCCGGTGCGTTTTTTTGAATAGGAAATAATCAAGTGTGTCATAAATCTTGCATCTATGATGTTTTTTGTTTTTAGAGAAGGACGTGGCCGGCTTAAAGTGAGCTCACCGGGTCTTAAAGTGAACTCACCGGGTCTTAAAGTGAACTCGCGGACGCCTAAAGTTAATTCAACGGATCTTAAAGTGATTTCATAGAGTGTTAATCGCAACTCAGCCTTGTCTTCACTATAAATCATAAAATATTAATAATCGGTATCCAACATCCGCTTTCTTGGCAAGCGGCTATCAGGAATTCCCGTCGACTATCCGCCAAACCGCTGATTCCGCCTTCCCTCTTTAAGCTATAATTAGTAACAGAGGAGGGAGCCGTGATGAAAAAACTATTAGCAGTCGGATTCGGCGGGATGCTCGGAACTGTATTGCGGGCTGCAGTCTATGCAGCCATACCTGGAAATATCAGTTTATGGATCGTCAATTTAACCGGCAGCTTCCTGCTAGGCTGGCTTTCCATCCGGCTCAGTAAGAGTATGAGCCAGGAAGTAAGACTACTGCTGACGACTGGACTCCTCGGATCTTTTACAACTTTCTCCGCTTTTTCCGCCCAGTGGTCTGAAGTCCTCACAGCTACGCCTGCCTATGGATTGATATATGGAATAATAATGACGGCAACAGCGATTGCGATGGCGGCACTTGGTGTCCAATGCGGTATGAAAGGAGTGGAAAGATGATCGGCGTTGCCATCGGCGGCTTTTTTGGCGCTATCGTCCGCTACTTGGTATATTTGGCTATCGAACAGTCTGACCGGCACAAAAAATGGGCGACTTTTTCAGTGAATAGCATCGGATCGTTTCTAACGGGGCTGTCTCTCAGCACCAGTGAGTTCTGGATGACCGGATTTCTCGGCGCATTTACTACGTTTTCAACGTTCGCTTTAGATGCTGTGAAAGAACTTCAAAACGGCAAAATAATCTTAACTGTCTTTTATATCAGTGCTACACTGCTTGCAGGTCTTGGTCTGTTCACTATCGGTTTCATTATTAGCCAATGAAACCGGCCTACGTTTCTGCAGACCGGTCCATCACTAAAATTCTCCTTTTTCCACGACTCTGCCTAACCGGCCTTCTGTCGTTTCCGCATGCCGGATTGATTGATAAACGGCTTCTTCGGTGGCTTCCACGGCAGCTCCGAACAATTCGCTCATGATCGGGTGACTGTCCCGCAGCAGCCAGTCACTGCTGAAGGCGCCTTCTGCCCGGTGACTGATTTTCGCGGCGGTCGAAAAGGCGATCACGATATCGCCGCTGCCGTTATGGACGGTCGTGCCTGTCCGGCCAAGGCCGATGGCAGCCCGTTTGGCGAGCCGCTCCAATTGCCGGCTCTCAAGCGGCGCATCTGTTGCAAGAATCATCATGACCGATCCATCCGGCTTCTTCGGGTCGGCCCCGCTGAAATCCGCTCCCCGGAATTCACCTTTACGGCCAAAATTGGTCAATAAAAGAGCGCCGACCGTATAAGACAGATCGCCATCTTCTGCCAGACGGCTGGCAGAACCGATGCCGCCTTTCACGCCGTAGCAGATCATGCCTTTGCCGGCTCCCACTGCACCTTGGGCAAAGTCGGTATCGGCCTTTTTGATCGCTTCCCGGGCATGCTCCGGCTTCACTGCCATGAGCCGCATGGAATTCAGGTGACTGTCATTGCACTCGCCGACCACGATATTGAGCGAGCTCGTTGAATCGCCGATTTCCGGATTCTCTTCAAGCATCCACTCCATCGTCCCCTGCAGTACTGCTGCCACGCTGAATGTGTTCGTCAGCATGATCGGCGACTCCAGCATGCCCAGCTCGTTTACTTGTACAAGTCCGGCAGTTTTCCCGAACCCGTTCAGCACAAAGCTTGCTGCCCGTACTTTTTCTTCGAATATATTCCCGGTATGCGGCAGAATGGCCGTTACACCGGTACAGACAGTATCCCGGTCGGAGAGCTTGTCATAAAGTGTTACATGCCCGATTTTTACACCGGCCACATCTGTGATCGTATTGCGGCTTCCTTTTTTCATCCATACCACTCCTTAAATCTATTGTAGCATTCGACGCAGGCGGGAATGTTTCTGTATAATAAAAGAAAAATTCTATCTGCATAACAGCAGCAGAAGCAGGGAGCAGCGGGAATGGCGTTAAAACTGACAGAATGGACAATGCAGGAACAGGAGCAGCTGATTGAATTCATGACCGGTAATTCCTGGCCTTATCACGGACTTGAGCATCCGGTCCGCGAATTGATTGAGAAAACAATCACGGAAGGCGGCTATAAATCAGATCGGGTACGGACGTTCTGGTTGGAAAATGAAGAGGGCAAGCAAATCGGCCTTATTAAAATATATGATTTACAGGATGATATCCCATTATTCGATTTACGCATCGCCGGACCGTACCGCGGCAAAGGATATGGCCCGCAGGCACTCCGGCTCATGACGGAGTTTGTGTTTTCGCTGCCAGATAAAAAAGTCCGGCTTGAAGGAAATACCCGGCATGATAATTTTGCCATGCGGAAAGCGTTCGAGCGGGCAGGCTTTGTGAAAGAGGCGCATATCCGCAACGGCTGGTTCTCGCCAAAGGAAAACAAATACTATGATGCAGTGACATATGGCATCACCCGGGAGGACTGGGAAGCCGGCACAACAACACCGGTCCATTGGGAAGATGGCGGCAAGCAGGAAAACCCGTCATTCAATCCGGTGCTCTTTGATTTCCCGGAGCAGTTCGAGTCAGAGCGCCTGCTGATCCGGGCGCCGAAGCGGGAAGATGCAGCACAGACCTATGAAGCGATGCAGCACTCTCAGGAAGCGCTGCGCAATTGGATGCCGTTCGCCCGCCAAAAACCGGTGATGGAGCAGGTGGAAGCGAATCTCGTCCAAGCGGTGGCGGATTTCCAGCTGCGTAAAGATCTCCGTCTCCACTTCTTTCTGAAAGAAACCGGTGAATTCATTGGTTCTTCAGGTCTCCACCGATTTGACTGGACTGTCCGGAAATTCGAAATCGGCTATTGGGTGGACAGCCGGTTTGAAGGCAAAGGATATGTGTCGGAAGCGGTGGACCGGATTACCCGGTTCGCTTTTGAGGAACTCGGAGCGAACCGCGTTGAAATCCGTTGTGATACGGAAAACGTCCGCAGCCGGGCCGTCGCCGAGCGGCTCGGATTCGACTTGGAAGGCGTGCTCCGGAAAGACAGTTTATCCGTCTCGGGAGGAAGTCTCCGGGATACATGCATATATGCAAAAGTGAAGGGATGAGCGGTGTATCCGCCCATCCCTTTTTCCATATCCCGACTCTCAGGCCGCTTGCACTTTTCGGTTCCTACATTCGTTTTCTTCCTGAGAACAGGTTAATAAGGAGTATTACTACTGCGACAATTAGAAGTAGATGAATCAATCCACCTGCGAAGTCCAGCAAAAAGCCGACGAGCCAAATTGCTAAAATTACGATTAAAATAATCCATAAAATACGTGCCATCCTTCTCACCTCTTTTCTGCTACGGATCGTTCTTAGCTAGTCAATAAGTACCCGGGGAATTCAGAAAGCAAACCTGGCATATTTTTCCCAGTAAGGAGCCGAGTTGTCGGGCACGGGGGTGTGTAGTAAACTGAACATAGTTTTGATAGGGAGGGTCCTCTTTGCCTACTCCAAGTATGGAAGACCATATTGAAGTCATCACGACATTAATTGAACAGAAAGGGTATGCCCGGGTTTCGGATATCGCAGAGGCATTGTCGGTACTGCCGTCATCCGTCACGAAAATGGTCCAGAAGCTCGATAAAGATGGCTATCTCATCTATGAACGGTACAGGGGTCTTGTCCTGACACCGAAGGGTGAAAAGCTTGGCAAGCGGCTTGTGCAGCGGCATGATCTTCTTGAGCAGCTGCTTCGGCTGATCGGTGTGGAAGAAGAGCGGATCTATGGGGATGTGGAAGGCATTGAGCATCATTTGAGCTGGAATGCGATCGATCGCATTGCCGACTTGGTTCAAGTGCTGGAAGACAGCCCGGACGTGATCGATAAATTACGCCAGCTGCAGGCGGAACAAAGCAGCGACACTTAAAGGAGGAACAAGGAATTATGCCACTCGAACCAGGAATAACAGCGATTCTCCGTGTGCTTGACCGGTCATCATCAAAATGGGTGCTGACGGACGGGACGGAAGAAGTCGCGATGAATGAATCGGAACTTGAAGAAGGTCAGGAAACGGCTGATGAAATCGAGGTATTTCTCTACCGCAACAGGCAAGGCGGGCTGTCTGCGACACCGCTGATCCCGCATATCGTCAAAGGAACGTTCGGCTGGGCGAAAGTGCTGAAGGCATCCAAGCGGGACGGGGCTATTGTCGATATCGGCACAACCCGGGAAGTTTATGTGCAGCCGGAAGATCTGCCGCGGTTTGAAGAGCTGTGGCCAAAGCCGGGAGACGAAATCTTTATGACACTCCGTACTGATAATAGCGGGGACCTTTTCGGCCGGCTGGCAACGGAAGAACGGGTTTTGGAACTCATTGCAGAAGCGCCGCCGGAAGTGTTCAATAAAGATTTGCGTGCCCGCGCTTACCGGCTGTTGCCGGTCGGCACGTTTATGCTGACGGTGCCGGAATTGTACCGGGTGTTCGTCCATGAAACGGAACGGGAAGCTGAACCGCGGCTCGGCGAAGAAAAGACGGTCCGGATTATCGATGTAAAAGAAGACGGCACATTGAACGGTTCCTTATTGCCGCGGAAGCAAGAGCGGCTGGGCACGGATGCAGAAGCCATTTTGCGCTATCTGGATCAGACCGGCGGTGAAATGCCGTTTACGGACAAGTCCACGCCAGATGAAATCCGGGAAATGTTCAATATGAGCAAGGCTGCGTTCAAGCGGGCGCTCGGGACGCTGATGAAGAACGGACAGATCATTCAGGAGGACGGCTGGACAAAACGAGTCCGCTGATGCAACCTTTTTCGGCTCTGTACGTACTACTTAGAGAAGAGAGGGGTTACCGATAACCATGAAAAAGATTCAATCCATGCTGCTCGTTCTGCTGGCGTTCGCATTACTTGTTCCTGCAGCCGCTTCAGCGAATGTCGGCATCAATGAAAAATTCGGTCCGTCAATCGTCGTATACGGCGGAGATCTTTCGGAAGCAGAGCGTGAGAGTGTCCAGGAAAGCCTTGAAGTGGCGGAAGAACCGGAAGTGGAAGAAATTGAAGTGACAGGTGAAGATCTTGTACAGTACATTACGGATGGTGATCCGCGGGCAAGAATGTATTCATCAGCTAAAATTACCCGCCAGGAAGAAGGCGAAGGCCTGGTGATTGAAATTGTCACACCGGAAAATATCACACAAGTAACCGCGGATATGTATGCTAATGCCATCCTGACAGCGGGCATTGAAGATGCAGTTGTCGAAGTGGCGGCACCAAAACCGGTTACGGGTCATTCAGCGCTTGTCGGAATTTATAAAGCATATGAAGTGAATGGTGAACAGCTGGATCCGGAACGGACAGACGCGGCGAACGATGAACTTGAAGTCGCGACTGAAATTGCCGGCAATGGCATCGATGAAGAACAGGTGAGTGAACTGCTGACCGGCATCAAACAGCAGATTGCAGAACAAAGTCCGGCAACCCGGGAAGAAGTGGAACAGATCGTGGAAGATCAGCTGTCCCGTCTGCAGATCGAGCTGAATCCGGAAGACCGGCAGCTGCTGATTGATCTGATGGACCGGATCCGTCAGCTCGACATCGATTTTTCGCAATGGTCCACGCAACTTGAAGATTTGAGCAAGACGATTGAAGATACACTTGGCAATGTGAGTGACGCTGTAAATGATGAAGGATTTTGGGCCAATGTCCGAAGTTTCTTCCGTCAGCTGGCGGATTCAGTCCGTTCACTATTCAATTAAGCAGTGAGGTTCCTTCGGGAGCCTTATTTTTTTTGCAGACAAGATCGTTGCCTGATGGCAAAAGTCATGCTAAGATGAGTTAAATATCTTGAATTCGAGATAAAAAGGAGAGAGATTTATGAAACTGGAAGGCATCCATCATGTTTCAGCAATTACAGCAGACGCGGATAAGAACCACGATTTTTTCACGCGGATCTTGGGCATGCGGCTCGTGAAGAAAAGTGTCAATCAGGATAATACATCTTCTTATCATTTGTTTTATGCCGACGCAAAAGGAACTCCGGGTACGGATATGACATATTTTGATATCCCTATGGCCGGCCGGACGTATCCCGGTGTATCAAGCATCAGTAATACATCATTCCGGGTGAAAAGTCCGGAAGCGCTCGATTATTGGATCCGCCGATTTGATGAATTCAACGTACCGCATGGTGAGATCAGTGAGCGGTTCGGCCGGCAGGTCCTGTCGTTTCAGGACTTTGAAGGCTCCCGTCTGCTTCTGACAGTTGATGACGGAACGGGCATCCCGTATGGAATTCCTTGGACAAAAGCTGACGTGCCGGAAGAATTTGCGGTTGTCGGTCTTGGCCCTGTCACACTGACCGTCCGAAAAGCGGAATCGACAGCAGCGGTATTAACTGATATTATGAATTTTAAGGAAATTGGTTCTTATGAGGCTTTTGAGTCCGGCATGCCGGATATCCAGGTATTTTCAACTGGTGAAGGCGGTCCGGCCGGAGAAGTGCATCTGGAAACAAGAACTGATCTTCCGCCCGAACGTCCCGGCCGCGGAAGTGTCCACCATGTTGCATTTCGTGTAAAGACGTACGAGGAATATGCCAAATGGAACGGCTACTTGAATGAACATGGTTTTCGGACGTCCGGCGAAGTCGATCGCTATTATTTCAAAGCGATTTATTTCCGGGAGCCAAATGGCATTCTGTTTGAATTATCAACAGACGAACCGGGATTTGCCACGGATGAACCGTTGGAATCACTTGGAGAGGAATTGGCTTTGCCGCCATTTCTGGAACCGCGGCGCAAGCAGATCGAAGCATCACTTCGGCCGCTTACGATCAACACATAACGAAAGAGGGGAACAGCATGGAGTTTAAGTTTACTGAACTGGGGCATGATCATTTTGCATTTCGTAATGAAAAGAGCGGAGATACATTAGCTGAAATTACGTGGACACAGATGGCGGATGTAATGGTGGTGGAGCATACCTTTGTGGATCCGTCGCTGCGGGGACAGGGCATCGCCAAGCAATTGCTTGACCGGACTGCCGATTATGCCCGTGAGAACCAGTACAGAATTGAACCGGTCTGTTCCTACGTCGTGACAGCTTTTGAACGCTCAAATGAATACGATGACCTCAAAGTCTGAGAGATTGACCCGTTGATCATTCCTTCAGACAGAAAGCTTATCAATCAACGCAATCGATTCGGCGTTTTAACTGAAGAAACAATACAGCCCCATGCCAGTCCGTCAGTAACCTGCGGAACGGGCATGGGGCCTTTGTTTCATGCGGTTATAAGTGTACTATATCCGTTCAGAATGATGTAACCAGGAATACCACAGCAGTCAATATGGAAGCGCCGCCGACTCCATACATAAAATCGGCCTGATTGAAAATCAATTTCTTTTCCATGAAGTTTCACCCCATCAGTTGTCAGATGATTAATTAGTACCCTCATTCTTCGTAAGTATAAACACGTTATGATGATTTTTTGAAGAAAAAAAGAAAATATAAAGTATTTTAGAGGAATTATCCGGTGAAATGGGTAACACATTAATAAGAGAGGTGAATGGATATGTATCAAAGCACGTTTTCCAGAACAGGCGAAAAAGTACTGGGGATTATCGGCATTGTATTGAATGTAATTGCCATCATTCTCGTTGTGATGGCAGTTGTTGAAGTTGGGAGCGGCACCTTTGAAGCGGACCTGGAGGAGTTTATCCTTACCGATCCGACGCTGGCACCGGAAGATGCGGAAGCGACGCTTGTCGCCTTGAGCGGTTTGACAGAGGCGATTGAAGTCTTTGGCTGGGTAATCGGCATTTCACTGGTGGTGTCGACGATCTTGGCTATTATTGCTGTCATTAATCTGAATGACAATAAAAAGCCGGTACTGGCGGGTGTCCTATTTGTCATTGCCGGGATTTTATCCGGAATTATCTCACTGACGGCATTAATTTTCTATATCGCTGCAATTATGTGTTTCGTCCGCAAGCCGCCGCTTGAGGATGAACAAATGATCCGGGTGGATGAACCGGTGGAAATTGAGACCCAAGACGAAGACGATTCACCATACCGTCCGC
This sequence comes from Planococcus lenghuensis, assembly GCF_001999905.1. Lineage (NCBI taxonomy): Bacteria > Bacillati > Bacillota > Bacilli > Caryophanales > Caryophanaceae > Planococcus > Planococcus lenghuensis. The sequence goes on from NZ_CP019640.1 coordinate 464,625, forward strand.
TGTAAACAGCAAAAAAGCACCTGCTTAAAGCGTGGCCACTGAAAAACTATACGGAAAAGCACCAAATTTCTATATTTTAGAGATTTGGTGCTTTTTCCGTTATATACTGATGCCAAGTCCAAGGAGCCATGGCGATCTTTGTGGTGAACCTAAAGCGAATCCTTCGGCTGCTGGATGAGCGGGGGGCAAGCTACTGAATGATAAAAGGGCAGAAAAATAAGACGGAAGATAGGATTCCCTGTCACTCCGTCTCATTTTTTGTCTCCCAAAGATGTAAAGGGAGAGTCGTTCAGTGGCCTCCTTAAAGCGCAGGTGTTTTTTCATGCTGCAAGGAAAGGATATATTCGGCTGTGTAGACAGGATAGCCTTCCAGCAACTCCTCGAATTCCTGAATAAAGACGAATCCGTTCGCTTCATAAAAGCAACGGGCTATTTCATTATCAGCTTCAACAAAGGCGGACAGCTGCCTGCCGCCTGCAAGCTGTTCTATGCCGTACGACATCAGCTGAGTGCCATAACCATTCCGCTGAAATTCTGTTTTTATATGCATGGCGATCAGTTCTGCATCTCCATCTTCATCCACTTTTGTGAAATTGGCGAATCCGATCGGACTGCCTTCATGTTCAGCTATAAGTAGAATTGTTCGTTCAATCCGTTTTTGCATCATCACGCTTGAATAAGACTTATCCAGCGCTATCTGCTGGACCTGGACAGGAAGAATGTCTGCATAGGTGCTGCGCCAGCTCTGCCGGGCAATCTCTTGAACTGCGCCGATGTCCTGTTCCGTTCCCGGACGAATCATGTAACCACCTCGGCTGTTGTTTCCGCTATCATACCAAAAATTCCCGTTATAATCTATATGTATGGAATAATTGAAGAGAGTACAATTCCATACCAAAAAAGGATAAGGACAAGGAGATGAACTTATGGAATGGAAAGCATACCGGTTTAATGAACTGACAATAAATGAATTGCACGATATATTCCGGCTGCGGGTCAATGTATTCGTGGTTGAACAGAATTGTGCGTATCCGGAAGTGGACGGACTTGATCCGCACTGCACGCATCTCGTGGCGAAAACAGGCGGTCGCATTGCAGCGTATGCCCGGCTGGTGCCGGGCGGTTTAAAAGGAGAACTGCCGGCGATCGGTCGGGTCATTGTTGTGCCTGAAGCCCGCGGGACAGGACTGGGCCGGGAACTGGTTCAGCGAAGCAGGGACTTTATCATAAATGAATGGGAGGAAAAGGAGATTTTCCTGCAGGGTCAATCGCATTTGGAAGCATTTTATGCATCACTCGGGTTCGAGTCGGTTTCTGCTGAATATCTTGATGACGGCATCCCGCATATCGATATGAAATTCTCTAAAAACTGACGGATTAAAAATTCCTGCAGAGGGTAAAGAAAAAGTAAATGAATAAACGGGGGATGATGAGGATGGCACGAACAAAAGGCCTTTTGCTGGCAGGGCTTGCTGCCGGTACGTACGCGTATCTGAAGAAACCGGAAAATCGGGAAAAAGCGACAACTGCTTTTAATAATGCGAAAGCGAAGGTGAATTCATACATGGAATCTCAAAACTTGGATAAAACAGGAAATGATGATGAAAATGTAACTCACTCCCGCAGCGGCAAACTGGCAGGAAAGGATGAACAGCCGGATAGAAGTCCGGGTGACTCCGGACTGGATGATGGCAAACAGAAGCTGTCACCAAACGATGTAGGGGATGAAAAAGAAGAAAACACGGAATCGGTAGCTCCGATTAAACGCGTAAATACAGAAAACCTGTAGTGAAAAGAATAGCAGAATGAGGAAGGGATTATTTTCTTTCCGACATAGTAAGAAACGGCCATCAATTCAGCAGTGAATTGATGGCCGTTTTTATGACGTTGTTTTCTGCAGAAGTATTGTGCTGCAGCCCGGGAATTATTGTCGATCTTTATCGTCGTCGCGCGACAGATCTTCAAGACCGCTCCGGTCCTTGTCTTTATAAAAGCCTTCAGGATTTTCCGAGTACCGCTCATCTGCCATACCTGCTGACAGCCAGCTGTCCCGGTCTGTGCGGTCACCTTCTCCATATGTGCCTGTCGGACCGCTTTCTGATCGGGGTTCATCCGGAGCATCTACCGTCCGGGTTTCACGTCGAATCGTCCCGTCTTCTTGCAAATACGCTTTTTCTACTTTCGGAGGTATGTCTTCAGCTGCTCTTTTTTCTTGGTTCGTTCGTTTGTCTTCCATTTTTCTCCTCCTCTTTGTGGCTTCATTATTTCTTCCGTATACATAAAATACCCGATTTCTGCTTTTTCACACCCCGTCCCCCGTGTTTTGCTGATTGCCAAGCTTTTAAACCATCACGTGAAAAAGAACAAGCCGGCTTGGGCTTGTTCTGGATTTGCTGCATTCCGGTGGGGAAAGATAAGCTTATTATTCAGGCAAGGCCACCCGGTTTTTGAAAAGAAACCCGGACAGCGCCAGTGCCAGAAGCAGGCTGCCGCTCAGGATGAAGCCGCTGCCTGCGGTCAATTCAAGTGCCCCGGTAATTCCGGAGCCGGCTACAACGCCGATTGAAAAGCAGGCATAGAATAACCCATATGCTTTGCCGCGGGAAGCGGCAGTGGTCGAATCGATCAGCAGTGAATTGATCGACGGGAACAGAAAAGCAAAGCCGACACCATACGACGCCATGGAACTGTATAAAAAGGGGAGCGTTTCTGCACCGCTCAGCACAAACAGGGAACCTCCCATGATTGCCAGTCCGCCGGTCATCGTATAGACAGGCGGCACCATATCAAAGACACGGTTCACCGGCAGTGCAAACACCGCAATGGCAGCCAGTCCGAATACGCTCAAAAGCAGTCCGCCGGTTTCAGTGCCGAATCCGAGTGCGATTGCCCGGAGCGGCAGCATATAGGCCAGAACCCCTTGAGAGAACATGAGGAAGAACGCACCGGTGTATGAAAGGACGAGCCCTGAAGAAAAGACAGCGCGTGCGGCTGTATCTCCTTCGCTATTCGTGTTCTTTTGTGCGGCACCCGGGAGGCGTTTCAGCAAGAAAGCAGCAGCAACCGCGATGATGAGTAATGCAGTGCCGGTAATGGACATCACGAATGGTACATTTGTGGCTGCAGCTGTTACTGCACTGAATGCCGGTCCTATGATGGCGGCCAGCCCGATGAAGGCTCCGGCAACGGCGCCGTTTCTGCCCCGGGCTTGTGTGCCGGTTTTATTGGCAGCATAAGTAAAAGCTGCAGGGATAATCAGACCGGCTGCCATTCCATGAATAAAGCGGATCAACAGCAGACCGGAAGGACTTGCAGCAAACTGATACAGAAAAAGGGCGATCCCGGTCGTAAAGAGTCCGATAAGCAGTACGGTATAAGGACCGCGCCGATCTGCCAGGATGCCGGAAACCATATTGCCGCCGGTGTTGGCGAACGAGTAAATGCCGACGGCCAGCCCGGTCAGAAAGGGGCTGGCACCAAGGGTTCCGGCGAACGGACTGATGACAGGCAACTGAGCAAATAAATCAAAAAAGGCAAAGAAAATAATAACGTAAATAAAAAAACGCATTCCAGTTCACTCTTTCTGCTGGCTGGTTGTGCAGCGGGCTATTAGATTACATCTGGTGATTTTAGGGAAATAGGAATACATCCATTATTACCTGCGGAGGTTTTGCTAGTGAAAAGAGCTATGTTTATTATAAACCCCTCTTCCGGAAAAGAGGAAGCCCCTGTTTACAAGGAATTGGTAATTGAAGCGCTGTCCAGAATGGGATTCGAAACGGAACTCAGGGAAACGGCAAAAGAAGGGGACGCCACCCGGTTCGCGGCCGATGCCTGCAAAAATGAATTTGACTTTGTTATGGCAATGGGCGGGGATGGCACGATCAATGAATCAGTGGCGGGGCTTGCTGAACAATCACATAAACCGCTGTTTTCATTCATCCCGCTTGGGACGGTGAATGATTTTGCGCGGGCGCTCGGTATTTCACTGGATCCTGAAGAAGCAATCGCTGCACTCGAGACCGGTGTCGTTAAAAAAGTGGATATCGCCAAGGCCGGGGAGCGATATTTTATGAATATACTGGCGCTTGGCGCACTGGCTGAAGCCACATACCATGTCACACCTGAACAAAAAACGAAACTAGGGACGTTCGCTTATCTGCTGGAAGGGCTGAAAGCGCTGACGCATGATGAAGAAACGTATTTTGAAATCGAGCATGATCAGGGAAGGTGGGAAGGTGAAGCGAAACTTGTGCTGGCTGCGTTAACCAATTCAGTCGGGGGATTCGAGCGACTCGCCCCTGATGCGCAGCCGGATGACGGACTGCTGCATCTCTATATTGTGAAAAATGCTGCACTTCCTGCATTTATACGGATGGCCGGGGAGCTGGTAATAGGCAGACTGGAACATGACCCTTCAGTCGACGTGATTCACGCCAAATCCGTATCGGTTAAAACAAAGGAACCGCTGGACTGCAATATCGATGGGGAGGCTGGATTCAAGACACCTTTCACAATTGAAGTGCTGCCCAAGCATATTGAGGTACTGGTTCCGCCGGAAAAAGCTGAATAGCATTCTGATAGCTGCTGTGTTCAACCGGTTGGATACAGCAGCTATTTCTCGTGCATCTACTTATTCAGCGTTTTATAAAAAAATATGGCAAAAAGAGATAAAAGCTGAAACTTTCTTCTTTCCAAAACGTTCTTGTAGAATATGAGCGGTTAATCATACAAAAATACAAAAAAATTTTTAAAGTGCAGGTAAAACTATTCTCTTATTTGGTAATTCGTTATATAGTTAAGGCACTGAGTATATTTGCCTGTATTTCAGAATGTCAGGAGGATTAGATGAATACCATACCCGCACCTACTATTCAAGACACGATTTCAAAGCTGTTCATGATTGAAAACGAAGCACTCGGACGATATGAGGGCCTGGAGAATTTTTTCGAAATTGAAACGCAGCTGATCTATGAAATCCACCACTTGGAAAAAGAGCGAGCAAAGAAGAGCCTGAGACGGATCATTGATCTGATTTCAAACCGGTCAGGCAAGAAAATGATTCATGCAGTACGCAATTACTACATAGTCCTGTCCTCCATCATGGCAAGAAAACTGTATGAAACACAAGTTCCGCCCAAAAAAGCATTCGCGTTCAATGCTGCATGTGTGGAAATCGTTGAAAACCGCATGAATGATTCGGAATTTCTGCTCGTCGCGGATGAGCTGATCGAATTTTTTGTGTCGATTCTCTCTGAACGAAAACAGCCGTCTTTTACGCATCAGACCGTCAATAAAGTGGTCATGTATATCAATGATGAAGTGGAGCGCGATCTATCGGTTGAGGATATTGCGAAACACTTCCACATCAGCACAAGCCACTTGTCCCGGATCTTCAGGGAACATGCAGGCATTACATTGGTCGAGTATTTGAACGTGCGGCGGGTGGAGGAATCCCAGTATTATTTACGCCATTCCAACAAGAGCATCGCAGCCATTTCAAATCAGTTCCATTTCTGCAATCAGAGTTACTTTACACGCATTTTCAAAAAGTATTCCGGCGTGACGCCAAAGCAGTTCCGGGACAGTCAGCAAATCCCGTATTTCCGCTTTACACTGCCAACAGGAAAATGAAGGGGAGCCATTCCCTTCTTTTTTTGTGTCAAAATGAAGGCATTCAGCGTGAGCGTTTGAAATTTAACTCCTGGAACGTTATACTTCTTAATAGTTTGAGAAGGTTGAAGGTGAATTGATTGAATAAAAAAATGGGGTTACTGTTGACGCTGCTCGCTTCATTGCTCGTGTTGAGCGGTTGTTCGGCTATTGAAAACCAGGAAGGGTTCTTCTACAGCTTCTTTGTGCGTCCCTTCGATTGGGCACTGACTTATTTGGGTGATTTGTTTGGCGGGAGTTATGGTCTTGCAATTATCGCCATCACGGTTGTAATCCGGCTTATTTTGATGCCATTCATGCTGAATACGTATAAGCGCCAGCAGGCGATGAAAGTGAAGATGGATGCAATGCGTCCGGAAATGGAAGACATTCAGAAGCGGCTGAAAGAAACGAAAGACCGTGAAGAGCAGATGAAGATCCAGCAGGAAATGATGGGGCTGTATAAGAAATACGAGGTCAACCCGTTGAATATGGGCTGTCTGCCGGCACTTGTCCAAATGCCGATCGTCATGGGGCTGTATTTTGCGATCCTGTATTCACCGGATGTCAGAAGCCATGAATTCCTGTGGTTCAATCTGGGCGAGGCGGATATCATCATGGCTTTGATTGCCGGTGTGGTGTATTACTTCCAGGCGCGTGTATCACTCTGGACCATGCCTGAACAGCAAAAGAAACAAATGGCTATGTTCATTTACTTGTCCCCGGCAATGATTCTGATTATCTCATTCACGTCGCTTGCAGCACTGCCGCTTTACTGGGCAGTCGGCGGTCTGATCCTGATTTTCCAGACCTACATTGGCCGGAAGTTTTATCAACAGCATCCGGAAAAAGCAGTGGAAGACGCAAGTTGATAGTAAAAGCCGGCATTCGATGCCGGCTTTCTTTATTGGAATGCGCTGGTGAACACCTATTTTGGATGCTTTGCAAAAAGCTCCACTCTCTGCTTGTGGTTTTCTATTTTTGCAGTGAAAGAGCCTGTACTGATCTTTAAGGAAGTCGTTGGCAAACAAAGGGAGGGATTCGGATGAACCGCAAATGGCTGCAGGGAATTTTGCTGATTGGCCTCAGTGTCACCTCACTCGCTTTTTTAATTGCCGGCAGACTGGAAGTTGCCGTCTTAGTGATGACACTTTTATTTGTCTGTACCAACGCTTTCCGGTATGTCCGGATGAAAGAGGAAGGATTCGACCGGGGAGCGAAATGGATGGGCGGCATGGCAATTTTGTTTGCTGTTCTGTTCGTTATTGTGCTGTTCACCGTCGTGCTGTAGAAATGGAAGTTCTGATTCAATTCAAGTGTAATAGCTGACCGCTGGTTCTTAACTGAATCAGCGGTCTTCTGTATGCGGCAGCTGGCAAAGCGCGCATCAATCTCCACGGGCATCAAGCTGCGACCGAAAGCACAGAACGATCAGGACCGCAGGAGAAGAAAAGACTGCCATCCCGAGAAAAGCGAGGCCCGGAGACCATTCATATAAATAACCGCCAAGGAAAGTAAGGAGGGCGATGCTCAGACTCATAGCGAATGCTGCATACAGCCCTTGGGCAGCCGGAATATGACGGGCCGGCAGTTCCCGGAAGATGAATCGGATAAAAGCAAAATGCGCAACGCCGAATGATACGGCGTGAAGCGTTTGGGAAAGAATGAACACCCAGACGGAAGGGAACAGGAAAATCATCAGCCAGCGAACAATAGAACCAATGCCTGCCAGCAAAAACATGGAAGAGATGGACCATTTCGCAAACAAGGAATCAGCCTTGGCGAAAAAGAGAATTTCGATCAGGACTGCAATATTCAGGATGACACCGATGTAAATACCACTGACACCCAGGTCCTGCAAGTAGATAAAGCCATAATTATAATAAGAAGCATGAGCGCCCTGCAGTAAGACAGCGGCGCTGAGCGCGATTAAAAAAACAGGCCGCCTGATCAATTCTGCAAGGGCATAATTTCCTGAGCGTTCAAGAGACGGTGAAGTCAGGAGCACAGCCGGAGCCCGCTGAAACTGGACCGCTGCCATCAGTATAAGACCGCCAAACATCAGCCAAAGAATCGCTTCCTCCTGCCAGACAGCGACAGCACCGCCGACCAGCAATAAGGCAATCGTATATCCCAGTGAACCGAACGATCGGCTGTGCCCGTAATTGACCCGCTCGGCCTGCATGAGAATGGATGCACCGCTTTCTGTCGCTGGAAGCAAATTCGGGTAAAATAAATTGAAAACGACTGTAATGACGAATAACGCTGTGTATGTATCAAAAAAGAGATAGAAAATAAAAGAAGCAAGGGACAAGGCAACGAACCAGCGAAGTACATTGCTTAAGGGCAAGTACCGGGTTGCAAGCGGGAACAGCACAAGTGTGGAAACCGCCCGTGCCACCATACCGGCACCCATAATGACACTGGCGTCCACCACGCTCAGTCCTTTGTCATTTGTCAGCCAGCCCGTCCAGTAAGGAAGAAAGACGCCCCACGTAAAGAAGAATGCGAAAAAATTTTGCGATAGCCACTTTTGATTATCCATCCTGCATTTGCCACACCTTTCATCCATCTCTTTTGAGCGTACCAAATTTCTTGAAGATAGGGAAAAAAAGAAAAGATAATGGTAAAATAAACAGGAGTTCAAGGGAAAGAAGGGGAAGCATGGCAACTCGTTACAAAAAAAACAAACGAAAAAATGTTTCCGTCTACATATGGAGCATATTGATTATTCTGCTCACGGCCGGTGCTGCAGGCGCGGGTGCCTGGCTCGGTGTGTATGCTGCACAGCAGTCAGCCAGCCAGCCGGAAGTCACAGAAGAAACTGGAGGGATTGCTGTGACTGAAGAAACGGAACAGCCGGAGGAAGAAGAGAAGCAGCCGGTACCGGAAGAGGGAACGGAGGAAGCGCCGGAGACTGAAGACCCGCTCATAGAAGAGCCGGCAGAGGAAGAACCGGTTACTGAAGAACTGCCGGTCGACCGGACGATATATCCGGAAGAGATTGAACCGCCAGCGGAACCGACGATTATCCAGGGGGTACTGCTTGCCAATAAACAATATCCGTTGCCCGAGGATTATGCGCCAGGTGAAAACGCTGAAGCCCGGGCGGCATTTGAGCAGATGGCTGCCGCTGCCGAGCAGGAGGGCATAGAACTGGTTGCATTCAGCACCTATCGAAGCTTCGCCAGACAAAAGGAATTGTATGAGGGCTATGCTGCCAGAGACGGAGCGGCGGCAGCTGATCGCTACAGTGCCCGTCCTGGTCACTCTGAGCACCAGACTGGACTGGCATTCGATATCGGTGAAGAAGGACAGGAGGAAAACTGGGCTTCCTCTTCATTCGGCGAAACGGCCGGCGGCGAATGGCTTGCCGATAACGCCCATAAATTCGGCTTCATCCTTCGCTATCCGGAAGGGAAGGAAAAAATCACTGGCTATATGTATGAATCCTGGCATTTCCGGTATGTCGGTGAAGAAATTGCAACTGCGATTCATGAGCAGGGACTGACACTTGAGGAATACTTGGATATTTAAATGAATTTCAGGTGAAACAACCCCCGGCACTTATAGCTGCCGGGGGTTGTTTGCTTTGCCTGATCACAGGATAGGGGAAAGAAGAAGTGCAAGTGATTCTTTTGTTTTGATCATTCGGGTTCGGGATTTATAAACTTCATAAGTCAGTTCAGAAGACAATTCCATATCTTGATGGAACATGGCGGCCAGCGTCTTAGCCACGTGGTCGTCATAGATGAATGCGTTGACTTCAAAGTTCAGTTTGAAGCTGCGCACATCGATATTGGCGGTTCCGACCGTAGCCACTTTGCCATCAGCGATAATCATTTTCGTATGCAGGAAGCCATTTTCATAAATATAAACTTTGGCCCCAGCCCGCAGCAATTGCCCTGCGTAAGAGTAAGTCGCCCAGTACACAAGCGGGTGATCCGGCTTATTCGGAATCATAATCCGGACATCGATACCCGACATGGCAGAAATACGGATAGCATCGTAGAAGCTGGGATCCGGAATGAAGTAAGGCGTCTGGATGTAGACATATTCGTCCGCTTCCGTAATCATTTTTAAGTAACCGTCCTTAATTTGTTCCCACTCTGAATCCGGCCCGCTTGATACAATCTGAACAGCAGTATTCCCTTTTTCTGTAATGACGGGAAAGTACGTCTCGGCATACTCGATATCCTGCTGGGCAGAAGCCTGATTCCAATCAAGAATGAAGCGGGTCTGAAGCGGATGGACGGCACTTCCTTCAATCCGGAGGTGGGTGTCCCGCCAGTATCCGAAGCGCTGATTCAGCCCCAGGTATTCATCACCCACGTTAAAACCGCCGACATAACCAATACAGCCATCGATTACAACAATTTTCCGGTGATTCCGGTAATTCAGCCGGGGATTGATGAGCGGCAAGAAAGCCGGAAAAAACGTTTCCACCTCGCCGCCTTCCTGAATCAGCGTTTTAAAATGCCGCTTATGCAATGTTCGGGAACCCATATCATCGTAGAGAACGCGAACTTTGACACCTTGATGGGCTTTAGCAAGCAAGGCATCATAAATTTCCATACCGAGTCCATCCAGCCGGAAAATATAGTATTGGACATGGATATGATGCTTGGCATGCCGGATGTCTTCAAGGAGTGCATCAAACTTCTCGCGCCCGTCATTGAAGACACGGACAGCGTTATCCTGGGTCAACACTGCCCCATTGTTCCGGAGATGGAGATAGATCAGCTCCTGATAGACTTCCGCATCAGGGCTGCGGAATTTAAAGGTATCATTTTTAAGTGCTTCCATCTGGTACTCGATCAGGTTCTCAAGTCCGATCTTTTTTCGGCCTTCCCATCGGAACAGCGTTTTCCTGCGAAGCCGGCGACCGAGTAGAAGGTAGATGAAGAAGCCTAAAATCGGAAGGAAAAAAAGAACGAGAATCCATGCCCACGTGGAAGCGGCATCCCGTCTTTCCAGGAAGACCAGCGTCAGCGCCAGCATGATGTTGATGATGAAGGTGGCCGTTGCCAGTATCGTAGTGATCGCTAACGTCAATTCCATCCAGTTGCTCCTTTGTCTTATGTCTTACAACAGATTATACTGTATTATCTTCGCCTCCTGAAAGAAGCGGCATGCACCCGCCTTTCGACGGGTGCATGCCGGGTCGTCATGTCTCCTGCTGGACTTCCTTGACGACTGCTTCAACTTCACTGCGTGTCATCTTTTCCTTGCCCGCTTCCAGCGATTTAAGTGTACTATGCGCCAGTTTCAGCGGCAATTTGCAGAATAGAACAATACGCCGGTTCTTAATCGAGATCACATATTTGTCCGCTTGTGCCAGATTCTTTCGGGCATACTCAAACAAATCCTGCCGTGACCAGCCATCCGGTATAAAGCTTACGCCCCGTTCGGCATCTTCATCAACATTCCTGAGCACATTGACTGCCTGCAGCCCGCGTCCGAATCCAATGGCAAGCTGACGGTCGGTCTCAGTCCCGTCGTGCCAGCGCCAAATATCGGACAGCATCGAACCGACGAGTCCGGCGACATAATACGTATAATCATCCAGATCTTCTTTCGTTTGAATGTTCCAGCCTTTTTCCGCCCATTTGGCCATGCCTTCCGCCATTTCTGCTGTTGACTGTTTTACTTGCAGTGCAATGCCTTCAGGGCACAAGCGGATCCAGTCTCCGAGCCGGAGAGTGACCGGCGGCAAAAGCTGATCATAAGGTTTGATCAATTGTATGTATGCAGGTTCATCAAACGAGGGAGCTGCAAGGAGCCGGGCCGTCTCCCGCAGCATCCGCTGTTTGGCATCTGACGGTATTTCCGGGTGATCTTCAATCTCATCAATTGCCCGCATGCAGAGATAAGCAGAGGCAACGGTCGACTTCAGTCGGCCGTCGAGAAAACTGATCGGAATGAAAAATGTCCGACTTGTGTCTTTCAGTATAGCGGTCGCTTCTTTCTGAAGCTTGGCATTTTGGCTCATGTTCTTTCCTCCTGTTTCGTTCCGCGTCCTACTACGTAAGTTGATTTCTATTTTAGCAGAAAAACAGGAGGAGCGCCTTGCTTATGAATGAAAGTGCACCCAGGCTTCATGAATCCCGCCGGCGCAGCGACGGGAGGCTCTGAAGAGGCAGGGATGCCTTTCTGCTGCAAGCAGTTCTTCCTGGGCGTTACCGACCATGACAGCCGGATAGCCAAGCGTCAGCATGTCGAGATCGTTCCCGGAATCGCCTGCTATGAGAATGCGGGCATCCTGAACGCCGAACTTCCGGATGGCATAGCGAAGCGCCTGTCCTTTGCCGCTGCCGGCCGGAAGGACATCCACGTCGCGGCCGCTGGAGAAAATGAGCTTATGCGGAATGGAGGCTTGCCGGAGTTCCTGTTCAAATAATTCAACTGGCCGGTCGCTGTTCACTGTATAGGACTGCCGGCAGTTGACCGGAAGCTGCTGGGGCACTAAATCCGGAATTCTTTCCGCGATACGCGAAATATCCTTTGGCATCCAGTCCTGCTGCATCTTTTGTTTCCATTGCCTGTCTTCCTCAAATGCCGGGGCTGTCCGAATTTCCGTGCCGACATCTGTAACGAGGACATCGGGAACGGGCAGCTCTTCAGCTGCTATAAGAGAAAGAGCAGAACGGAAGTGGCGGCCAGTCACATAGACAAGCGCCACTTCATAGGTCTGCTCTTTATAGAAAGTCCATAATTGTTGGAGTGCTTCAGGATCGCCCACTAGCGTCCCGTCCAAATCGGTCGCCAAAATATGTGTTGCTCCGTACATCTGCAATCACCTCATACAAAGAATTTACTTGTTTGGATATGGAAGGCCATTGAAATTCCTGATTGGCAACTTCTTCCGCCCGCCGGCTCATACGCTCGGCAAGAATGGAATTCACAGCCAGTACTTCCATGGCAACTGCAAGGTCATGGGCATTGCCGCCTTCTGTCAGGAGACCGGTGATACCATCGCGGACCACGTTTTTCAGACCGCCGACATTCGATGCAATTACCGGGCTGCCACAAGCTTGTGCTTCCGCCGCTACCATTCCGAATGACTCGTAGTGACTGGGCACCAAGGTTGCCGTCGCAGCATTGAACAGTTCCGCCAGCTGTTCCTGTGTTTGAGGGCCGAGGAACTGCACCTGCCCTTCTGCGCCATTGACTGCAGTGCGCAGTCTCTCGTCATATGGCAGTCCGTTCTCCGGATTGATGGAATCCGGTTCGCCGCCTGCCAACAGAAGAGAAGGGTGGAATTCGCCGCTGTTTCGCTTCATCAGAATCTGGAAGGCTTCCAGTAAAGTGAAAATACCTTTTGTTTCTTCCAAACGCCCGGCGAAGACAAACAAGGGCTCGCTGTGTCCGAGATTTTTACGCAACTGCTTCCGGCTGCCGAATGTGCGGAACGCTGCATCCACGCCGATAGGGATGACTTGAATAGGTGCCGGATTTTCGACGCGTTCCTGGATAAGTAATTTTTCGCTTTTAGTCGTTGCGAGAATATAATCGGCGGTCTGCAGGATCTCTGTTTCTGCCTGTTCCCGCCGCTCGTCGCGGATTCCGGTAGCTTCTGTTTTTGCCCAGCCGAGCGAGTGGGAGGTATGGACAAATGGAATGGCATACTCGTCTCTGACTTTTATGCCGATTAAACCGGATAAGTAGTAGTGGGTGTGGGTGACATCATAAGAGGACAAATCAACAGCTGTTTTCAACTCTCTATAGAATGCGGACAGCATGCCAAACATTTTATCTTTCGGGACGAACCCTTTCTCGCCGGCAGCAATCCGAATGACCCGGCAATTCTGACCGAAATGTTCAATCCGGGGGGCAGAAGTTTCACACCAATGGGTTGCAACATCCACTTGCCAGCCAATGTCTTCAAGTGCAAGTGCCAGCTGTTTCACATAGTTATTTTGTCCGCCAGCCTGTTTCCCGCCAAGCTCTGCGAGTGGATCACCGTGGTCTGAAATGAATAACACTTTTTTTGACATATTCTCATCTCCTTGATTTTTTGCATAAAAATTCCAATAGAAATTACGATGGATAACGATAGTTGTTTTCCCTGCTTTGTTAGTTATTAAACATAATTTTCAGAAAAACATCTAGTTTTTTGAAATTGCGAAAGGGAATACAGATAATGTGAACTTTAAGTGGGAGAGGAGAAATAACAATGGCGAATTACACGGACTTGAATCTGCAATTTATCAATGGCAGCTGGAGAGCAGGGGCCGGCTCAGCGGAAATAGATGTTATGAATCCGTATACACAGCAAAGCGTAACCCGTATTCAATCTGCAAGCCAGCAGGATATAGACGAAGCATATGAGTCAGCCAAAGCGGCTCAGAAGGAATGGGCAGAAGTGAATGCGTTTGAAAAAGCCCGGGTAATGGAAAAAGCAGTGCACATTATGGAAGAACGACGGGAGGAATTGATCCGCATACTTGTTGAAGATGCCGGTTCTACCCGGATCAAAGCAAACGTTGAAGTTGACTTCACCATCGCGATTACCCGTCACTCTGCAGCTTTCCCGATGCGTATGGAAGGCACAATGCCACCGTCGATCATTCCCGGAAAAGAGAATCACGTATACCGCAAACCGCTGGGCGTTGTCGGTATCATCGGCCCCTTCAACTTTCCGATGTATCTGGCGATGCGGTCGGTTGCACCTGCAATTGCAACAGGCAATGCAGTCGTGGTGAAACCGGCATCCCAGACACCGCTGTCAGGCGGAACGCTTCTGGGGAAAATTTTTGAAGAGGCAGGCGTACCTGCGGGAATCATCAATGTGGTAATGCCAAAAACGAGTGAAATCGGCGACGGCTTTGTTGAGCACCCGATTCCACGCATGATTTCGTTCACCGGTTCAACTGGCGTTGGCCAGCATATCGGTGAAATTGCAGGCCGCATGATCAAAAAAACAGTGCTTGAGCTCGGCGGCAATAATCCGCTTGTGGTCCTTGACGATGCGGACATCCCGCTTGCGATTCAAGGTGCAGCATTCGGGAAGTTCATGCACAGCGGGCAAATCTGCATGGCAGTCAACCGAATTATTGTGCATAAGGATGTTTATGATGAATTTGCCAAAGGTTTTGTAGCGCTGGCAAAAGGTTTGAAGCATGGAGATCCGACAAAAGAAGATACGCTGATTGGGCCGCTCATCGACCAGAACTCCGTCCAGCGGCTTCTCGGTGAAGTGGAAAAAGCGAAACAGGAAGGCGCGGAAGTACTGCTTGAAGGGGAAGTCGAAGGCAATGTGATGACGCCGTTCATCCTGAAAGGGACGAATGACATGACAACGGCTAAGAATGAGATGTTCGGTCCTGTTGTCACCATCATTCCGGTGGACAGTGAAGAAGAAGCGTTGCGTGTTGCGAATGATACAGAGTACGGACTCAGCGGCGCGGTTCATGCCGGCACGGACAGTAAAGCGATGGCGTTCGCCCGCAAAATGGAAACCGGTATGGTCCATATTAATGACCAAAGCGTTAATGATGAACCGCTTGTTGCATTCGGCGGTGAAAAGAATTCAGGTATCGGCCGTTTCGGCGGCGACTGGTCGCTGGATGAATTCACGACATTCCAATGGGTATCGGTACAGAACACATCCCGAAAATACCCTTTCTAATAAATAAGTGGAGAGGCTGTCCAAAAAGCCCTTAGGCTTATCTTGCCCAGATGTTCTTCCATAACAGAACGGCTTCTGCTGCGAAAGCTCGTCGCATTAAAACATCTGCTCCTGCGCCGCTTCGCTTGCTCGTCGCAAACAGCAGCGGCAAAGCAGTTGCCGCTGCTGTTCGCTGGCTTCCGCCGTTCCACTCCAGGCAGTTGAAAATGACAACCAGACAGAATGCATAAAGGCGGGAAGAGGGTTCCAGTCCTCTTCCCGCCGTTTTTGATTTATTGTTTACTGATTCCGTTCCCTGAAACGGTGAGATACGCGCTTTCCTGATCTGCCCTTGTTTCTTAAGCCGGGGTGGACAGGAAACCGGCGACTCCGGCGGAAGAACGGGTGGTCGAGACCCTCGCCGCGAAGCATAAGCGGCGTTGGCTCGGACGTCCGTCCGCGGAAAGCGTCCGGTTTCCCCATCCCGGGCCAGTAGGTGCCGTCAACGAGTCTTTTGACTTTTTTGGACAGCTCCTTTTTGATGAATAGAGAAGTAATTAACCCTGTTATGCCATGAATTCCTTATTCAGGGCAGTTTTTGTTTTAGGGGGGAACCTATGCAAGTCTGCCGGCTGCATGTGTTTCATTTGTCATCAACGAACCGGCCGTGATCGGGTTTGGCGATTTCATCAAATTCATTGGAAAGCATTCCAAGGCCTTCAACCAGTTCCGCACCCTTGACCGGTTTGCCATGTCCCGGTGCGGCAATCGACGGCTTGAGCGCTGCCAGCTTTTGTACAGAGTTTTCGGCGGCATCCCAGTCAAGGGTGAAGGAAGGGGGAGGGCCACTGATGTTTGTCTTTTGGGAAAGAACGTTAAACAAGGAATCTTGCTGCACGGTCAGAAACGCATCGCCGACAATGAGAAGACGATCCTGTTCCCGGAAATAAGAAACATGTCCTTGTGTATAGCCAGGCGTATGAATCCACTTCCACTCAGGCAGGCCAGGCACCGAACCATCCGCGGGAAGTGGATGGGCGTGTTTCCCGATGTTGATTCCTTCCACAGGGAATTCCGGGGATATCTTGGCAACCAGGCCGCCTTCGACAGTTGAATCTCCTTTCGGATAATCTTTCTTTCCTGTAATGTAAGGCAGTTCTTCGGGATGCGCATAGACCGGCACCGGATGCTGTTCCAGAATATCAATCAGCCCGCCGACATGGTCAAAATGTCCTTGTGTCAGCAGGATCGCCTGCAGCTGGTGATCTTCACCGAAGCGTTCTGCTGCTGCAGACAGGACCTTGTCTGCCTGGCGCGGCATGCCGGCATCAACCAGTACCCATTTATTGCTTTCCGCCGGATTGCCGATCATGTAAACATTGACAATCTGTGTCGTAAATCCGTAAACATCCGGCGTAATCTGAACGCCATCTCCACTTCTGACAGAAGAAAGCGGCTGGAAGCGGTTTGTTGATGAACTTCTTTCCACGCTGAATCCCTCCTTGAAAATAAATGAGCTATAGAACATTTCCTGTTTCTCTCTGTGGAACAGCTGTGATTTGTCAGGAGCATTCTTTATTGGAATGAAAACGGCCCCTGTCACAGGAGCCGCTTGAATCGTTCATTTTCCTTTAATGTACTTTCCATGATCCGGGCGTGCGACTTCATCAAAACGGGCAGACAGTTTTGTCAGGCCTTCTGCCAAATCTGAACCGATGACGGGTTTTCCGTGTCCCGGCGCGGCAATCGATGGTTCAAGCGCTCTAAGCTGCTGCACGGAATTTTTTGCAGCCGTCCAGTCGGTAGTCAAGTAAACAGGGGGACCGCTGACCTTTTTCCGTTGAAAGAGTACGTCGAAGAGGGAATCCTGTTTTACTGTGAGAAAAGCATCGCCAACGATCAGGAAGCGGTCGCGCTCTCTGAAAAAAGAGATGTGGCCGTCTGAATGACCGGGCGTGTGATACCAGTTCCATTCAGGCAGGCCCGGAACCGCGCCGTCCGCCGGGAGGGGATTCGCGTGCTCGGAGATATCGATCCCTTTTACCGGGAATTCAATGGACAGCTTCGCAAGCATGCCGCCTTCAACAGTCGGATCCGCCTGCGGGTAATCTTTCTGTCCGGTAATGTAGGGCAGTTCTTCTGGGTGGGCATAGACCGGCACAGGATGCTTTTCGAGAATATCAATGAGCCCGCCGATATGATCGAAATGGCCATGTGTCAGCAGGATGGCCTTCAGCCGGTGATCGTCGCCGAAGCGCTCTGCCGCTTTTTCCAGGATGGTATTTGCACGGAGAGGCATCCCCGCATCGACGAGTATCCAATCTTTGCTTTTCGCCGGATTGCCGATCATATAAACATTCACAATCTGAGTTGTAAAACCATAAACATCAGGTGTAATTTCAATGCCATCTTTACTTTTTGTGGATGTCAGCGGCTGAAACCGGTCTGTTGAGGAGCTCCTCTCCATTGAAGTCTCCTGCTCCTCAGGGATAAGTGGCTGGTGTTTTTCTGTAGGGCCTTTTTCCATTTTGAATTCCTCCTTGGTAGTGACGTGCAAGGTTCATGATAAAAACAGTCTACATACTGTTTACCCGGCATGGGCGGTTTGAACCCCGTTTCTTCTGATTGAGATACAGGAGCCCTGACCGTACAGAAGCGAAAAAAAACAGTCCCTGTGAAGGGACTGTTTTTCTGCGAAAAGACTTATTCATTCATTATCAACAAATCGGCCATAATCAGGTTTCGCTTTCTCATCGAAATTTTCCGCGAGATCGGCCAAACCTTCTTTGAGTTCTTTACCCATGGCCGGCAAGCCATGGCCGGGTGCGGCAATCTCCGGTTCGAGTTCTCTTAACTTTTGTACGGATTTTTTGGCTGCTTCCCATTCCGGCGTCAAATAAACAGGCGGTCCCCAGAATCCTCTTTCCTGCATGGTCACATTTGGCAGAGAATCCTGTTTCACGGTCAGGAAGGCATCACCGACGATTAAGGCTTTATCTCTTTCCCGGAACAAGGAAATATGGCCGAATGAATGCCCGGGCGTATGATACCATGTCCATTCCGGTAATTCGGGAATCGTACCATCTTCCGGGAGCGCTTTAACATGCTCGGAAATATCAATGGCTTCTGTCGGGAATTCAGGCGACATTTTCGCGATCAGTCCGCCTTCAACCGTCGGATCGGGCCGTGGGTAATCCATCTTACCGGTCAGATGCGGCAATTCTTCCGGATGGGCATAGACTGGTGCCGGATGCTTTTCCAGAATTCCGATCAGCCCGCCGACATGGTCGAAATGTCCGTGGCTGAGCACGACAGCCTGGAGTTTATGATCTTCACCAAACCGTTCAGCCGCTTCTGCAAGGATGACTTCTGAAGATCCTGGTGTACCTGCATCAAACAGCACCCATTCTTTAGCATTATTTGGATTGCTGATCATATAGACGTTTGCGAATTGAACGGTCAGGCCGTAAATATCCGGTGTAACATCAATCCCTTCACCGCTTTGCACTGAGGATAATGGCTGCAATTTGTCTGTGGATGAACTTCGTTCCATGATGTAATTCCTCCTTTATGGTTTTCACACGGCTCGTAAGGGGACGAGAGTCTATTCACTGTTTACCCGGCGCCTTTATTTTGAATCTATTTTTCATCCATATTTGAGCCGATTCCTTTTCTCTTGTACAATCAATGGGATGAATGACAGGAAAAGGTGTGACTTATGCAATCAATGATTATAATCGGCGGCGGAATCCTTGGTGCGTCCGCCGCGTATCATGCAGCCAGAACCGGTGCGGACGTGACCGTGATCGACCGGAATGAACCCGGGCAGGCGACAGGGGCAGCTGCAGGCATTGTCTGTCCATGGCTATCACAGCGCCGCAATCAGGCGTGGTATACGTTAGTGAAAAATGGGGCGGCTTATTATCCGCAATTGATCCGGATGCTGGAAGAAGACGGGGAAAAAGAGACCGGCTATAAAAAGACGGGATTGATTGTCATGAATGATGATAATAAATTGTCCCAGATCGAAGAGCGGGCGCTGAAGCGAAGGGAAGATGCTCCGCAGATCGGAGAAGTGCGAAAGCAGTCAGCGGCAGAAACGCAGGAGATGTATCCATTTGCCGGCGAAGAATTCAGCTCATTGTTTGTGGAAGGAGCTGCACGAGTGAATGGCCGGGAATTACGCGACGCGCTCATGCGTGCTGCTGCCGCGAAAGGCGTGAAATTTGTGACAGGGAATGCGCAGTTGCTTGTAGAGAACGGACGAGCGGTTGGCGTCCGGACAGAAGCGGGGGAACTGCAGGCGCAGAGCGTGATTGCAACGGCTGGCGCTTGGGCGGCGGAGCTGTTTCGGCCACTGGGGCTTGAACTCAATGTAAAAGCGCAAAAAGCCCAAATCGTCCATTTACAGACTGCGCAGCCAACAGAAGATTTCCCGGTTGTCATGGGGCTCTATGGACAATACGCAGTTCCATACGAAAACGGCCGGGTGGCAGTCGGTGCAACCCATGAAAACGAAGCCGGTTACGATTTAAGGCAGACAGCGGGCGGAATCCACAGTATCCTCGATAAAGCCTTCGCGGTATCACCAGGACTCGCGGAAGCGGAATTCGTGGAAACGCGTGTCGGTTTCCGGCCGCTCCTTCCTGACTCGGTCACTGCTGTTGGAGCGGTGCCGGGTATTCGGAACTTATATGCCGCGAACGGACTTGGCTCATCCGGACTTACCGCCGGGCCATACGTCGGTTCGCAGCTGGCAAAACTTGTGCTCGGTGAAGCGACGGATCTGGACTTTGACTCATATGTTCTCGGGCGTTTCCTGAAGGAAATAAAGTGAAGCGAAAAAGCCGGCCATCATTGGCCGGCTTTTTTCAGTGGATACAACTTAATGGCAGTCGATTCATCATAGAATCGACCAGTGAAAAGCTGACTTAAAGCGTGTAAATCAAGAATAGAACGTACAGGATCTTGATTTTTATTGGTTCATAGTCAGCCGCTTCCATATATCTTCAGCAAATCGCTTGTACGGAGAATCGGGGAGTGGCTTGAAATTCTCATGGGCAATTTCAGCGAGCTCCCGGGCCGACTCAAGCTCATCCGCCTGTTCATGAATGAGCGCCATATATACTTCCCTCTCATAATGAATCGCCAAATCAAACGGGTGATGCAAGTGCTCGTACATTTCGTAGTCTTTAAACCAGCTGAGTGCTTCTTCGGGATGACCGAGTCCATAAAGCGCTTTTCCTTTTTCAAGGAATAGAAATGAGCCGTCCAAGTCGCCGACAGAACCGAGGTGCCGGTCAAGAAGTTCGGCAGCAGCGGCGTACTGTCCGGCAAAGGTGTTCAAGTAATGCGCTTCAATGATATCTGCAAACAGGGCGGTTTCCGCATGATCGGCAAATTCCGCATACTGCCTGAGCTTCCGGATATACAAATCCTTGTCTGTAACTTCCCCCCGCAACATTGCGCTCATACTGGCGAGCCGGTACAGATCTTCAATCCGGTAGAAGATCCGCTTCTCTTTTGCGAAGGCGATCGCTTCGTTCATTTTACTGACCGCCTGTTCAAAGTCATCCACTGCAAAATAAAGAACTGCTTCACAATAAGTGAAATCCAACTGCTTTAACGGATCCAGAACCATGCCCTGTTCCGTTAAAGCCTGCCAGGCCTCCTGAATCATCGTGAGCGCTTGTGCGTATTGCCGGTTATGAAAAAAGCGCATGACGCGGAATAATTGAATATCAGCCACGTGATTAATGAGATGGAGCTCTTCGTACATGGATTCTGCTTGTGCCAGGGACTGTTCCCACGCGTCTGTCTGCAAGTAATACAGTGCCCGGCTATAGAGTTCAAGGAGGCGAGCTGATTCATAGCGGAGCGGCAGACTGCCCAGCAAGGGTTCAATCAGCCTGCGAACTTTCAAATGATTCTCCTGCCGCTGCTCCAGTTCACCAAGCGGCGTCTGATAGAGCCGTTCTGCTTGTTGCAGCAACTCACGCAGCGCGGCAGACGGAATTTCCTCAAGCAATTCATTCACTTCAATTCCTAAACTTTCTACAATATAGGTCAAACTTTCCATAGAAGGCTTGGCTTTTCCATTTTCAATCAGGCTCAGCATGCCTTTGGAAAGTCCTTCTCCTGCCAGTGCCTGCAGCGTCAGGCCTTTTGCTTTCCGGAGTTTCCGGATTCGTCCACCGAGTGTTTCCATATGATCACCTGCTCTGCCAGTCTGTAAGTTGAACAAGGAAATTCTCTCTTCTAACTGAATTTCTTCGCAGTTTAATTATATTAAACTTATTCTTGCTTTTCCAGTAATCATAATGCTATATTTTGTTTAATTAAATTAAACAAAATGAACGGAGTGAGAAATGTGGACATTGCACAGAAACGAAAGCACGCGACTTATCATTTATACACATTCACGGTCAGCAAACTCATCTCGACATTTGGCAGCAGTGTGTATGCGTTTGGCATTAGCCTGTTTGTTCTGTCTTTGACAGGTTCAGCAGCGAGTTTTGCTGTAAATCTTATCTGCAGTATTCTGCCGCGGACGCTATTGGCGCCGGTTGCCGGTTTTGCAGCTGACCGGTATTCCAAAAAGATAATTGTCATACTTGCCCAAGTGGCAAGTATGGCCTCGGTCAGCGGTTTGCTGCTGTACAGCCTGATTGCCGGATTATCCCTTCCGTCCATTTACATTACTACGGCACTGGTGGCGGCAAGCTCCCAATTTGCAAGTGTTACTTTCTCATCTTCAATTGCCAATCTTATCGACCCTGACCGCATTCAGCGGGCGATGGCGTATAACCAGTCGGCGGTTTCACTGGCTTCCATCGGTGGCCCGGTTATCGGCGGCATGTTATTCGGCTTTGTGTCCATGGAGGTGTTCCTGTTGATTCAAGTTACGGCTTATTTAACGGCTGTCCTGCTGGAATCCACGATGAATTTCCGGCTTTTCACGAACCGGGACAGTGAAGTGGCTCCTGAAGATCAGGAGCGGATGCTGAGTTCTCTGAAAAAAGGACGGGTTTATCTCCGGAACAACCGGGTGATCAGTGTTATTGTCAGCTCAGCCATCGGCATTAACTTCTTTTTTTCAGCGCTTCAGGTAGGTCTTGCTTTTATCGTAGTCGAGGAACTGGCAATCCCTTCGGAACATTACGGGTTTATCGAAGCAATGATATTTGTTGGCATGCTGGCTGCGTCGGTTTATTTCTCAATTCGGAAAGAGGTGCAATATCCGCTTTTGTTTTCCAAATGGGGAATTTTGATCCTGGCCGTGCAACTTGGCGGAATTGGGTTGCCACTGGTGTTTGATATGTCCCAATGGGCAGCGACTTCCTACTTTCTGATTCTGATGTTCTGCTTCGGCTTCACGAATGTGTGCATCAACACACCGATTGGCGTCATGCTGCAGAAAGACGTGGATGAAGCCTATCGCGGACGGATTTTTGGCTTGCTGGAATCAATGGCAATGGCGATGATGCCACTTGGCATGTTGATATTCGGCTTGCTGTTTGATGCGGTTCCGGCTCAAAGGGTGACAGGAAGCAGTGCTATCTGTCTGATAGTATTGGTTTGTTATTTAATGCGTCCTTCTGTGATACGGGAAGCTTATCCTGAGAAGAAGGTAGGTCTTAGGAAGGAAGTAGGTGTTCGGTGAAGAGAAGAAGCTAGGAAAAAGGGTATAAGTGCTCATTTTTTGGATAACGGGTTAAAAAGAAGAGGGAAATGAGTTATAAAGAAGAAGTAGCAGTATAATCAGATTACAACCATTGACAAAAAAGGGGTGTCGGTATTTATGAAAGCATGGCAAAAAACAGGCCTGACCATGACCAGTGCATTGCTCGTTCTGTCCGGATGCGGCGGATTCAGCACATCAAATGAATCAGAAGAGGAAGTTGCGCTGGAAGAAGAAGGCGTCGAAATCGTCGATTTTTGGACGTTCTGGGGTTCAGAAACGCGCCGGCCGATTATTGACAAGATCGTAGCGGATTTCAACGAATCACAGGACGAGATTGAAGTTGTTCACTCTTACTATCCTTGGGGAGACATCTGGACAAAAGAACTTGCGGCGATTGGTGCAGGGGACCCGCCGGATGTAGTTATCAATAACATCAACTCAACCCGTCTCCGGGCACAAGAGGAGCAAGCGGAAAATCTGACGGAAATCATGGGCGATAATGACATCGCTGATCGTTTCTATCCGGAACTGTGGGAATCAGTGCTTTATGAAGGCGAGGCGTATGCGTTGCCGTTCAACACAGATACACAGATTTTATTCTATAACAAAGATGCTTTTGAAGAAGCAGGCCTTGATCCTGAAGCGCCGCCTGCAACATGGGCAGAACTTGAAGAATATGCACTGACGCTGGATGAAAAATCTGGGGATGAGTATGAGCAGATCGGTTTCTACCCGCTATGGGGCATGGGATATGATGTCTGGCTGCTGAACGCAAACGGTGAAAACTACATTGACCAGGAAGGGAACGTCAGCCTGAACACAGAAACCAACGTGGACGTCCTAAACTGGCTCTCAGCATGGCGCGACCGACTCGGCGCTGATACGGTCGATTCATTCCAGGCGAAGTTTGAAAGCAACCAAGGCCATCCGTTCCTGTCTGGCGAATTGGCAATGATGGCAGCAAACATGAACTTTTATACACAGATCCGTGATTACGCACCTGACTTGAATTTCGGTGTAGCACCACTTCCGGCATATGAAGCCGGTGCTCCTAACACAAGCTGGGGCGGTGGATTCGTTGCTGAAATTCCAAAAGGCTCAGATAGCCCGGAAGCAGCACTTGAATTCATGAAGTACCTGACCGATGTGGAAGCACAGACCTACTGGGCAGTAAAGAACTTTGATATCGTGGCAAATATTGAAGCGGCAGAATTGGCTGCAGAATCAGAAGAATTGAGTGAAGACGGTCAAATGGTCTATGAAACGGGAACAGAAAATATGGAGTATACACTCCAGACGCCGGTTCCGACCATGGCACCTGATTTTTATACACTGGTGAATCCGGAAGTCGATGAGTTCTTCCTGGGTGAACAATCTGCTGAAGAAGCGCTGCAAAACGCACAGGATGCTGTGGAAAACTTGGTTGAACAAAATCAATAATGAAAGAGTGAAGAATGAGGGGCTTTCGGGCCTCTTTTCTTTCGATTGCAGGACGGAGGTGAGTCTGTGAACAAAAGATTCCTGACATATAGGCAAAAAGAGGGCTTAGCCGGTTATATCTTTGTGCTTCCATTCATTATTGGGTTTATCGTTTTGACAGGAGGACCGCTGGCATTTTCTTTCATTGCCAGTTTTACTGATTATAATGTGGCGAGTGACATGGAATTCGTCGGAATTAATAATTATAGACAGTTATTCACAGCAGATCAGCTCTTTATGACAGCACTTTGGAATACTACTTATTTTGTATTATTTTCCGTTCCGCTCACAACACTTGGTGCGCTGTTTCTGGCGGCTCTCCTGAATCAGGATGTCCCAGGAATGCGTTTTTTCCGGACAATCTATTATTTGCCGGCAGTTTTGTCGGGGGTCGGTGTTTATCTGTTGTGGATGCAGCTCCTTGACCCGACGACGGGCCTCATTAACGTAGCACTGGGCTGGATCGGTATCGACGGACCGAACTGGCTGTTTGATCCTGATTGGACAAAGCCATCACTTATTCTGATGAAAATGTGGAGTGTCGGTGGCTCCATGCTGCTTTATTTGGCCAGCATGCAGGGGATTTCAAAATCACTGTATGAAGCGGCGGAAATTGATGGGGCAAGTGGCTGGAAGAAATTCTTTTATATCACGGTGCCAATGGTAACGCCGATTATTTTCTTTGATCTTGTAACAAGTACAATCGGTGCTTTTCAAATCTTCCAGGAAGCTTATGTCATGACATCGAATGGTGAGGGCGGCGTAGCTAACTCGCTGCTGTTCTATAACCTGTATTTATGGAATAAGGCATTTGAGGCGTTTGACATGGGCTATGCAATGGCGATGTCCTGGGTGCTGTTTGTTATTGTATTCATTATCACGATTTTCAATTTAAAGCTTGCTCCCCGCTGGGTACATTATGAAGGAGGGGATGATAAGTGATCGATCAACGTGTTGCAGAAAAAGAGCGTCCTCAGGAACGCTATATGGATAATGAAAATAATCGGAAACAGCTGCTGAGGTGGTTCAATTTCATCCTCCTCACTGCAGGAAGCTTACTATTCCTGTCGCCACTCTGGTGGATGATCTCCACTTCCCTTAAATCCATGGTGGAAATCATGACGCCTCCGACATCTTTGCTGCCGCAAGACTGGCTCTGGAGCAATTATGCGCGGACATTAGAGGCGGCGCCTTTCGTGCGTTATGCATTCAATACGCTTGTCATTACACTGATTGTTGTTGCCGGCAATGTGCTGGCAAACTCGTTCATTGCCTATGGCTTTGCAAAGATCAGGTTCAAAGGTAAGAGCATTTTATTCGCTATTGTACTATCGACAATGATGATTCCGGGATTTGTTACACTCGTTCCGCAATATATCCTGTATGCGAAGCTTGGATGGCTCAATACGTACTATCCGCTGATCATACCTGCGTTCTTTGGGAGTGCATTTTTCATCTTCCTGCTGCGGCAATTTTATATGACCATTCCGAACGAATTGATCGAAGCAGCGAAGATGGAAGGGGCAAGTCATTTTTATATTTGGCGTAAAATCGGGATCCCGCTGACAAAACCTGCATTGGCGACCGTTGCAATTTTCTCATTCAACGGGGCTTGGAATGACTTCCTCGGACCACTCCTCTATTTGAATGATTCGGAACTGTATACGCTGCAGATTGGACTGCAGGTATTCAAAGGACAGGTCAGCACCCAATGGAATTACCTGATGGCAGGTTCATTGCTAGTCCTGCTGCCGGTTATTATCCTGTTCTTCATTTTCCAGAAGTACTTTATTCAGGGAATGAACATTCAATCAGGAAGCAAAGAATGAGTAAACGCAGGTCCAGGAATCTCCCCGGGCCTGCGTTCTTTATTTTTTCGTGTTCGCTCTGTTTTCTGTTGGCCTTACTCTTTTGTCAAAATCAATCCGCCGTAGGACTCAGTTTTTTGAAACTGTCACAGAAATGAAACGTTTATTTTTGAGGATTAGATGGTATTATATACTTAAGTCTTAAACTTGGAAAATGAAATTTGCGTTTATCTGCTTGCATATACATATTTCAAAAAATGAGGTGAATGATTTGGCGAAAGAGAAGGAAATCCGCAATATTGCATCCAATCTGGCGAAGTTGGGAATCCCTGTGAAACTCACAAAATCGCGTGTGGATATATTGAAAGCTCTTGTACCGCCTGCCCAAGTGCCGCCTGTACATTCCTGACAACAGTAAAGCTCCGGACCGGTTTATTCCCGGCCGGAGCTTTTTTTAGTGGATCAGCTTGAAAAGTCTGTGTCTTTAAGTCTGTTTCTCTGCTGGTGAAACCGCAGGCTGAACACGACACCGATTGCCAGCATATTCCCCATTAGTGAACTGCCGCCATAGCTGATGAATGGAAGCGGAATGCCGGTGATCGGCACGAGCTGGATCGTCATGCCGATATTCTGGAACACATGGAACGTGATCATGGAGATGATGCCGGCGCAGACATACGTGCTGAATACATCCTTCATATCAAGTGCGATCCATGCGAGCCGGTAGATCAGCATAAAAAACAGAATGATCACAGCACTTGCTCCGATGAATCCGAATTCTTCAGCAATGACCGTGAAAATGAAGTCGGTATGGTTTTCCGGCACATAAACCTCACGATCCATGAATCCTTTTCCGAATAACTCCCCAGAACCGATAGCTTTTAGCGCGTTAACCAAGTTATAGCCTTCGTTATCGGCATATGCATACGGGTCAAGCCATGTATAGACGCGTGCAAACATATAGGGCTGAAGACCAAGAAAGTCAGAAAGGAATTTTTGCATATTGACAGCCATCCACAGAAGTGCGGCACCAATTAAAGCCGTCCCGCCGAAGATCGGAACAATCAGTCGCCAAGAAACACCGGCCACGATGACAATCCCGACCGTGATGGCGATAAAGACAAGGGCTGTGCCTAAATCCGGCTGCTGCAGAATCAATGCGAGCGGCACGAGCAGCAGCAGACCAATCTTGCCAAGCAGCCGTGCATCTGTACGGATGGTCGGCAGAGGCTGGGCTGCATGATGGAGAGTGATTAGCCGGGCGAGTGCCAGAATATAGACGGTTTTCATCAATTCAGCCGGCTGCAAATTCGCAACAGGTGTCCGGAACCACGCTTGCGCTCCGTTAACCGGAGCTGCAATTTGTCCCGGGCCGTTCGGTGCAATCATTAGCAGAAACAGCAGTAAAATACCAACGCCATACAGATAATAGGCTGCTTTCTTATAGAACGCGGCACTGATCACCATCACAGTAGCAGCAATGCCAAGGCCGATGAGATACCAGGCTGCCTGATATGGAACAAAATTCCGGACATACTGCCCGGAGGTCTGCGCGGAAGCGATAGCTGTCAGGCTGACAGCCAAAAACAGGACAAGAAGGAATGCGAGCGGCCAGTCGATCCGCTCTGTAAAACTTTTATTTGATTGCATAAGGTTCCACCTGTACTTTAATCTGGATTTTTAAACCGTTCTCCATTATAACGGATATTGGAGAACATTGCTTAAGTATAAAGAAGCAGACGAAAATTAGCGGCCGTGGTTCCGGATAACCGGTCGGCAGTATGGAAATGGGGTGTCAGGAATGGTGAAAAAAACACTGAAAGCAGAAGATTATCTGCAGCATCTATACGTATATGTAAATGAAAGTGAACGGTTTGCGCTGTTCAGCGGACTGACATTTCGTCAGTTTACTTCGGCGGTCAGAATGCCGGAAAACTTGCTGTTACTTAAACATGGGTTTGAGGATGCGGCTTTCAATATGCATACCCGGCTGGAATTCGTTCCATACGAGGATTACGGCCGACTGCAGAAGTCGGTTGCTGCTGTGCAGCATGAGTTGTGCTGGATCGATTTTGTTTCGGAGAAAGGTGTGCAGCAATTATCACCGGCGGAGCAGGCGGAACTATTATATATTGGCCATAAAAAAGAAGCGATCCGACCGCCGTTTTATGCAGCGCTTCAAAACGAATTTGTTTATCTGGCGGCGGAAGATGGCCAGACAGTGAAAATCTACTTCCGGAACTTGAGCCGGATTTCCGAACTTATCGGCTCGCTGTTCATCCAGCTGATTCGTAAAGAAGAAAACGGCCAGAGCTTTTTCAGACGAAAGCCGAAAGATCTTATCCCTGATATGCCGGCGGATATCCTGGTTGCCATCAGCAATCAGCTTAAAGACGGTGTGCTGCTGTCGCTGGCAAATCCGGAAAAAACGAAAAATGTGATTGAGCTCCATGTGCGGCAAGCGGAAGAAATCTCGTTTCTGGATGAGTTCGGAGCGGAGATCAGCGAAATCGTTCAGCAGCAGCCGGACTTGAAAGCGGTGTTTGACCGTCGGCTGAAGCAGTGGAAAGAATGAACGGATTAGCTTGGATTTATCTGGTGCTTGCGGGATGTACAGAAATTGTATGGGCGCTTGGGTTGAAGTACGCTGAAGGCTTCACCAATCCCATCCCGTCTATCATTACCGTTATCTTCATCATTATCAGTTTTTTTCTGTTTGCGAAAGCGGCGATGCACGTGCCGATCGGCACAGCGTATGCCGTCTTCACCGGAATCGGAGCAGCGGGGACTGCTGTTGCAGGAATAATCCTGTTTAATGAAGAGGCGGGTGTCATTAAAATCGGTTTCCTGGTACTTTTGATCACAGGTCTTGTCGGATTGAAGCTGACAGACGCGGAAAAGCCGGAGGAGGGGGAAGAACCATGGCGTGGATCATCCTGATTGTGGCCGGCTTGTTTGAAGTGGCGTTTGTGGTCACGATGAAGCTGTCGGACGGCTTTACTTCGCTGCGTTATTCAATTTTGACTGTGCTGACAGGGGGAGCGAGCTTCTACTTGCTTTCACTTGCCCTTATTTCGCTTCCGGTCGGCACAGGATATGCCGTCTGGACCGGGATTGGGGCGGCAGGCAGTGTCCTGGCTGGAATGCTGTGGTTTGGAGAGAGCCGAAGTGCGAAGAAGCTGTTCTTTTTAACATGTATAGTTACTGGCGTTGCAGGACTGCGGGTTTTTAGCGGCTGATGAGAAATGATTTTTCGCTGTCAGTTGTTCGTGATAAACTGAACGTACTGAACTGGAGGGTTTAATAGATGAAAAAACGAATTGGATTGCTCTATGGCGGCAAGTCTGCAGAACATGAAGTCTCGCTCGCTACGGCGCTTGCTGTTTCAAAAGCTCTTAATTATAAAGAATACGATGTATATCCTGTTTACATAACAAGTGAAGGTGAGTGGAAACGGGGCCCGCTGCTCGAAGGGCCGGCTGACAATACGGCTCAATTGCAGCTTGGCGATGGGCCGGGCCAGGCAAATGACATCTCTGAATTTCTGCCGACTGAGGCGGATGGGCAGCTTGATGTGATTGTTCCGCTGCTTCACGGGCCAAATGGAGAAGACGGGACGGTCCAGGGCCTGCTCGAAGTGCTGAACCTGCCGTATGTTGGCAATGGCGTGCTGGCATCCGCTGCCGGTATGGATAAAGTGATCATGAAGCAGCTGTTTTCTGTGGCAGGCCTGAAGCAGACCCCTTATGTATACTTTCTTCGCAGCGATTGGCAGAAAAACCGGGAGCAGCTGCTTGATCAGGTGGAAACCGAATTGACGTGGCCGGTATTTGTTAAACCGGCGAATCTCGGATCGAGCGTCGGCATCAGCAAAGCGCAGAATCGGGATGAGCTGAATGCCGCTGTCCTGGAGGCACTGAAGTTTGACAGGAAAGTAATTGTGGAACAGGGAGTTAATGGGCGTGAAATTGAGATCGCTGTATTGGGCAACGATGAGCCGGAATGCTCGGTGGCCGGAGAGATAAAGCCGCTGAAGGGGTTCTATGATTATGAAGCCAAGTACAAAGATGGCGACACAGCCCTGGTCGTGCCTGCAGAGCTGGACAATGCAGTCTATGAGCAGCTGGCAGATCAGGCAAAACGGGCATTTAAGATTCTGGATTGCTCCGGACTTGTGCGTGCCGATTTCTTTGTCACTGAAGAAAATGATGTGCTTATCAATGAAGTGAACACAATGCCGGGCTTTACACCATATAGCATGTTCCCGCTCATGTGGCAGCAGTCCGGCCTGTCATATCCGGATCTTATCGAACAGCTGATCAACCTGGCGATCGAGAGGCACCGGGAAAAACAGCAGCTGCAATCCAAAAGGGATTAAATTAGGAGGGCCTATGAATAAATCAGTTCAGCAAGTGGCCGACTGGCTTGGTATTGAAACACAGCAATGGAAAGATATCCGGATCAAGGGTGTTTCGATCAATACTCGGACACTGAAACCAGGTGAGCTGTTCATCCCGTTCCGCGGAGAACACGTGAACGGACACCGGTTCGTCCGGCAGGCGATCGAGCTTGGAGCTGGCGCATCACTTTGGCAGCGGGATGAACCGGATCCGCCGCAAGGCCTGCCGTTACTGTTCGTGGATGACTGTGAAAAAGCATTGCAGCAAATGGCACGGGCTTACCGGCAGGAGCTTAAAGGGACGATCGTTGGTATTACCGGGTCGAACGGCAAGACATCAACAAAAGATTTAGTGGCAAGCGTATTGGCGCCTTATTTCAAAGTGGAGAAAACACAGGGAAACCTGAACAATCAGCTTGGTCTGCCGCTGACGATCCTGTCTTTGGATGAAGAAGTGGAATTTGCGATTCTGGAAATGGGAATGAGCGCATTCGGTGAAATTGAATTCCTGTCCGAATTGGCACGTCCCGATTATGCGATCATCACTAATATCGGAGAAGCGCACATGCAGGATCTCGGATCCCGTGAAGGAATCGCGCGGGCTAAATTCGAAATTACTGCGGGGCTGTCCCGGCAGGGGAAACTGTTTTATGACGGAGATGAGCCGCTGCTGCAGCCTTATGTTGAAAATTGGACCCAGGCTGTTTCATTCGGATTTGGCGATGACAACGAACTGACCATCACCTCTGTGGAGGCGACGGAAAACGGCAGTGAATTTTCCGTGAGCGGAGTAATTGACGCAGCTTTCACAATCCCGGTTCTTGGGCGTCATCAGATCAAAAATGCCCTTCCCGCGATTCTGCTGGCACTGGATACGGGACTTGAAGAAGAAGATATCCGCCGTGCACTGAAGAAGGCGACCCTCACGGACATGCGCATGCAGCCGGTCCGTGCAGAAAACGGTACCGTGTTTATCAATGATGCATATAATGCGGCACCGACTTCCATGAAAGCGGCACTGCAGTTTTTAGGGGAAATCAAGATGAAGCCGGAGAAATGGGTGGTGCTCGGCGATATGCTTGAACTTGGCGAACAGGAACGGGCATATCACGAAGAGCTGGCCAGCCAGCTGCCGGAAGGTCTTCGGGGGGTACTGCTGTACGGCCCGCGGATGAAATGGCTCCATGATGAACTGAAGGAGACATTCAACGGGGAATTAATGTGGAGTGAAGAGGACCTTGAGCCGCTGATAGGTAAACTGGAGTCTGATTTATCGCCGGATTCACTTGTGCTTGTCAAAGGGTCACGGGGAATGGAACTTGAGCGGATTATTGAACCGCTCACAGCAAGTAAGTAAACCGAAACGAAATCGGGGCTTTCAACATTGGGGCGTATTCATTGCATATCCCGCTGATGCATGGTAAACTGTTTGAAGCAATGGATACATTTGAGACGACTCTTCCTTTGAGAAGAGTACTTTTTTTGAGTAAAACGGTTTGCTTAAACCGGGTCTGTCTGATCCGATGAAATCAAACCGCTCGGCAAAGACCGGGCTTTTCCTATTCACATATCCCCTCTGAAGTAAGTTTCAGAGCATGATTTTCGACGTGAAATTTCCTCGTTAAAGGCTCGAACTTGCCGCTATTTCATCTAAAATGTACACCATTCCTAAATAGATGAAGGCAAAGGAGATTGAAAAAATTTGGTAAAATTTTCAGATTTAAATATCAGTGAGGCAACTTTGAAATCCATTCGACGCATGGGGTTTGAAGAAGCAACACCAATTCAGGAAGGGACAATCCGTCTCGGTCTTGAAGGGAACGATATCATCGGACAGGCACAGACAGGGACAGGCAAGACAGCTGCTTTCGGTATTCCGATGATTGAAAAAATCGATACTAAGAGTTCGGATATCCAGGGGCTTATCATTGCGCCGACGCGTGAGCTAGCAATCCAGGTATCTGAAGAGCTGTACAAGCTGGGACGCGACCGCAATGTCCGCATCCTGTCTGTATACGGCGGCCAGGAAATCGGCCGGCAGATCCGTGCACTGAAAAACCGTCCGCATATCATCGTTGGTACACCAGGCCGTATTCAGGATCATATCAACCGCCGTACGCTTAAGCTCGATAACGTTAACACGCTCGTGCTGGATGAAGCGGATGAAATGCTGAACATGGGCTTTATCGACGATATCAAAGCGATTCTGACAAGTGTCCCGGCAGAACGCCAGACACTGCTGTTCTCTGCAACAATGCCGGATGCAATCCGCCGCATTGCAGAACAATTCATGAAGAGTCCGGAAGTCGTTAAAATCAAATCAAAAGAGATGACAGTTGAAAACATCGAGCAGTTCTTTGTCAAAGCACCGGAGCGCGAAAAATTCGATGTGCTTTCCCGCTTGCTGAACATTCAGCAGCCGGAATTGGCAATCGTTTTTGGACGCACAAAGCGCCGGGTGGATGAACTGTCACAAGCGCTGTCACTTCGTGGATACCTTGCTGAAGGAATTCACGGTGACTTGAGCCAGGCAAAACGTTTATCTGTACTGAAGCAATTTAAATCAAACAAAATCGATGTGCTGGTTGCTACTGACGTAGCAGCACGCGGACTTGATATTTCAGGCGTAACACATGTGTATAACTTTGATATCCCGCAGGATCCAGAGAGCTATGTACACCGGATCGGCCGTACCGGCCGTGCAGGTAAAAAAGGTGTAGCGGTCACATTGGTGACACCGCGTGAAATGGGTTACCTCCGCATCGTTGAAGATACGACGAAAAAGCGCATGTTGCCACTTCGTCCACCTTCATCCGATGAAGCGCTTCTCGGTCAGCAGAAACTTGCTGTCGGAACGCTGGAGGAAATGGTCGCAAAAAATAGCCTGGATGATTACCGGGCATTTGCAGAGAATCTGCTTGAAAACCACGAAGCAGTGGACCTGATTGCAGCTGCATTAAAAACAATGACAAGAGAACCGGATGACACGCCAGTCTCCATCTCTGAAGAACGCCCGCTTCCACAGCGCGGCGGAAAAGGCGGCCGCAGCGGTGGCGGCGGCTATAAAGGCAATAAAGGCGGCGGCGGTTACAAAGGCAATAAAGGCGGTCGCAGCGGCGGCTATAAAGGCGGCGGACGTTCCTCTTCTGACAGAGGCGGCAGCCGACCACGCCGTTCTGAATAAGACTGATTGATTTGAAAAGAGTTGGGCGCTTCGGCGCTCAGCTCTTTTCTTTTTGTTTGACTTTGTAATGAACCAATTTGTAATGAACCAAGTTGTAATGAACCAAGTTGTTTTTTTTACCACAAAAAACAGGGATACCAGCAGGAAAGCAGGAGTCAAAGATTTCAGGCTGAGTGAAGGTGCTGGAAGGGTTGAAGCCTCATGCCTTGATAGCTTGGCAACCGCTACATTCTGTTATATTAGCTGAGTGATCTGCTTCCTGTAGGTCTGAGTGCATCCGCCGGATAAATAGCAGCCGGGCTGTCTGAACAGTTCCGTTCATGACCTTTCGGGACTTACCATGGAGGGTGCCTTTGCGCATGATTATTCAATTGGTGCTGCTTTACCCGCGGTGCTTAAAGTGGGCGCGGCGGAATTAAAAGCAGCTCTGCAGAAATGTGTACACGATTTCATTTTTTATCACTATGGAACACAAAAAAACACCATTATATTAAGATGAAATAATGATGTTAACTGATCGACATTCCGCAAAACAGCCGCGCTTTCGGGCCCGCAGGAAAGGCGGAAGCCAAAAGTTCTTTGGCTTCTCTAAGCGTTCGAAGCGGCTTGTAAGGGTTCGTTTTTTAGTTCATCTTATATAGTTTTCGGTGTAAACTTTCTTGTTGTCCGCAATTCAAGTCTTGATTCCGTTAGAATAGAAGAAGGTGAAACTGGTGCCGAGGATGGAACGTATAGACAAGAGACAGCAGGATGGGGGGATAACATGGATAATCAGCCAAAAAACCGGATTTCTCCGGAAGGACTAAAAGTGTGGCGGCTCTATGGGGTGTTTCAGACTGCCCTCGTTGCGCTTATAGCAGCAGGCGCTGCAGTGGGCGTTTATTTCTTTGATGGGCCGCTTTGGGTCTATGCTGTTTGTGCCGCTGTACTGCTGCTTTTTGGTTTTTTCGCGGTATTTCTATTCCCGAAGATCCGCTGGGAACGTTGGCGCTATGAAGTGCGTGAGCAGGAGATTGAATTGCAGCACGGTTTATTTGTCGTTAAACGGACGCTCGTGCCGATGGTGCGTGTGCAACACGTGGATACAGAACAAGGGCCGATTCTCCGCAAGTATGGCTTGGCGGCTATTTCAATTTCCACGGCTGCCACTGTCCACACAGTACCTGCGCTTATAACAGCGGAGGCAGATGAATTACGAAACAAGATCTCAGTTCTAGCAAGGGTGGCGGAAGATGATGTCTGAGACGCGCTATCGCCTTCATCCGATATCAGCGTTCCTGAACTTCCTGAAGGGGTTAAAGGATCTGCTGCTGCCGTTCCTGATTTTATTTGGGGCCAACTTCCTTCAGGGGAAGGGATGCCTGGCGGAGATACCGAGTCGCTGATCACGTATGGAATCGGCGTTCTTGTGCTGATCTTTTTGCTTGTTGCAGGGATTGTTAAATGGAAACGATTTGTTTACTGGTTCGAGGAAGGGGAACTCCGTATTGAATACGGGCTGTTCGTAAAAAAGAAACGTTATATTCCATTCGAACGAATTCAGAGTCTGGACTATACAGAAGGACTGTTTCATCGGCCGCTTGGATTGGTCCGTGTAAAGGTCGAAACAGCCGGAGGAGGCCAGATTGAAGGGGCAGAAGCGGAACTGACGGCTATATCCCGCCGCGATGCTGAGCGGATTGAAGAGGAAATGGAAAGGGTGAAAGCCTATGGCCATTTGTCTGCGGATGAAGCAAAACAGGCGAATGACCCGGCAATTGGACAATCAGAAGAAGTTCGACAGATCTACCGGATTTCCGGACAGGAGCTATTGGTGCTGGCTGCGACATCCGGAGGTATCGGCGTAATACTGTCCGGGATTGCGATTTTCCTGTCCCAATTTTCCGAAGTCATTCCGTACGAGTCCATATACAGTGAAATAATGATCTTCCTTCGCTTTGGCATCCTGATTGTTGCATTGGCTCTATTCGTGGGGTTGTTGCTGATTTGGTTTGTCTCACTCATCTTGACCGTGATGTCCAATTACCGTTTTACCGTGATGGCGAATGAGGAAAACATCATCATTACCCGGGGGCTGCTTGAGAAAAAGCGGGTGACGATTCCATTCAAACGCATTCAAGCAATCCATGTGACTCAAAATCCATTAAGGGAAATTCTCGGCTACACTGCAGTGACAGTTGAAAGCGCCGGCGGAACTGTTTCAGAAATGGGCAATGATAAAATCCGGCTGCTGCCGCTTGTTAAAAAACACGATATGCTGCAGGTGTTGGAGACGTTGTTTCCTGAAATGGAATGGGCACCTGAACTGATGAAAGCGCCGGTGAGGAGTGTTCATTTCTTCTACCGATTCGATTTCATCTGGCTGCTGCCGGCAGCCGGTGTGCTCAGTTACTTCTTTTTTCCGTATGGATTGCTGGCGCTGCTGGCACTTCCGGTCAGTGTGGCGCTTGGTATTTGGCAGCACCGGACAGCGGGCTGGATGACTTCGGATAAACAATTGACACTTCAATTCCGCGCATTCGGGAAGCATACTTTTTACATGCTGAAAAAACGGGTGCAGGCAATCGAAATTAAACAGAGCTGGTTTCAGCGGCGGAAAAATGTTGCTTCCGTCCAGGCGACTGTTAAATCCGGCGCATTCGGTGCAGCGGCACGGGCAGAACACTTGGAACAGCAGGACGCCCATGTAATTCTCCAATGGTTCCGGCCGAAAAAACGAATTTGAGTGCAAAAAAATCAGCCGGAAGATCTCCGGCTGATTTTACTTTACTCTTCTGATTCTGTTTTTCTTCCAGCTGGTAATCCGCTTCGGGTGAAAAAAGCTGAGACCGATCAGGAATCCGGCAATCATTCCTGCGATATGCGCAGTTGCATTCACGTTTGGCGTCAGGAATGTCATAATGACACTGATAACCAGGATCGGCAGCAAAATCTGCCGGAGTTCCGGCAATGCCCGGCCGCCGTAATAAAGAAGTGCGCCATACGCTCCGAATATGCCGAAAATTGCTCCGCTGGCTCCCACATGGGAATAGGCAAGCGGCTGTAAAAAGAACGTGGCTAGCGAGCCGAAAATACCTGCAACCAGATAAATGGTCAAAAACCGGGTTTTTCCGGTCAGCCGTTCCAACTCTGGCCCGAACAGAAACAGTGAGAAGGCGTTGAATAGCAAGTGCATAAAGCCGGCATGCAGGAAGATCGGTGTGATCAGCCGCCACCATTGGCCATCTGCAATGCCCGCATTGTAGCCGATGCCATAGAGAACGATCCAGGAGCCGATACCCGGCAGGTAGCCAAGCAGGAAAACGAGCACATTCAGTGCAATAAGCGTGGATACGACCGGGTACAAGCGGATATACTGGGAAAAACTTTCACGACGAATAAACATACTTGTCACCTCAATTAGTCCATAATCCGTATTATACTGGAACAATCAGCAAATGAAAGGAGAAGATGCTGTGGTTACCGGGATTGGTCTTGATATTGTCGAACTTAAACGCATCCGAGAGCTGAATGGGCGGTCCGCCAAACTGCGGGAACGGGTGCTCACGCCAAGGGAACTGGAAGAATATGCTGCAGTTCCTGTCATCAGACAGGCGGAATTCCTTGCAGGTCGGTTTGCTGCAAAAGAAGCGTTCGCCAAAGCACTTGGGACCGGAATTGGCAGAAGCTGCTCATTTCAGGATATTGAAATTCGGAAAAACACGGAAGGAAAGCCGCATGTCGTGTTCAAACAGCAGGCAATCGGACTCCTTTCCATTACACATACACATGACTATGCAGCAGCTCAGGTGCTGCTGCAGTCTTCGGAAGGCTGGGAATGACATGGGAAAACTGTACAGGCCGACACGGGCAATTATTGAACTTGATGCCATCGCGCACAATCTGGCTATCATTAAAAAAGCGGCCGGTGATGTCCGGATGATTGCAGTTGTGAAAGCGAATGGCTACGGACACGGGGCAGAAGCTGTTGCCAGGCAGGCACTGAAGAGTGGTGCGGCATTGCTGGCTGTCGCAACGCCGGACGAAGCACTTGAATTGCGGGGACAGGGGATTGATGCGGACATCTTAGTGATGGGGGCATCTCCTGTATCGTTCATCCCGGTCGCTGTGGAACATAACGTTATTTTAACAGCTTATTCAGCTGACTGGGTGCGGCAGGCCCGGAATGCTGCATCCGGGGATGTGCGCATCCATTTAAAGGTGGATACCGGCATGGGGCGTCTTGGAATTCAGCCGGAAGAAACGGAAGAAGTGCTTGCTATGCTGAGGCGATCGCCGTTTCATCTTGAAGGAGTGTTCACTCATTTTGCAACAGCAGACGAAGCGGACAGCGATTTACTGAATCGACAGGGAGAACGGTTTACCGCAGTGTTGAAGCATACAGGGACAGGTCTGCTGATCCATGCAGCTAACAGTGCTGCAGCGCTTCTGCACCCGGAATTTGCGTTCAATGCAGTGCGGGCCGGGATTGCCATGTATGGCATTGCGCCCTCGGCCTATGTGGAAAGTGAACTGAAGTCACCGCTTAAACCCGCTATGAGTTTATCTACAGAACTCGTTCATGTGAAAAAATTACCGGCCGGCAGTACGGTAAGCTATGGAGCGACGTATGTGACCGAAAAAGATGAATGGATTGGTACGTTGCCTATAGGCTATGCGGATGGACTGTTGCGGGGGCTGCAGGGGCAGGAAGTGCTGATCCGCGGAAAGCGGGTCCCGATTATCGGGCGAATCTGCATGGACCAATGCATGGTGCGACTGCAGCAGGAGATGCCTGCAGGGGAGCCTGTGCAGCTGCTGGGCGTGCAGGGGGGAGAGCAAATCCGGGCAGAAGAGTGGGCCCGGTGCCTTGAAACAATTCCTTATGAAATTCCATGCATGCTGACTGCCAGAGTGCCCCGATTCCTGCGCTAAAGGGAGCATTTTACCAATTCGTCCTTTTCAAGCACTGTTTCTGATGTTAAGATGAATGCATAGGTTCGATGAATGGGGTTCCGGGAGGTGTCAGCTGTGTACGAGAACGAAAGTGCGAAGACAAAAGAAGTGATTGTGAAGCTGCCAAAAACCATGGTGTCAGAACTGACAGCATGCACATATGAACATGTGGAAGAAGCTGGCGACTACGTTTACGTGTCGACACAACGGGTAAAGAGAACTACTTATGGTTCAAATCACATTCGGGAAGCGATGATCAAGGGCTACGTGGAGATGTCACAGATCAATCTTTCGATTGCCTGTGAGTGTTCTCACGCGGAATACGAAGCGGAGCATAACCTGTCAGTGCGACTCGTAAGCGGAGGGTGACAGCTTGATTGTAAAACGCGGAGACGTTTTTTTTGCAGAGTTATCACCAGTAGTCGGTTCCGAGCAGGGCGGGACCCGGCCTGTTCTGGTTATTCAAAACGATATTGGAAACCGCTTCAGCCCGACAGTCATTGTAGCGGCGATCACAGCACAGATTCAGAAAGCGAAATTGCCGACTCATGTTGAAATCAGCGCGAAAGCGAATGGGTTTGAACGTGACTCGGTCGTTTTGCTTGAACAGATCCGGACCATTGACAAGTCACGGCTGACGGATAAAATTACCCATCTTGATGATGGACTCATGGAAAAAGTGGACGAAGCGCTGGAAGTCAGCGTTGGACTTGTGAAATTTTAGTCTATACATAACTTAAAAATCACCGGGAAACGCACTTTTTCCGGTGATTTTTTCTATGTTTTTAGCATTGCCGGCAAGGAAACCGCAAAAAACGTGAGAAACCGTCAGTTTTCCGATACAATAGAAATATATATAAAGTTTCTTAATCTTATACATACTTACCTGAGGAGGATTTTCAACTAGATGAACGAAAAATTAGCACTGTTTATTAACAGGCATTTAAATGATATTTTGCCCGCATGGCAGGAAGTACTGGAAGCGGATGACCGGGAAGGATCATTTCAGATGCTGGCATCTGAAATGCGCGACCAGACAAGCCGTGAGTTTGCAGAACTGATGCTGACGAACTTATCGGAGAGCCATCAGGCATATGAGCACCGGCTCAATGATTTCTCTGAAAAGGTTGTGCGGCTTGGCTGGTCTATCGTATTTGTCACCCGGGCGATTGATGCGTTTTCCCGAACCGTTTACGCGAAAATGGAAGAAGAGAACTTTATCGGAGAAGATGATATTCGCGATTATATCAATGTCTTCCAAAATTGGATTGGGCCGATGCGCAATAGCATTATCGCAGCATATTCAAAGACATGGGAACGTACCGTGAGTCTACAGAAAATTGCACTGCAGGAACTGTCAGCTTCTCTTATTCCGGTATTTGATAAAATCTCTGTAATGCCGCTCGTCGGTACTATTGACACGGAGCGTGCAAAACTGATTATGGAAAACCTGCTGCAGGGTGTTGTTAAGCACCGTGCGGAAGTGGTACTGTTG
Source organism: Planococcus lenghuensis (assembly GCF_001999905.1). NCBI lineage: Bacteria > Bacillati > Bacillota > Bacilli > Caryophanales > Caryophanaceae > Planococcus > Planococcus lenghuensis. The sequence goes on from NZ_CP019640.1 coordinate 504,871, forward strand.
GATATTACTGGTGTGCCGGTCGTCGATACGATGGTCGCTCATCACATCATCCAGGCAGCAGACGCAGTTCGTCTCGTCGGTGCAAAATGTATGCTGGTCGGCATCCGGCCGGAAATTGCACAAACGATTGTGACTCTCGGCATCAACCTGAATGATTTCACGACGACGAGCACATTGCAGCGCGGCGTGGAACAGGCGCTCGCGCTTACAGACCGGAAAATCGTGGAGGTGGAAGAATGAATGTACGCATACCGATTTTAAAACTGCGGGATTGTCTGATTGTATCCATTCAATGGGAACTTGATGATCAGACTGCGATTCAGTTTCAGGAAGATTTGCTGACAAAATTGCATGAGACAAGCGCCCGCGGTGTCGTGATTGATCTGACGTCGATTGACTTCATCGATTCATTTATCGCAAAGGTGCTGGGAGATGTAATCAGTATGTCAAGCCTGATGGGAGCGCGTGTAGTAATTACTGGCATCCAGCCGGCTGTTGCAATCACACTGATCGAGCTTGGCATCCGTCTTGAAGATGTCATGACTGCCCTCGATTTAGAAAACGGTCTGGACAAACTTCAACTGGAATTGGAGGGCTAATGCATGAACAATCAGTCCTCAGTGGAAATTTTGACAGAATGGGATATCGTCGCAGCCCGGCAGCTCGGACGTAACGTCGCAAAAGAGCTCGGCTTCGGAACGGTAGATCAGGCGAGAATCACGACAGCCATCAGTGAATTGGCACGCAATATTTATCTTTATGCCGGACAAGGAAAGATCGAAATCCAGCGGGTCACTGAAAAAGGGCTTAATGGGATTATGATCGTTGCAACAGATACAGGACCCGGCATCCCGGACATCCGTAAAGTGATGGAAGACGGATTTTCTACATCCGGCGGATTGGGAGCGGGACTGCCGGGTGTGAAACGCCTGATGGATGATTTTAAAATCGAAACCATTTTGGGGGAAGGAACAGATATCCGAGCAACCAAATGGCTTCGGTAAGGGGGAAGCTGAGTGGTTCAGATCATTGAAAGCCAGTATAAAGAAATTTTAGCCCAATATATTCGGGAACAATCGGAGCAGAATTTATATGCAGGGCAAATCCTGAGCCGCCAGTTCTTGCAGGAAAACGTGCAGCCTGAAGAAGTCATCAGCATGCATAAAGCGGCGCTTGCAGGATTACATGGTGAGTTGCCTGATGAAGTATGGCACTCATTTGACTTGCTTATCGAAATGATGATCAGCTATGGCATGGCTAACCGTGAACGGCAGAGTCTGGTTCAAAAACAGGAAGAGCTCAGAGTCGAAATGGATCTGGCATCACATGTACAGGAAACACTCCTGAAGACGCAGCGTCCGGAAATCGCGGGACTGGATGTCGGGGTGATTTCTGTGCCATCACGTGCGATGAATGGCGATTACATATACTTTGTGTATGATGAGTCAGGATCAGCAGGAGTGGCGGTTGCCGACGTTATTGGAAAAGGCATACCTGCCGCCCTTTGCATGTCCATGATTAAATTCGGACTGGACAGTCTGAATGATGCCGCGGCACATCCAAGTGACGTGCTGGGTGTCATTAATCGGATCGTGGAAAAAAGCATCGATGATTCCATGTTCATCTCAATGTTCTACGGACAGTATAATGCAGAAGATGGAAGGCTGACGTACGGATCAGCCGGTCACGAACCGGCACTCCTGTACCGGGCAGAGACAGACACATTCGAAGAACTGCGGGCAAGAGGACTGTTGCTCGGTGTATCGCCGAAAGCGAAATACGAAGACCGGTCCGTACAATTGCATACAGGCGACCTTGTGATTGCGATGACCGATGGCGTGACAGAAGGGCGGACAGAAGTAGGCTTCATTGACCATGAAGTCATTTTTGATATGGTCCGGCACAAAAAAGACGCCTCGGCACAGGAAATTGCAGAGTACTTGTATGAAGAGCTCAGCCGCATGCAGCAAGCGGAATTGCGGGATGATTTTACCTTGGTCATCTATAAAAAAAGCTGACCTGGTGTTTAGCTTGGCGAGTAGACGGGTATTGTGGTCAACAGTGGATTTTTTCAATGCTATCAGGAAAACCGAAGAACAATGTTGAAGAAATAACCAACCAATATGACTAGTGAAAACAGGGGTGTCGATTAGATGAATATCCAAGTGGAATTGCATGAAGAAAGCGGAAACCTGACAGGAGCAGTGCGCGGAGAAATTGATGCACACACTGCACCTGTTCTGCGGGAACGACTGGAAGCGCACCAAAACCAGAATGGACTGAACGCAGTCATCGATCTTTCAGGAGTGAATTACATGGACAGTACCGGACTCGGTGTGTTCGTGGCATTTTTTAAAGCGTTGAATGCAAAGGACGGTCACGTAAAGCTGGTCGGTCTTTCTGCACGTTTGAAACGTCTGTTTGATATTACCGGCCTTGGGGACATCATGGATATTGAATCAGAAAATAAAGGTGGTAAGTGATTATGCGTCCTTTCGATTATATTGAAATGAGGGTTCCTGCCAAGCCGCAATATGTTGGGGTGGCACGGTTAGCCATTTCCGGACTGGCCAGCCGCATCGGTTTTTCATATGACGATATCGAAGATCTGAAAATCGCATCAAGTGAAGCGGTGACAAACGCTGTACAGCATGCCTATAAGGATGGAGAAGATGGGGAAGTTGTCATCGGATGTGCATTGTATGGCGATAAAATTGAAATCATGGTAGCCGATCATGGCAAGAGTTTCGATTTTGAAGAGACAAAAGCGAAAGTAGGGCCATACCATGACCAGGAAGAAGTATCGTTCCTGCGCGAAGGTGGGTTAGGCCTTTATTTAATAGAGACACTTATGGATGAAGTGAAAGTACACCATCAGGAAGGTGTAACAGTTTTCATGACAAAGCATGTCAAGCGAGAGCAGGTGGAAGAGGATGTCGAAACAATCTCATCCTAATCAGCCGACAAAAGAACAGGTATTGGAATGGATTGAAGCGTATCAGAAAAATGAAGATGAAGAAGCACAGACAAATCTCGTACTGCATTACGAGCGGCTTGTCGAATCGATTGCCCGGAAATATTCCAACGGGAAATCGTATCACGAAGATATCGCCCAGGTAGGCATGCTTGGACTGCTCGGTGCCATTCGCCGGTACGATCCGTCGTTCGGCAGGAGCTTTGAAGCATTCGCAGTGCCAACGATCATCGGGGAAATTAAGCGGTTTCTCCGGGACAAGACATGGGCTATTCACGTGCCGCGGCGAATTAAAGAGCTTGGCCCCCGGATCAAATCCACAGTTGAGCAGCTGACGATTGAATTGCAGCGTTCGCCGCAAGTGTGGGAGATCGCTGAATACCTCGGTGTTGACGAAGATGATGTTTTAGAAGCGATGGAGATGGGCAAGAGCTATCAGGCATTATCAATGGATCACTCGCTTGAAGCGGATTCTGATGGCAGTACTGTGACTTTGTTTGATGTGGTCGGACAGGAAGACAATGGTTATGAAAAAGCAGACCAGCGCATGCTTGTTGCCAACGCGATGAGCATTCTGTCGGAGCGGGAAAAACAGATTATCCAGTACACGTACATTGAGCAGTTGAGCCAGAAAGAAGCGGGTGACCGGCTGGGCATTTCCCAGATGCACGTATCCCGCCTCCAGCGCAAAGCGATCAAAAAACTGCAGGAAGCCATTCTGGCGGCCGGTGGGGTTACATAAGTGGAAGTACTCCGCCACCCATTTGTAGACGTTTGTATCTATAACGCGGCCAAAAAAGGGAATTACGAATCAGGCGATAGTTATTTTACGATTGTCACAGACGATTATTTCGTCTGTTCAGTGGCAGACGGTCTTGGAAATGGACCGGTTGCCCGGCTGGCATCGCAAGTGATTCCGACGATCCTGAAAGAATACCACCATGAAACCGTCGACGACCTGATGTTCCGCTTTAATGAGCAGATGTTTCAAAAACGGGGAGCAGCCGTTGCCGTTTTCAAGGTCTATTTCAAAGAGAAGTACTTTGACTATAGCTGTGTCGGAAATATCCGTTTTTATCTGTACAGACGAAAGACGGATGAACTCGTCTATCCGCTCCCGGTAATGGGTTATCTTTCGGGTCGGCCGCAAAAATTGCGTACCCAGCGATTCCCGTATTCACCGGGTGATCTGTTCCTTGCCCACTCGGATGGAGTGGATTTACGGAGTCCGAAAACGATGATGCGGCGGGCAGGTACACCTGAGCGGCTGTATTATGATATTCATGCGGCAATTGAAACGGGCGATGATGCTACATTCATTACAGGAGGTCTTCTTCAATAGAAGAAGGCTTCTTTTTTTATGGAAAAAAATGGTGCATAGGCTGCTATCGCCATTGAAAGACACTGATTTCCTGTTCATCCGCTTTATTAAACAGGACCTGTGGTAAAATTAAGCCCGAAAGGACGTGGAAATATGGATTCGAAACAGCTACAAGAGGCAGTGGCAAAGGAAACCGGCATTAGTGGTAAGCAAGTCGGACAAGTTATTGCGCTCCTCGCAGACGGCAATACGGTGCCGTTCATTGCCCGATACCGGAAAGAAGCAACCGGGTCGCTTGACGAAGTGCAGATCAAAGCCATCAGTGACCGATATACATATAGACAGAATCTCGAAGCGCGAAAGGACGAAGTGATTCGGCTGATTGAGGAACAGAATCAGCTGACAACTGAACTCCGAAAGGACATTTTAAATGCGGATGTCCTTCAGCGGGTGGAAGACTTATACCGGCCATTCAAGCAGAAACGGCGGACGCGGGCTTCTGCTGCAAAAGAAAAAGGATTGGAACCGCTGGCGGACTGGTTGATGAAAAATCGCGGAGATGCGAACGGCAAAGCGGCTGCATTCATTGGTCCGAAACAGGCGGCAGACGTAGAAGAGGCACTGCAGGGAGCCCGTGACATTCTGGCTGAACGGTTCGCGGATGACGCGGATATTCGGGAGAAGATCCGGGAAGTGACCCGGCGTAATGGGTTGATTCGGAGTGCTTTGAAAAAAGGAAAAGAAGACGAAAAACAGGTTTTTGAAATGTATTATGAGTACGAGGAACGCGTCGCTCGAATCGTTCCGCACCGGGTACTGGCGATGAACCGCGGAGAGAAAGAGGATATTCTGAAAGTGACAATCGAACCGCCGGCAGACACGGTCTTAAAAGTGATGAAAACGAAATGGCTGAAAGGGAACACCCATCCTGAAGTGGAAGCGGCAATTAATGACAGCTATAAGCGGCTTATCCAGCCTGCAGTGGAGCGTGAAATGCGCGGGGAGCTCAGCGAAAAAGCGGAAGAACAGGCAATCCATATCTTTTCTGAGAACCTGCGGAGCTTATTGCTGCAACCGCCGATGAAAAATAAAATGGTGCTGGGGGTCGATCCCGCTTACCGGACCGGCTGTAAGCTGGCCGTAGTGGATGAAACCGGGAAGCTGTTGGAAGTGGCAGTCATTTACCCCCATCCGCCAAAAGCGAACCCGGAAGCTGCCAAAAAGAAACTGACCGAATTGATAAAGAAATATCCGATTGAAATCATGGCGATCGGAAACGGCACCGCTTCCCGCGAGACCGAGCAATTTATCGCTGATTTTATTGGTGAACGGGCGGTTGCTGCATCGTATGTCATCGTCAGCGAAGCGGGCGCAAGTGTATATTCGGCATCTGACGTGGCACGCGGAGAATTCCCGGAATTGCAAGTGGAAGAGCGGAGTGCCGTATCCATTGCCCGCAGGTTGCAGGATCCGCTGGCAGAACTCGTGAAAATCGATCCGAAAGCGGTCGGCGTCGGGCAGTATCAGCATGATGTCTCGCAGAAGAAGTTAGCGGATCAGCTGACGTTTGTTGTGGAAACAGCCGTCAACCAAGTGGGCGTTAATGTAAATTCAGCTTCTTCTTCTTTATTACAATATGTAGCAGGGTTAAATAAAACCGTCGCAGATAATATTATTCACATGCGGAACGAAAACGGCCGCTTCACCTCAAGGCCTCAATTAAAAAAGATTCCTCGTCTGGGCGCCAAGACATATGAACAGGCGATTGGCTTCCTTCGCATTCCGGAAGCGAAGAACCTGTTGGACTCAACAGGTATTCACCCGGAAAGCTACGAACTGGCAGAAACGCTTTTAAAAGAAGCAGGAGCCGACAAAAAAGAAATCGGCACTGAAGGATTGACTGCTAAATTGGCTGCAATCGATTTCCGTGCCGTCAGTGAGAAAACAGGGGCAGGTGCAGTGACGTTGCGCGACATCGTGGAAACACTGAAGCGCCCGGCACGTGATCCGCGAGATAATTTCCCACAACCCCTTCTGAAAAAGGATGTATTAAAAATGGAAGACTTGCTGCCGGGAATGGAATTACAGGGAACTGTGCGTAATGTAGTTGACTTTGGTGCCTTTGTTGATATCGGCGTGAAGCAGGACGGGCTTGTTCATATTTCCAAGCTGAAAAAAGGATTTGTTAAACATCCGCTTGAGGTTGTCTCGACTGGAGACGTGGTAACTGTGTGGGTAGAGAAAGCCGAAAAAGAAAAAGGACGCATTGCGCTGACCATGCTTCAACCCGAATAGCAAACGTAAGAAAGGAAGAAGTAAGGTGACAAACGAAGAACTCACCGCAGTCGTGCAGGGAATTTCAGCCGGGGTTTTTTCCCGGCCGTTTCGGCACGCGGCTTACTTTAATAAGAGACTCAGGACAACAGGCGGCCGGTATATGCTCAGCACTCACGCTATTGAGATCAACCCGGCATCTTATGAGCGATACGGATACAGGGAACTTGAAGGTATTATCAAGCATGAACTGTGCCATTATCATCTTCACCTGGAAGGGAAGGGGTACAAGCACAGAGATGCTGATTTTAAAAAACTATTGAAAGAAACAGATTCACCCCGTTTCTGTCAGCTTCCCACAGAAAGAAAGGGACGCACAGCTGACCGTCAGTATAGATACCAATGCCTCAGTTGCCGAACGAACTATGCGCGGAAAATTCGGATGAGTACAGAAAAATACCGATGCGGCAAGTGTCGCGGAAAACTTCAATTGCTTTAAAAAACTTTTAAAAGAAAATGGCATTTATCTATTGACGATTCCTTTTATGGTCTCTATAATAGAAAAAGTCGATTAGTAATCGATCTTGTTCCGAAGTAGCTCAGTGGTAGAGCAATCGGCTGTTAACCGATCGGTCGTAGGTTCGAATCCTACCTTCGGAGCCATTATCCGGCCCCTTGGTCAAGCGGTTAAGACACCGCCCTTTCACGGCGGTAACACGGGTTCGAATCCCGTAGGGGTCACCATTACTATTTCTGTGTTATACTGAATAAGGTACATAGAATACGCTTGCACTTATAATTAGTGACGCAGCATATCACTACTAATATTATCGCGGGGTGGAGCAAATCGCTGTACGAAGACAGCGATTAACATCGACGGAGGCGGAGCCGAGGAAGATGTAACACGAGTCGTACAAAGACGACGAGTTACACCGAATCAGCAGAGCTGATGCAGGTGTCTATTACTGCAGAGTAACATGCGTAAGTGACGCAACATATCACTACTAATATTATCGCGGGGTGGAGCAGTTCGGTAGCTCGTTGGGCTCATAACCCAAAGG